>NC_011891.1:2762000-3077500 GCF_000022145.1 Anaeromyxobacter dehalogenans 2CP-1
ACGTACACGTGCAGCAGCGTCAGCTCCGCCCGCATGAGACGGGCCAGCTCGGCCGCCTCATGCATCGCGCGGCGCGACGGCTCCGAGAAATCGACTGCGCAGCAGATCTTCTTCCAGCCGGCCATGGCGCACCTCCGGATCCCCCGGCGCTCGGCCCCGGTCTGCGGCGGGCGCCGGCTGGACCCATCCGATCGTACGCCCGCCGACCGGGCGGAGCGCACGTCCGTGGGGGGGGACCCGGAGGCGGGTGACCGCGGCGCGCGCAGCCCACGCGCGCGCCGGAGCACCCGTCCGCCGCGACGGCTCAGCGGGCCGCGATGAGCGTCGGCGCGCTGGTGGCGGCCGCGTCCTGCGGCTGCGCGGGGACGATCGGGCGCGGCTCGATCCGCTCGCCGGCGGCGAGCATGCGGAGCGAGAGCGCCAGCAGCTCGGAGATCAGCTCACCGGAGCCCGGGACGTCGAGCTTGCGGTAGATGCGCTTGCGGCGGGCCCGGATGGTCTCGGGGGAGACGTTGGCGGCGGCTGCGGAGTCCTTGCACGCGAAACCCTGGGCCAGCCGGAGCACCTCCGCGCGCTCGGCGGGCGTCAGGCTGCGGCCCTCCAGGTACTTGGCGGTGAACGGCGTGAGGATCTCGACGTCGATGTGAGGCATGGGCTCTGCTTCCTTCTCCGGAACGTGTCCGGCCGTCTCGGCGCCGCCTGGTTCCCCGATCCACCCCTGGACCCCACCCCGGGCGGCCGCCCTGGTGAACGCCACGTTAGGCACCATCCAGCCGGGCGCCACGCCCCATATGGTACGTAGACAAGAAAGTTCGCGGGGTTGAGCAGCAGGCTCGCCCCCCGACCGGCCGCGAATAGAATGCCCGGCACGCATGTCGGACCCCGGACCGGACGAACGAAGCCCCCTCACGGCCCGCGCGCTGCGCGCGGGCATGGCGTGGATGACGCCGCTGGGCGGCCCGCTCGACCTCCGGCTCCTGGGCCGGACGCTGCTGCACACCGCGGTGCTGGGCTGCGTGGCCGGCCTGGTGGGCGCGGGCTTCTTCGCCGCGCTCGAGCTGGGGCAGCGCCTGCTGCTGGGCGGGCTCGCCGGGTACCTGCCGCTGCGCGCCGCGGGCGAGCTGGTGTTCGGGAGGGAGCCGGCCGGCCCGCTGCGCCCCTGGGTGCTGGTGCTGCTCCCCGCGCTCGGAGGGCTGGCGAGCGGCCTGGTCACCGCGAAGCTCGCGCCCGAGTGCGGGGGCGGCGGCGGCGACGCGACCATCGACGCGTACCACCTCCACGGTGCGCGCATGCGCGCGCGGGTGGCGCCGGTGAAGGCGCTCGCCTCGGTGCTGACGCTCGCCACCGGCGGCGCGGGCGGCCGCGAGGGGCCGACCATGCAGATCGGCGGCGCGCTCGGCGCGCTCACCGGACGGCTGCTGCCGACCAGCCCGCGCGAGCGGCGCATCCTGATGGTGGCCGGGGTGGCGGCCGGCATCTCGGCGGTGTTCCGGACGCCGCTCGGCGCCGCGCTGCTCGCGGTCGAGATGCTGTACCGCGACGACTTCGAGTCCGACGCGCTCGTCCCGGCCATCCTGGCGAGCGTGGTGGCGTACTCGCTGGTCGCGTCGATCTACGGCGAGGCCACGCTGTTCGGCCGCCTGCCGGCGTTCCCGTTCGTGCCGCGCCACCTCCCGCTGTACGCGCTGCTCTCGCTGCTCGTCTCGCTCGGCGCGGTCGCGTTCGCGGTGAGCCTGCGCACGGTGGCGCGGGGGTTCCGCCGGCTGCCCGGGCCCGCCTGGCTGCGGCCGGGGCTGGGCGGGCTGCTCATGGGCGGGTTCGCCACCGCCATCATCCTGCTGGTCGGCCACCTGTACGGCGCCGAGGACCGCGGCATCGGGCTCCTGGGCGGCGGCTACGGCGCGGTGCAGGCCGCCATCGCCGGCTCCCCGGGCATGCAGCCGGGCTGGTCGCTGGTGGTCCTCCTGCTCGGCCTCGCCGCCGCGAAGGTCGTGGCGGCCTCGCTCACCATCGGCTCGGGCGGCTCCGCCGGCGACTTCGCCCCGGCGCTCACCATCGGCGGCCTGCTCGGCGCCGCGTTCGGCCACGGGGCGGCGCTGGTCACCGGCGATCCGACGCTCCAGCCGGCCGCGTTCGTGCTGGTGGGCATGGGCACGCTCTACGGCGGGCTCGCGCACGTGCCGCTGTCGGCGCTGGTGCTGGTGTCCGAGCTGGCCGGCAGCTACGACCTGCTCGTCCCGATGATGCTCTCCATCGGCGTGGCGTACGTGGCGCTGCGGCGCTGGACGCTCTACCCGGCGCAGCCGCGCAACCAGCGCGAGTCGCCGGCGCACCCCGAGCTCCGCGCGCGCGACCTGCTCACCCGCATCACGGTCAGGGACGTGGCGGTGCCGGCCGAGGCGGGGCCGGCCGAGGCGGCGGCGCGGCTCGCCGACGGGCTGGCCGCCGCGGGGAAGACCTCGCGCCAGCGCGTGCTGCCGCTGCTCGGCCCCGCCGGCGCCTGGGCGGGCCTCGCCGACGTGGACGCGATCCGCGCGGCGGCCGCCGACCCGCACCTCGGCTGGGCGGTCCTCGCCGACGTGGCGGCGCGGTGGACGGCCGTCGCGCCCGAGACCTCCCTCGCGCGCGTGGGCGAGCTGCTGGTGGACAGCGGGCTGCGCCAGCTCCCGGTGCTCGAGGGCGGCCGGGTGACGGGCTACGTCGGCGAGGCGGAGATCGCGCGGGTGTTCCTGGCGGCGATCGCCGATCCGCCCGCGCAGCATCGCGCGGGCGCGTAGCGCCCGTCCGCCTACCCCCGTCTTGCGGCGCGCACCGGTCCGACGCCGGGCACATCCATGAGGATGGGTGCGAGGGCGGAGCGCACCGGCGCCGCGACGGCGGCCGCTGGGCCGCGCCGCCGTGGAGGTGCCGGGTGGCGCAGCGGCTGGAAGAGTACGCGATGGTCGGCGACGCGCAGAGCGCCGCGCTCGTGGCGCGCGACGGCTCGATCGACTGGCTGTGCTGGCCGCGCTTCGACTCCGACGCCTGCTTCGCGGCGCTGCTCGGCACCCCGGAGCACGGGCGCTTCTCGCTCCGCCCCACCGGCGAGCTCCGGTCCGTCCGCCGCGCCTACCGGCCCGGAACGCTGGTGCTCGACACCGAGCTGTCCACCTCGGACGGCGCGGTGCGGATCGTGGACTTCATGCCGCCGCGCGGCGCCGCGCCCGACCTGGTGCGCCTGGTCCAGGGGCTGCGCGGGCGGGTGGAGCTCGACCTCGAGCTCTCGCCGCGCTTCGGCTACGGCGCGCGCCGGCCCTGGATCCGGGGCCGCGGACGCCACCTGTCGGCGAGCGCCGGTCCCGACACGCTGCACCTGCTCGGCGAGGTCCCGCTCCGCGCCGACCAGGGCACCATCCGCGCCCGCTTCGCGGTCTCCGCCGGCGAGGCGGCGCCGTTCGTGCTCACCTGGCACCCGTCCCACGAGCCGGCGCCCACCCCGCCGGATCCCGGCGCGGCGCTGGAGGAGACGGAGACGTGGTGGCGGCGCTGGTCCGGGCGCTGCACCGCGGGCGGCCGCTGGCACGCCCTGCTGGTGCACTCGCTGGTGGTGCTGAAGGCGCTCACGTACTCGCGCACCGGCGGGATCGTGGCCGCGCCCACCACCTCGCTGCCCGAGGCGCCCGGGGGCGTGCGCAACTGGGACTACCGGTTCTGCTGGCTCCGCGACGCCACCTTCACGCTCCTCGCGCTCATGGGCGCCGGGTACGTGGACGAGGCGCGCGCCTGGCGCGACTGGCTGCTCCGCGCCGTCGCGGGCCAGCCGGAGGACCTGCAGATCATGTACGGCATCGCCGGCGAGCGGCGGCTCACCGAGCTCGAGCTGCCGTGGCTCCCCGGCTACGAGGGCGCCCGGCCGGTGCGGATCGGCAACGCCGCCTCCTCGCAGCTCCAGCTCGACGTGTTCGGCGAGGTGCTGGACTGCCTGCACCAGGCGCACCTGTCCGGCCTGCCGTTCAGCGCCGACGGCTGGACCGTGCAGCGCGCGCTGCTCGACTGGCTCGAGTCGCACTGGAACGATCCGGACGAGGGCATCTGGGAGATCCGCGGGCCCCGCCGCGACTTCACGCACTCGAAGGTGATGGCCTGGGTGGCGGTGGACCGGGCGCTGCGCTCGGCGCGCGCCGGCCGGCTCGAGGGTCCGCTCGAGCGCTGGCGGGCGCTGCGGGCGCGCATCCACGCCGAGGTGTGCGCCCGCGGCTTCGACGCGGAGCGCGGCGCGTTCACGCAGGCGTTCGGATCGAAGGCGCTCGACGCGAGCCTGCTCCTCGTGCCGCAGGTGGGGTTCCTGCCGGCGACCGATCCGCGCGTGCGCGGCACCGTCGAGGCGATCGAGCGCGAGCTGACCGAGGGCGGCCTGGTGCACCGCTACGACAGCCGCACCGGCGTGGACGGCCTGCCGCCCGGCGAGGGGGTGTTCCTGGCCTGCACGCTCTGGCTCTCCGACGCGCTCCGCATGATGGGCCGGCACGCCGACGCGGCCCGGTACTTCGAGCGCGTGGTGGGGCTCGCGAACGACGTCGGGCTGCTCGCGGAGCAGTGGGACCCGGTCCAGCGCCGGCTGGTGGGCAACTTCCCGCAGGCGTTCTCGCACGTCGCGCTGGTCAACGCCGCGCTGGGCCTGAGCAGCCCGGCGCCGCACCGCTCCGGGCGCTGCCCGGAGGGCGGCGACGACTGCGACTGACGCAGCGGCCCCGCGTCAGCGCCGGCCGCCGGCCTCGCCGGGCACGGTCCGGAACGGCACGGTGATGCGCCCGGAGACCCGGTCCCGCTTGCGCAGCCGCCCCGCGTCCACCAGCATGCGCCCCGCCCAGCGGTACACGTTGAACTCGGACACGAACGTCCGCAGCGCCCGCATCCGCTCCCGCTGCTCCTCGCGCGGCATGGCCAGCGCCGCCGCCAGGGCCGAGCTGGCCTCCTCGAGGTCGTACGGGTTCACCAGCAGCGCCTCGCCCAGCTCGCGCGAGGCGCCGGTGAACCGCGACAGCACCAGCACGCCCGCCTCGTCGTCGCGGGCCGCCACGAACTCCTTCGCCACCAGGTTCATGCCGTCGTGCAGCGACGACACGTAGCAGAGGTCCGCGGCGCGGTAGTAGCGGAACACGGTGGGCGGCTCGTGGTGCTCGCGGAGCAGCACGATGGGCCGGTAGTCGCCCTCGCCGAACCGCTCGTTCACCCGGCGCGCGACCTCCTCGACGTTGCGGTTCAGCTCCTGGTAGCGCGGGATGCGCGTGCGGCTGGGGGCGGCGAGCTGAGCGAACGTGAACCGGCCGCGGAACTGCGGGAAGCGCTCCAGCAGCCGCTCCACCGCCAGCAGCCGCTCCTCGATCCCCTTGGTGTAGTCGAGCCGGTCGATGCCGACGCCCAGCAGCGCGTCGGGCGCGAGGCCGAGGTCCGCGAACACGCGCTCGCGGCAGAGGGGCGCCGCCGGCGCGTCCGCCGCCCAGCGGGTGGGCCAGTCGATGGAGATCGGGTACGCGCGGATCAGCGTCTCCTGGCCGCCCAGCACCACGCTCTGGCGCTCGCGGTCGAGCCGCGCCTCGAGGTAGCGGTCCACCGAGTCGAGGAAGTTGTTGCAGTGCGCCTGGACGTGGAACCCGAGGATGCTCGAGCCGAGCATGCCCTCCAGGATCTCCGGGCCCCACGGGCAGATCCCGAAGCGCTCGGAGTTGGGCCAGGGGATGTGCCAGAACGTGATGATGGTCGCGCGCGGCAGCCGCTCGCGGATCATCCGGGGCAGCAGCGCGAAGTGGTAGTCCTGCACCAGCACCACCGGGTCCGGGCCGTTCGCCTCCTCGCACACCGCGTCGGCGAACTTGCGGTTCGCGTCGCGGTACGCGGCGAAGTCCCCGCCGCGGAAGGTGGGCCGGGTGTGCGCCACGTGGCACAGCGGCCACAGCCCCTCGTTCGAGAAGCCGTAGTAGTAGCCCTCCTCCTCGGCTGCGGTCAGCCACACGCGCCGCAGCGTGTAGGCGGGGTCGTCGGGCGGTACGCGCACGCGGGCGTGCCGGTCCACCACCTCGCGATCGGCGGCGCCGCTGCCGTGCGCGATCCAGGTCCCGCCGGTGGCTTGGACCACGGGCTCGAGCGCGGTGACGAGGCCGCTGGCCGGGTGCTGCACCCGGAGCACGCCGTCGCGTCGCTCGTGGATGTAGGGCTCGCGGTTCGCGACCACGATCACCTCGCTGCCGGGGAGGTGCCGGGCGAGCGCGTCGCGCAGGCGGGCCGGCGACCAGAGCCCCGCCCTGCCCTCCGACTGCTCCGACGCGAGCTCCGACACCAGGGCGCGCACGTCGGACAGGAGCGGCTGGAACTCGCGCCGGGTGCGCGGCGGGGCCGAGGGGCCCGGCATCAGCCAGGTGGCCCGGAGCACCCGCTGCAGCTCCGCGCTCCACCCGCGCCACGAGAAGCGCGCCGCGAGCGTCGTCGCCACCGCCGCGGCGAGCGCCACGATCGCGAACGCGACCGCCAGGAAGCCGCGCGTCTGCTCCTCGCGCGTCGCGACCCAGCTCATGTCGTGCACGAGCGCCACGAACCCGAGCGGCCCCTCCTCGTCCGCCAGCGGCACCGCGGTGAGGTGCACCCGCGTCTCCCCGTACGGCGCCTCGAACGCCGAGGTGACGGGCGCGGCCGCGCCCGCCGCCGCGTGCGCCCGGATCCGCCCGCAGTCGAACGGCTCCGGGTACTCGGACGTGCTCGCGACCAGCGCCCCCTCCGGATCGCAGGCCGCCGCGCCGAGCACCCGCTCGTCGCGCGCCACCTCGCCCAGGATACGGCGCACCCGCGCGCGCTCGCCCTTGCGGAGCGCGCGCTCGAGCCCGTCGCGGGCGCCGGAGACCGCCAGCTCGGCCCGCATGCGGGTGTCACGATCGAACCAGCGCCGGGCCGTGTGCTCGACGAGGACCGACGCCCCCCAGGCGATGGCGCCCAGGAGGAGCATCAGCGGGACGAGGACCTTCAGGACCGCGCGCATCGGAGCATCCTATGTCCGGTCGGTTGGCCCTCCAACCGCCTGCGGGGGACCCTGCGCCAGGAGGACGCACGGTCGTGGGGTCCCTCCGATGCCCGCCCGGAGGCCCACCGGGCGAGCGCCTACCCTGCCGCCGCGCGGTCGGCCAGCACGAGGAGCGCGCCGTCGAGCGGACGCACCCGCGCCGCCGGGATCGAGGGCGTGCCGGGGGCGAGGAGCCGCCCGAGCGCCGCCCGCTTCTCGGCGCCGGACACGAGGAACGCGATCGCGCGCGCCCGCTCCAGCACCGGCAGCGTGAGGGTGATGCGGTGGGCGCCGACGGCGGGCACGAAGGGCGCCGCCACCCAGCGCGCGCGCTCGTCGAGCGCGGGGCTCCCCGGGAACAGCGACGCGGTGTGGCCGTCGGCCCCGAGGCCGAGCAGCACCAGGTCGAGGCGCGGCGGGCTCCCGTCGGGATCGGCCGCCCGCCGCAGCGCCGCCTCGTAGCCGGCGGCCGCCTCCGCGGGCGGTCGCTCGCCCTCGATCCGATGCACGGCGGCGGCGGGGACGTGCTCCAGCAGCGCCTCGCCCGCGGTCCGATAGTTCGAGTCGGGGTGGTCGGGCGGGACGCAGCGCTCGTCGCCGAACCAGATCTCGGTGCGGGCCCACGGCACCCGCTCGCGCCAGGGCGCGGCGGGATCGGCGAGGAGCGCGTACAGCGCCCGCGGGGTGCTTCCTCCGGCGAGCGCGATCGCGAAGCGCCCGCGCGCCGCGACGGCCTCCTCGGCCCGCCGCGCCACCTCCTCGGCGGCCACGCGCGCCAGGGCCGCCGCGTCCGCGGCCCGCACCAGCGCCGGCCCCGGGGGACGCGCCACCGGGGTCACTCCCGGTCCGCCCAGCGCCGCCCGTCGCGCGCGAGCAGCTCGGACGCCGCCGCGGGCCCCCAGCTCCCCGCGGCGTAGTTCGGGAAGTCGCGCGCGGGCAGCGTGGACCAGACGTCGAGCACCGGGGTGGCGATGCGCCAGCTCGCCTCCACCATGTCGGCGCGGTGGAACAGCGTCGCGTCGCCGATCATCGCGTCGTGGAGCAGTCGCTCGTAGCCGGTGGCGGGCGGCAGGCCGCCGAAGTCGGCGTAGCTGAAGTCGAGGCGCACCGGCTGGAGCTGGATCGAGGGGCCGGGGCGCTTCGCCTTCATCGAGATGCAGATGGCCTCCTCCGGCTGGATGAGGATGTCGAGCCGGTTCGGCTCGATGCCCTCCACCCCGGCCTCCTGGAACAGGAGCAGCGGCGGCCGCCGGAACTGGATCGAGATCTGCGTGTCGCGCCGCGCGAGCCGCTTGCCGGCGCGCACGTAGAACGGCACCCCGGCCCAGCGCCAGTTCTCCACCTGGAGCTTCAGCGCGGCGTAGGTCTCGATCTGCGAGGCGGGCGACACGCTCGGCTCGGCCCGGTACCCGGGCACCTTCTGGCCGCCCAGGTAGCCCTCGCCGTACTGGCCGCGCACCGTGTTCCGCAGCACGTCCTCCGGCGACATGGGCCGGATCGACTCGAGCACCTTCGTCTTCTCGTTGCGCACGGCCTCGGCGGCGAGCGTCGAGGGCGGCTCCATCGCCACCAGCGTGAGGAGCTGCAGGATGTGGTTCTGGACGATGTCGCGGAGCGCGCCGGCCTGCTCGTAGTAGTCGCCCCGCCCCTCCACCCCCAGCTCCTCCGCCACGGTGACCTGCACGTGGTCCACGTAGCGGCGGTTCCAGATCGGCTCGAAGATCCCGTTCGCGAACCGGAACACCATCAGGTTCTGGACGGTCTCCTTCCCGAGGTAGTGGTCGATCCGGTAGATCTGCTCCTCGCGCACGATCGAGGCGAGCTCGCGGTTCAGCGCCACCGCCGACTCCAGGTCGCGGCCGAACGGCTTCTCGATCACGACGCGCCGCCAGCCGGCGCTCTCCCCGAGCAGCCCCGCCGCGCCCAGCCCGCGCACGATGTGGCAGAACTCGCCCGGCGGCGTGGCCAGGTAGAACAGCGCGTTGCCCGCGGTCCCGTGCTTCTGCGCGGCGTGCGCGAGCGCGGCCCCGATCCGCTCGTAGGTGGCCGGGTCCTCGAAGTCCCCCTGCACGTGGTGGACGCGCTCGGCGTACTCCGACCAGACCGCGTCGTCCACCGGGCGCGTCGCGAAGGTGCGGAGCGCGCCGGTGACGGCGTCGCGGTAGGCCGCGTCGTCGAGCGCCCGGCGCGAGACGCCCACGATGGCGAACTCGCGCGGCAAGAGGCCGTTCAGGCGCAGGTTGTAGAGCGACGGGAGGAGCTTGCGCCGGGCGAGATCGCCCATCGCGCCGAAGATCACGAACGCGCAGGGGTCGCCGGGGCGGTCGGGGAGCGCGGTCATCGGGAGCCCCCCTTCACCGCCTCGTGGTGCCCGCCGAACCCGCGGCGCATCGCGCTCAGCAGCTTCTCGCCGAACGTGTGCGCCCGGCGCGAGCGGAAGCGCGCGAACAGCGCCGCGGAGAGCGCCGGGGCGGCCACGCCCTCCTCCACCGCGGCCTGGATCGTCCAGCGCCCCTCGCCCGAGTCGGCCACCGCGCCCTCGAACGCCTCCAGCCCGGGGTCGCGCGCCAGGGCCGCGGCGGACAGGTCCAGCAGCCAGGAGGTCACCACGCTCCCGCGCCGCCACAGCTCGGCGACCTCGGCGAGGTCGATCCGGTAGCGGATCGCCTCGGGCATGCCCTCGCCGGCGGCGCCGCGCAGCAGGTCGAAGCCCTCCGCGTACGCCTGCATCAGCCCGTACTCCACGCCGTTGTGGATCATCTTCACGAAGTGGCCGGCGCCGGCCGGGCCGCAGTACAGGTAGCCCTCCTCGGCGGTCCCGCCGGCGGTCCGCCCCGGCGTCGGCGGCGCCGCGGCGCTGCCGGGCGCCAGCGTCCGGAGCACCGGCTCGAGCCGGTCGAACGCGTCGCGATCGCCCCCCACCATCAGGCAGTAGCCGCGCTCCAGCCCGGCCACCCCGCCGCTCGTCCCGGCGTCGAGGAACCGCACGCCGCGGGCCCGGAGCAGCTCGGCCCGGCGCACGTCGTCCTTGAACCAGGAGTTTCCCCCGTCCACCACCACGTCGCCCGGCCCGAGCCGCTCCGCCAGCGACGCGATCGCCTGCTCGGTGGGCCCGCCGGCCGGCACCATCAGCCAGACCGCCCGCGGGGGGGCGAGCGCCGCCACCAGGGCGTCCAGCGAGGCCGCCCCGGCGCCGCCGTCGGCGGCCAGGTCCTCGACCGCGCGCGCATCCGGATCGAAGCCGACCACCCGGTGGCCTCCGCGGAGCAGCCTGCGGGCCATCCGGCCGCCCATCCGCCCCAGCCCCACCATCCCGATGTCCATCGCGCCTCCCGTGGTTGACGTGGGGCAAGGTTAAGCGGACGGAACGCCGCCCGCCCGGACGGATTCCGGCACCCGTGGGGTCGCGCGGAGGGGCGCGACGCGCGTGCGCGGCGCCGGCGCCGTCACCCACCGTGTGGCCTCCGGCGCGCGTCGACATGGCCGCACATCCGTGGTTTGTTGGGAGGGCATGTTCCAGGTCAAGCAGGAGTCCCCGTTCCCAGGGCTCGCCGACCGCTGGTCGGCCGCGGAAGGGCCCGGCGCCGAGACGCTGGAGCTGACGCGCGAGGCGCTCGCCGCCGTCCGGCCCGGCGACCGGGCGGAGGTCGCGCCGCTCGTCGAGATCCTGCTGCGGCGGCTCGACGGCGCCCAGCGCCCCCAGGCCCGCCGCGCGCTGCTCGCCCTGCTCGACGGCGCGCGGCGCCGCCTGTTCACCAGCCAGCTCCGCCCCGACGACGTCGACCCCTGGCTGGAGCTGCTGTTCCCGGTCATCGCCCGCGCCGACTGCACGCTGGGCGAGGTGCTCCGCTCCCGCGAGGAGACGGACCCGAAGACGGTCGCGATCCGGGTCCTCGGGCAGGACGCCTGCGAGGTGACCGTCGCCGACCTCGCCCGGCGGACGCGGGCCATCGCGCGCGGCATCCTGGCGCTGGTGGACGACCACCCGGACGCGCGGGTGGCGATCCTGTCGGAGAACTGCCTCGAGGCGGCGCTGTGCGACCTCGCCTGCCTCACGAACGGCATCGTGGACTACCCGCTCCCCGCGAACGCGGTGGCCGAGCAGGTGGTGTTCATGCTGAAGCACTCCGGGGCGCGGGTGCTGCTCGCCTCCGACGAGGAGCAGGTCGCGAAGGTGCTCCCGTCGCTGCCGGCGCTGCCCGAGCTGCGCGAGATCGTGGTGTTCTCTCGCGCGGCCGCGGAGCGCAACGGGCTGCTCTCGCTCGAGCAGATGATCGGCCAGGGGGCGGACTTCGACGACGACGCGCGGGCGGCGCGCGCCGGCCGCGTCCGGTCGGGCGACGTCGCCACCGTGATGTACACCTCGGGCACCACCGGGAAGCCCAAGGGCATCCTGTTCACGCACCAGAACCTGGTGACCAAGCGGCTGGCGCGGGGGTACGCGCTGCGCGAGGTGGGCGAGGGCGACGTCTTCCTCTGCTACCTGCCGCTGTACCACACGTTCGGACGCTGGCTCGAGCTGACCGGCACGCTGTGGTGGGGCGCGACCTACGTGTTCGCCCGCTCCACCGCGCAGGGGCCGCTGCTCGAGGACTTCAAGCGGGTGAAGCCCACCGTCTTCATCTCGGTCCCGAAGAAGTGGATGGAGCTGCACGAGGCGGCGGTCTGGGAGGCCGCCTCCGACGATCCCGACGACGTGGCGGCGCACCTGCGCGTCATCACCGGCGGCCGGCTCCGCACCGGCCTGTCGGCGGCCGGCTACCTCGACCCGGTGGTCTTCCGCGCCTTCCACCGCGCGGGGACGGAGCTCTGCTCCGGCTACGGGATGACCGAGGCCACCGGCGGCGTGACCATGACGCCGGTGGGCGAGTACGTGGACGGCTCCATCGGCAAGCCGCTCCCCGGCATCGAGTGCCGCCGCGCCGAGGACGGCGAGCTGCTCATCCGCGGACCGTACGTCTCGCCCGGCTACTACCACCCCGGCCCGAACGACCACGGCGCGGACGCCGACGGCTGGTTCGGCACCGGCGACCTCGTCTCCATCGACCCGGCCGGCCACTTCCACATCACCGGCCGCAAGAAGGAGATCTACAAGAACCGCCAGGGCCAGACGATCGCGCCGCAGCGCGTGGAGAACCTGTTCCGCGACTTCGAGGCGATCTCGCAGGCGTTTCTGGTCGGCGATCACCGCGAGTACAACACGCTGCTGGTCTGGCCGAACCAGCAGTCGGCCGCGGTCCAGGGCCGCTCGCCCGACGCGCAGCGCGAGCTGCTCGGCTCCCTGGTCGCGAGCGCGAACCGGTTCCTGGCCCCGTTCGAGCGCGTGGTGGCGTTCCAGCTCCTGCCGCGCGCCCTCGACGACGCGCACGGCGAGCTGACCCACAAGCTCACGTTCAAGCGCGAGGCGGTGGAGAAGAACTGGAAGGATCTCATCGAGCGGATGTACGAGCAGAAGCACCTCGCGCTCGCGCTCGACGGCTTCTTCCTCCGCATCCCGAACTGGGTGCTGCGCGAGATGGGCGTGCTCCAGCACGAGGTGGCGCTCGACGCGGGTCAGCTCCGCGCCGGCGAGCGCAGCCTGCGCATCGGCCCGGATCCGGCCGCCCCCGGCGCGCTCCGCATCGGCGACCTCGCCTACGCGGCGGAGGGCACCGTGATCGATCTGGGCGCGCTGCTCGCCCGCCCCTCGCTCTGGCTCGGGAACCAGGCGCTGCGGGCGTTCCTGGGCGAGGAGGCGTTCCTCTCGCTCGTGTCCCGCCGCCGCAAGGGCAGCGTCGACCTCCGCCTGGACGCGCGCCTCTGGCCGGCGCCGCCGGCGGAGCGGCTGCGCGAGATGCTGGACGTGGTGGACGGCGGGGAGGTGACGTTCCACTCCATCCACGTGGCCGGCGAGCTGCTGCGCGCCGAGCGCCCCGAGGCGCGCCGCGCCATCAGCCACCTCCACATCGGCCTCGCCGCCGCCCAGAGCGAGCACGCGTCGCTGTGCCGCGCGCTGCTGCGCCGGGCCGCCGAGGCGCCGGACGAGGACGTGCGGCGCCGCGCGTTCCGGGTGCTCCTGCCGAACGAGGACGCGGGCGAGACGCTCGCCACGGTGCGCCTGTTCCTCGACCGGATGGGCGCGATGGCGCTGCGGGACGAGGACCTGGCCGACCTGGGCGAGCGCGGGCTCTCGGACGCGCAGGTCCAGGTGCTGCTCGCCCACCTCGCCTCCGACCGCGCCAACGGCGCGCCGGCGGATCCGTCGGACCGGCGGCTGCTGGTGGGCGCGATGCGCCTGCTCACCGCCTGCGCCATCGCGCACCCGGTCTACTTCGGCCGCGTGCGCGTGCCGCTCGCCCGGCTCACGCTGCACGACGACCCCGAGGTGTCCGCCCGCGCCGGCGAGGAGCTGGACCGGCTGCGCCGCGGCTTCTCCAACTTCGTCGGGCCCAACCTCCGCCTGGCCATCGACCCGCAGACCGGCGTCGAGTACGGCTGGCACCACGTGCTGGTGTTCGACGACACCGTGCCGGCGCAGGTGCGCCCCTCGCTGCTCTCCGCGTTCGAGGACGCCACCATCGTGCGCGCCTCGGTGTTCGAGCTGGGGCGCGGCGTGCTGCTCTCGCTCGCCGACATCCCGCCCGGCGGCCTGGCGGTATCGCTGCTGGGCCGCCAGCACGGCAAGAGCGTCTACCGCGTCTCCATCCACACCCGCGCGCGCGAGGTGTTCGACTTCGCCATGAACGTGGCGGAGGACATGACGTTCGCCGAGCTGCGCCAGGAGGTGAGCTGGCTCCTCGCCGCCGGCGCGCCGCCGCCGCTGGTGGAGAAGTTCGGCGGCTACTTCGCCGAGTGGGGCATCTTCACCGAGGAGTTCATCCCCGGCTCGGACGTGGAGCGGCAGGTGGCGCGGCTGGTGCGCCAGGGCGAGACGCGGCGGCTCCAGCTCCTCTGGCCGTTCCTGGTGTGGACCGCGGTGGAGGGGCACGTCCGGTTCTGGGACCGCACCGGCCGGCGGCTGGCGCTGCGCGAGCCCTCGCCGGCCGCGTTCATCGTGCCCTCGCACGACTACCACTCCGGCGCGCGGCTGGTGTCCATCTCCGACCGCTCGCCGTGCGCCGGCTTCGACGAGCTGCTCGACCGCTTCGAGGAGGCGTTCATCGAGCGCATCGAGCGGTCCCGGCCCGAGCTGAAGGGCGGCGCCGAGGACGCCATCGTGCTCTCGGCGGTGGTGGAGGCGCTCGGGCTCGAGCGCGGCATCAGCCTGCTCGAGGAGGTGTCGCAGACCTCGCGGCGCGCCGTCGCCATCGAGACGTTCCTGGAGCGGCTGCGCGAGGGCGGCTTCACGCCGCAGCGCGTCCACTTCGCGGCCCGGCGCTACCGACGCTGGCTGGAGGTGAACCCGCAGGCGACGTTCGAGGCGCAGGGGAAGATGCTCGGCGAGCTGTGGGGCACCTACCGGCTCTCCGAGGTCGAGACCGTCTGGCCCGACACGCGGGTGCGCTTCTTCCGCCAGACGGTGTTCGCGAACGTGCGCCCGGAGCTGGGCGCGGCGCTCGACCGGATCATGAACCGGGCCCGCGTCCTCCCCGCCGGCGGGCTGGACCTCGAGGAGCAGGTGGCGGCGGTGCGCAGCGCGGCGCGCCCGACCTCCGAGGAGGACTACTTCCTGGCGCGCATGACGTACCGGTACCTGGCGCCCACCGACGAGGTGGCGCTCATCTCCATGCCGTCGGGTGGCCACTACGTCACCGAGGTGGTGGTGGCGCTCACCGACGAGGCCGGGGAGCGCTACACCGTGCGCGGCCCGGTGTCGCCGCGCGAGGTGGCGCGGCTGCTCCACATGTTCCACGAGTCGAACCTGCAGGTGACCTTCACCACCGAGCACGAGTTCCTGCTCTGCCTCGACCCGAAGGACACCGTCATCGGAGGGCTCTTCTACCGGCAGGTGGCGCCGGACCGCGTGCACATGGAGAAGCTGGTGGTGGGGCGGCGCCACCGCGGGCGCGGCGTGGCCGACGGGCTGATGCGCGAGTTCGCGCGGCGGCTCAAGGCACGCGGCGTGCGGCGGATGGAGACCGGCTACTTCCAGCCCGAGTACCTGCGCCGCTTCGGCTTCCGGACCGATCCCACCTCGGGCGGCCTGGTCCGCGAGATCGAGCCCGACGACTTCCCGCTCTAGCGCCATGACCAAGTCCACCTGGAAGCTCATCGACTCGACGCTCCGCGAGGGCGAGCAGTTCGCCCACGGGACGTTCCGCACCGAGGACAAGCTCGAGATCGCGCGCGCGCTCGACACGTTCGGGGTCGAGTACGTCGAGGTGACCAGCCCGGCCGCCTCGCCGCAGTCGCAGCGGGACGCGGTGCAGATCGTGAAGCTCGGGCTCGGCGCGCGGGTCATCACCCACTCGCGCTGCGTCCTCGACGACGTGCGCGCCGCCATCGACACCGGCGTCCGCGGCATCGGCCTGCTCTTCGCGACCAGCCGCATCCTCCGCGAGTCCTCGCACGGCAAGTCCATCCAGCAGATCATCGACGCCATGGGGCCGCCCATCGAGCTGGCGCTCAAGGCCGGCCTCGAGACGCGCTTCTCCGCCGAGGACGCGTTCCGCAGCGAGGTGACGGACCTGGTGGCGGTCTACCAGGCCGCCGAGCGGCTCGGCGTCCACCGCGTCGGCATCGCCGACACGGTCGGCATCGCCACGCCGCGCCAGGTGTTCGCGCTGGTGCGCGAGATCCGGCGCGCGGTCCGCTGCGACATCGGGTTCCACGGCCACAACGACACCGGGTGCTGCATCGCGAACGCCTACGAGGCCCTGGCCGCCGGCGCCACCCACGTGGACGTGGCGGTGCTGGGGATCGGCGAGCGCGTCGGCATCACCCCGCTCGGCGGCATCATCGCGCGCATGTTCTCCATCGAGCCGCAGTCGGTGGCGGAGCGCTACCGGCTCGGCCAGCTCCGCGAGCTGGAGCGGCTGGTGGCCCGGGTCACCGGCATCGAGGTCCCGTTCAACAACTACGTGACCGGCGAGACCGCGTACTCGCACAAGGCCGGGATGCACCTGAAGGCCATGATGGCGAACCCCGGCTCCTACGAGATCATCCCGCCGGAGGCGTTCGGCCTCACCCGGCGCCTGATCCTGGGCAGCCGCCTCACCGGCCGGCACGCCATCGCCTACCGGGCGCGCGAGATGGGCATCACGTTCGGCGAGACCGAGCTGAAGGCGCTCACCAAGCGCATCAAGGAGCTGGCGGACGCCGGCGAGCTGTCGGAGGAGCAGATCGACCGGGTCCTGCGCGACTGGGTGACGGCTTGACGGGGCTGCGCCCCGCCGCACGGAGCGGAGCTCCGCGGGGCCCCACCCTGCTCGCGTGTCCCGTGCGCCGGCGCGAGCGGCTGCCGCCGCTTCCGCGCCGGGCGCCCCGGCGGCTCGCTTCGCTCGCGTGATTCACGAATCCTGCGCGGTCGTCTAGACTGCGCGCCCCCCATGCTGCGCAGCCGCCTCCTGCTCCTCGCCGCCGCCGGGCTCTGGTCCACGGCCGGCGCCGCCATGAAGCTCTGCGACCTCTCCGGCTGGCAGATCGCCGGCGGACGGTCGCTGGTGGCGGGCGTGTTCCTGCTGGTGGCCGTCCCGCAGGCGCGCCGCCGGCCCTCCCGCGGCGTGCTGCTCGTCTCGGTGGCGTACGCGGCCACCGTGGTGCTGTTCGCGCTCGCGAACAAGCTCACCACCTCCGCGAACGCGATCTTCATCCAGGACACGGCGCCGCTGTGGGTGCTGCTGCTCTCGCCGGCGCTGCTCGGCGAGCGGCCCGCCCGCGGCGAGCTGCTCGCGGTGCCGGTCTTCGGCGCCGGGCTGGCGCTGTTCTTCCTCGACGAGCTGACGCCGGGCCAGGTCACCGGCAACCTGGTGGCGCTCGCGTCGGGCGTCGCGTTCGCGCTGTGCATCCTCGGCCTGCGGCGGCTGCACGCGGCCGGGGCCCCCGCGCTGGTCTGGGGCAACCTGCTCGCCGCCGCGGTGGCGCTGCCGCTCTGGCCCGCCGGCCCCGCGCCGCGGCCCCTCGACCTGGCGCTGGTCGCGTACCTGGGAGTCTTCCAGCTCGGGCTCGCCTACCTGTGCTTCGCCCGCGGGCTGGAGAAGGTCCCGGCGCTGGAGGCGTCGCTGCTGGTGCTGCTCGAGCCGGTGCTCAACCCGATCTGGACGTTCCTGCTCGCGGGCGAGCGGCCCGGCCCGTGGGCGCTGGCGGGCGGCGCGGTGGTCCTGGCCGCCACCGCCTGGCGCACGCTGGCGCCGGCGCTGCTCGCGCCGCGGCTGCGGGCCGGCTCACCGCGCGCGTAGGCCGCCGGCGGCGCGGCCGTTCCGATCGCGCCGGTCGCCGCGCTCGTCCGGCGCCAGGAACGCCTCGACCTCGGCGCGGCGCGCCATCGTGTCCGCGTAGCCGAGGTCCATCACGCGGTGCACGTACACCGGCTCGAACGCGAGGTAGCTGAGCAGGTCCTCGCCGGCGTGCCCCGTCGCGCCGATGCCCTTCAGCAGGTAGCGGAGCATGCGCGGGAAACGGCCGTACTCGTCGGCGGCGAGCTTCCCGAGGTCGAGCGACGGCCGCAGCACGAGGGCCGGCACCTCGCGCAGCTCCAGCTCGCCGCGCCCGAGCCGCTCGTGCGGGATGAGCGCCAGCGTCCGGTTGATCCGCTCGAGCCGCTCCACGTCGGAGTCGAGCGAGTCGAGGAAGACGGCGTTCAGGAGCACGCCCGCGATCTCGGACAGCGGCAGCGTGCCGTCCCCGCTGCTCACCTCGTCCCGCGCCGTCTCCGCCGCGCTGCGCAGGTGGCGCACGCTGATGGCCACGATGCGCTCCGCCCCGAGGTGGATGGCCGGGCTGAGCGGGCAGATCATGCGGACGCAGCCATCCCCGTAGAACGTCCGCTCGATCCGGACCGGCGGGAAGAAGATGGGGATGGCGGCGGACGCCATCACGTGGTCCAGCCCGAGCCGCGCCCGCACCCCCACGCGCGTGGACCGGATCCACGGCTCGATGTCCGGCGCGCCCTCGAAGAACGTCACGCCCGCGCCGGTGTGGTAGTTCGTGGCCGAGAGCGCGACCGCCCGCAGCCGGCCGGTGCGCAGGTTGCGCCGCAGCCGGCCCATGGGCAGCGCGCCGGCGAGCAGCGCCCGGAGCGGCGCCGGGTCGAGCAGGTAGTTGATCCCGGTCTTGCCGACGAGCCCTCCCGCGGAGAGGTCGCGGATCCAGCGGCCGCCCACGCCGGCGAGCGCCAGCGCGCCGGTGCGGAAGACGCGATCCGGCGTGAGCGAGGCCCAGGTGGCCTGGAGCCGCTCCGCCGCCGCCAGGAAGTCGCCGGCGCCGCAGCCCAGCACCGCGCCGTTGATGGCGCCGGCGCTGATCCCCGCGAGCACGCCGAACGGCATCGGCCCCGGCCCGGCGATCTCCGCCAGCGCCCGGAGGGCGCCGACCTGGTATGCCGCCCGGGCGCCGCCGCCCGTCAGGACGAGACCGGTATGGCCCACGATCGAAAGCTAGCGCCGATGCCGCACCGCGGCACCGGCCACCGCCTCACCGGAGCGCCCGCAGCGCGGCCGCCACGTCGGCCACCGCCAGGTAGAGGTTCACCTGCTTCGCGCTGCCGGCCGTCCCGATGTAGGCGTACTGGACGTTGATGCCCCGCGCGCCGAGCCGGTCCGCGACCTCGCCCAGGGCGCCCGGCCGGTCCGGCAGCGTCACCTCGACGACGTCGTCCTCGGTGATCTCCCAGCCGTGCGCCGTGAGCGCGCGCCGCGCCGCGGCCGGCTTGTCCACCACCATCCGGAGGAAGCCGCGCCCGTCCAGCACGCTCGCCATGAAGGCGCGGATGCTCACGCCCTTCTGCCCCAGCGCATCGGCCACCTCGCCCATCACCCCGGGACGATCCGCCACCCACGCGGAGATCTGCTTGACCCTCGGCATCGCGCGCCCCCTTCCGCACCGCGGAACCACGGCGAGTGACCGGCCTCCCGGCTGCATACCGCCGGGGGGCCGCCCGCGCCATCCCCGCGCCGCGGGACCGGGACCGTGGGCGCGCGATCAGCCGGCCAGCGCGTTCGCGAACGGGAACAGGCCGAACGCACCGCCGGTGTGGAAGAACACGACGCGCGGCGCGGGCAGCCCCCCCGGCTCGCGCGCTCGCGTCGCCAGTCCGAGCATCGCCTTTCCGGTGTAGACCGGATCGAGGAGCACCCCGTCCTCGCGCGCGGCGCGGCGGATGATCTCCAGCCCGTCGGAGGTGGCCTGGGCGTAGCCCGGGCCGATGAACCCGTCGTCGATCCGGAGCTCGTCCGCCGGCACCTCGGGCAGCGCCGGCCACCGGCGGCGCGCGTCCGCGCACAGCGCCGCGATGGTCGCGCGGAAGTACGCCGCGTCGTTGCACACCGCGAAGCCCACCGGCCTCGCGTCCTTCCACCCCAGCGCGCGCACCCCGAGCTCGAGGCCGGCGCCGGTGCCGCCCGAGCCCACGGCGTACGCCAGCGTCAGCGGCCCGGTCCGCCACGCCTCCGGGAGCTGCCGGCGCAGCTCGGCCACGGCCAGCAGGTACCCGAGGCTCCCGAGCGGCGACGACCCGCCCTCCGGGATCACGTAGGCCCGCCGCCCGGCGGCGCGCAGCTCCGACGCCACCGCGTCCATGAGCTCGGCGCGGCGCCGGTACTCGTCGTGCGAGACCCAGCGGATCTCCGCGCCGGCCAGCCGATCGAGCAGCACGTTCGCCTCGGGCGCGGGCGGCCGCGCCGGGTCCGGCACGCGCAGCAGGAGCACCGCGCGCAGCCCGCGCTTCGCGGCCGCGAACGCGGTGGCGCGGCAGTGGTTGGACTGCACGCCGCCGCAGGTCACGAGCGTGTCCGCGCCGGCGGCCTCGGCCTCGGCGAGCAGGTACTCCAGCTTCCGAGCCTTGTTGCCGGACAGCTCGAGGCCGGTGAGGTCGTCGCGCTTGTAGAGCAGGTCGAGGCCGAGCGCGGCCCCCACGCGAGGCGACGGCTCGATGGGCGTGGGCAACCGGGCGAGCGGGACGCGCGGCGGCAGGTTCAAGGCGGCGGGTTCACGGGTGGCCGGCATGGCAGGGCTCCTCGTCCGGTCAGCGTAGCCCAGCAGGGCTGGCGCCTGGAACCGGGCCGGCGGGGGCCTGGCGGGCGACCAGCCGCTCCCGCGGGCGGCCGCCGTGCGGACGGCGCTGCGCTCCGCGTCGACCTGCCGTGGAACTCGCCTTCCACCGATCGCCCACCGCCACCCACCTGCCGCCGCGGTTCTCCGCGCGGCGGCGCGTCCCGGTCGCTGGCCCGGCGCTCGCACAGCGGGCCGCCGGTCCCGCGCGGCTCGCGGGCGGACTTCACGGAGGGGAGATGCTCGGACGAGGCGGGGCCTGGGTGGCGCTGGCGGCGGCGGTCGCGATCGCGGGCTGCGGCTCGGGCGGGAAGGATCCCGCGCCGGTCACGCCGCCCGGCGGCGGCGCCGGCGGAGGCGGAGGGGGCGGCGATGGGGGCGGCGGAGGAGGCGGCGGCGGCGGCGGGGGCGGCGGGACCACGCCGCCCCGCTTCCAGTTCGGGACGCAGGGGCCCTGGGCGGTGGAGAACGCCACCTACGGCGCGAGCGCCGGCATCCAGGAGTCGCCGGTGGTCGGGTTCAGCACCGACGAGACGCAGAACCGGTGGCTGGCCACCCCGTCGGCGCTCTACCTGCTCCGGCCCGGCGAGACCACGTTCCGCCGCTACGACGAGGGCGACGGGCTGCACCTGGGCGCGAACCGGATGCGGTACTGCCGCGACCGCCCGGTCCGCCCCGAGACGCCCTGCGCCGACGCCGACGTGAGCTGGGGCGTGGCGGCGCCCGAGGGCATCCGCTCGATCGTGGGCGGCGGGCCGGACGAGGTGTTCGTGGGGTACCACGGCATCCACCCGGGCGGCTCGGACTGCGGCGCCAACGGGGACGGCGAGGACTGGTGCGATCCCGACCGCCACAGCGGGAAGATCGACCGCGTCCGCCTGAACGCGGACGGGACGCTGGCGGTCGAGCGCTTCGACCTGGTCGCCGGGAACCACGGCGCGAAGTACTGGCACGACCGGTCCATCTACCGGATGGTCTACGACCACTTCGCCCATCCGCACACGCTGTACGCCGGCACCGAGCACGGCGTGGACCTGCTCTTCCCCGACCAGTTCCGCTGGCCGGATCCGCCCATGGAGTGGCTCGACTCCTTCAACGACGACTACATGGGCGACCACCTGCACGCCAGCGTCTGCAAGGACGCGCCCTGCGACGGCAGCGGCGCGAACCAGCGCCTCGGCGACTGGGCCGGCCTCGCCATCGACGCGAACGGGGACCTGTGGCACGCCGGCAAGTGGGCCGCCGGCCTGATCACCTGGGACGCGGATCCGTTCCACTGGGTCGCCCGCAACGGCGCCGCGTTCAAGGTCGCGTTCGGCGACCCGTACTATCCCGACGGCACCGGCAACATGCCGGTGTTCCCGGTCGCGAACGAGGGACACGACGTCCTCATGACCGGCGTCGCGGTCTGCCCGGACGGCACGGTCTGGTTCTCGAGCGCCGGCCCGGCGGACGGGGTGATGGAGACGGTCGCCTCGTGGGACGGGCACCGCTTCACGCACTACCTGTCGAGCGCGCTCGGCCTGGGCGAGCGGCCGGTGCGCGACATCGCCTGCCTCCCCGACGGGCGGGTGGTGCTGGCGGGGTACACCACTGGTGTCTCGATCTGGGATCCGGCCACCCGGACGTCGAGGTCGATCCGCGCCGGGAGCGGCCTGCCGAGCGACCGGGTGACCGCGATCGAGGTGGACCGGATGCCGTCGCCGCCCACGCTGCACGTCTCCACCGCCGGCGGCGCGGCGGCCATCCGCGTGCTGCCCTAGCCTGGCCGCCCCGGCCCGGCCCGCTACGTGCGCGGGCGGGCCCCGGCGCGCCGGGCGGCGTCGGCGAGCACGTCGTACGGGCGGCAGCCGACCACCCGGAGCGCGTCGCCGAAGTCGAACGTCGGGATGCCGGTGACGCCGGCCCGCGTCGCCTCGGCGCGGGCCGCGTCCACCGCGGCGAGGCGCGCCGGATCCGAGCCCGCCGCCACCGCGGCGACCGGGTCCAGGCCGGCCTCGCGCGCCAGCCAGCGCAGGTCCTCGTCGGTTTCGATGCCCCAGCCGCGCCGCCAGTGCGCGTCGAACGCCACCGCCCGGTACGGCTCGAGCCGGCCCTGCTCGCGCGCGAGCTGCGCCACCGCCAGCGCGCGGCGCGTGTTGGGGATGCGATCCGGCGGGCGCAGGTCGTCGATGCCGAAGCCCGCGGCGAAGGAGCGCAGGTAGCCGGACATGGCCTCCGCGTTCGGGAACCGCTCCGCCACCGCGATCCCGCCGGGCGGCGTGTCGGGGTGGAGCTCGTATCCCACCCACTCCAGCTCCAGCTCGTACTCGTCCAGCAGCCTGACCAGGCTGCTCCGCTCCGCGACGAAGCAGAACGGTCAGACGAAGTCGGTGAAGAGTCTCAGGCGTGCAGGCATGCGGGAGAGTTAACGCGAGCGCGGCCCCGGTTCCACCCCACCGCGCGCGCCGCGGCCGCCCGTGGTAGATCGGCGTCGCCGTGCCCCCCGCCCCCGACCGCTGCCCGCGCTGCGCCTTCCCGACCGCGCTCTGCCTGTGCGCCGAGGTGCCGCGGCTCCGCGCCCCGGTCCGCTTCCTGATCGTGCGCCACGCCAGCGAGCGGGAGCGGATGACCAACACGGCGCGCTGGGCCGCCCTGGCGCTCCCCGGGACCGAGATCCTGGAGCACGGCCTGCCGGGCGAGCCCCTCGCGCTGCCCGACCTCGCCGCCGCCGGCGCGGTGGCGCTGTTCCCCTCCCCCGTCCCGACCCCGCCGCCGCCCGCGCCGCCGCGCCTGGTGGTGGTGCCGGACGGCACCTGGAGCCAGGCCCGCCGCATGATGCAGCGGATCCCCGCGCTCCAGCGGCTCCCGCGGCTCACGCTGGGCGGTCCGCCCGACGGCCTGCGCCTGCGCCGCCCCCCGCGCGCCGACGGCATGTCCACGCTGGAGGCGATGGCCGGCACGCTCTCCGCGCTGGGCGCGCCGGACGCGGCGGAGCGGCTCCTCGGGCTGCACGCCGTGGCGGTGGAGCGGGTCCTCAGGCTGCGCGGCACCTGGGAGGCCGGCTGCGCCGAGGCCGCGCACGGCCACCTCCCCCGCGCATAGGATCTGCCCGATGCCCTTCCGCTTCCACCCCGGCCCGAGGGACGCCGAGACCCGCGCCCGGCGCGGCACGCTCGAGACGCCGCACGGGCGCGTCGAGACCCCCGCCTTCATGCCGGTGGGCACGCGCGCCAGCGTCACCGGGCTCACCCCCGCCGACGTGCGCGAGGCGGGCGCCGAGGTCATCCTCGGCAACACCTACCACCTGCTGCTCCGCCCCGGGCCCGAGGCGTTCCGCGCGCTCGGCGGCATCCACCGCTTCATGCGCTGGGACGGCCCGATCCTCACCGACTCCGGCGGCTTCCAGATCTTCTCGCTCTCGCACGACCGCGTCATCACCGAGGCGGGCGCGCGCTTCCGCAGCTACGTGGACGGACGCCCGCAGCTCCTCACCCCCGAGTCCTCCATCGCGATGCAGACCGCGATCGGCTCGGACGTGATGATGGTGCTCGACGTCTGCCTGCCCTCCACCGCCGAGGCGGCCGAGATCCGCGCCGCCATGGAGCGCACCCACCGCTGGGCGCTGCGCAGCCTGGCCGCGCGCACCAACCCCGAGCAGGCGCTCTTCGCCATCGTCCAGGGCGGCCTCGACCCGGCGCTGCGCGCCGCCTCGGCCGGCTTCCTCACCCAGCACCCGTTCGACGGCTTCGCCATCGGCGGGCTCGCGGTCGGCGACACCCGGGCCGAGCGCGGCGAGGTGGTGGCGCGCGCCGCCGAGCTGCTCCCGCTCGATCGCCCGCGCTACCTCATGGGCGTGGGCACGCCGCCCGACCTCCTCGAGGCCATCGGCCACGGCGTGGACATGTTCGACTGCATCCTGCCCACCACGCTCGCCTGGCAGGGCACCGCCTTCACCTCCACCGGCCGCGTGCGCCTCACCCGCACCGAGCACCGGCTCTCCGAGCTCCCGCTCGACGCCGCCTGCGGCTGCGACACCTGCCGCGGCTGGAGCCGCGCCTACCTGCACCACCTGTTCAAGTGCCGCGAGCCCCTCGGGCCGCGCCTCGTGTCCGTCCACAACCTCCGCCACTACCTCGACCTCATGCGCGGCGCGCGCGCGGCCATCGAGGCCGGCCGCTACGGCGCCTACCAGCGCGAGCGGCTCGAGGCGCTCGACCGCCACGAGCACGACCGCAGCGCACGCCCACCGGGCCGCCGCCGCCTCCCCGAGCCGCCGCCGCCGACGCCCGCGGCCCCGCCGGCGGAGGCGCCGCGCGACGGCGCCCGCTTCCACCTCGTCGTCACGTCCCAGGGCGCGCCCGCGGTGCGCGACTCGGAGTCCGGCGAGGTGATGCACCCGGTGATCGGCCCGGCGGTGGAGGCGGAGCGGCTGTACGTGGCCCAGTCGCGCCTCCGCGAGCGGCTCGCCGAGCCGGGGCCGCCGCTGGTGCTGCTCGACGTGGGGCTGGGCGCCGGCTCGAACGCGCTCGCCGCGATCCGCGCGGCCGGGGCGGTCCCGCCGGGCGGACGCGGCCTGGAGATCGTCAGCTTCGAGCGCGATCTCGGGGCGCTCGGGCTGGCGACGTCGGACGAGGGCGCGGCGCGGCTGGGCCTCGGGCCGGAGGACCTCGACGCGGCGCGGGCGCTCCTGCGCGACGGCGCCTGGGGCTCGGCGCGCGTGCGCTGGCGGATCGTCCTGGGCGACCTGCTGGAGACGCTGCCGCGGCAGGACCTCCGCGCCGAGGTGATCTTCTGGGATCCGTTCAGCCCGCGCGCGAACCCGGGCCTGTGGACGCTGGGGGCGTTCGCCGCCGCATGGGCGCGCTCCGGCCCGCGCTGCGCGCTGTACACGTACAGCACGGCCACCGCGACGCGCTCGGCCCTGCTCCTCGCCGGCTTCCACGTGGGCGTGGGCGACCCGAGCGGCCCGAAGGAGCAGACCACCGCGGCCGCGACGGATCCGGCGCTCCTGGCGCGCCCGCTCGACGCGCGCTGGCTGGCGCGGCTCGAGCGCTCCTCGGCGCCGTTCCCGCCGGACGCGCCTCCCGACGCGCTCGCGCGGGTGCGCGCGCACCCGCAGTTCTCGGCGCGGCGCGAGGAGGAGGTCGCGTGACCGCCTACCGCCCGAGCCGCTGGCTCCCGGGCGCGCATGCCATAACCGTGTTCGCGAGCGTGGCGCGCCCGCTGCCGCGCCCGCCCGCCGTCCGCGAGCGCTGGGAGCTCCCCGACGGCGACTTCCTCGACGTGGACCGCTTCGCCGGCCCCGCCGCCGGGGCGCCGGTGCTGGTGGTCTGCCACGGCCTGGAGGGCTCGTCGCGCGCCCCCTACGTGCGCGGGCTGGTGGCGCTGGCGCTCGCGCACGGCATGGGCGCGCTCGCGATGAACTTCCGCGGCTGCTCCGGCACCCCGAACCGGCTGCCGCGCTTCTACCACTCGGGCGAGACCGGCGACGTCGACGAGGTGGTGCGGCGGCTGGTGGCGGAGCGCCCGGGCCGGCCGCTGGTGCTCTCCGGCTTCTCGCTCGGAGGCAACGTGGTGGCGAAGTACCTGGGCGAGCGCGGCGACGACCTCGCGGCCGAGGTGCGGGGCGGCGCGGTGGTGTCGGTCCCGTTCGACCTCGCCCGCTCGGCGCGCGCCATCGACGGCCCGGGCTTCTGGAACTGGGTCTACCGCGAGCGCTTCCTGCGGCGGCTGCGCGCGAAGGCGCTGGAGAAGGCGGCCCGCTTCCCGGAGCGCCTCGACGCGGCGGCCATCCGCGCGGTGACCACCTTCGCCGGCTTCGACGGCGCGGTGACGGCCCCGCTCCACGGCTTCGCCTCGGCGGAGGAGTACTGGAGCCGCTGCTCGGCCGGGCGCTTCGTGGCGGGCGTGCGGCGGCCGCTGCTGGCGCTCGCCGCGCTCGACGACCCGATGGTCCCGCGCGACACGCTGCCGGTCGAGGCGGCGCGAGCCAACCCGCACGTCGAGCTGGTCGCGACCCCGGCCGGCGGGCACGTGGGCTTCGTCTCGGGGGCGCCGTTCCGGCCCAGCTTCTGGGCGGAGCTGCGGGCGGCCGCGTTCGCGGCGGAGCTGGCCCGCGCCGGGCAGTCCGCGCGCTGACGCTCAGGGATCGAGCGCGACGCCGTCCATCGCCGAGCGCACCCGGCGCAGCCCGGCCGCCCCGGCCGCGCGGGCGTGCTTGATCGCGAGGTGGAGCCCGAAGCTCGCCGCGAGCACCAGCGCCGCGACCAGGACCGCGTTCCACGCCGACAGCGACGGCCCCACCCGCAGCGCGAGCCCGTGCCAGGTGGACCAGCCCCACACGATGGGGATGTGGATGGCGTAGACGCCCAGCGACGCCTTGCCGACCGGCGCGAGGCGCGCGGCCGCCGCCGCGGGGACCGCCGAGAGCGCCGCGAGCAGGAGCAGCACCGCGCCGATGCGGTAGGCGATGAGCCCGGGGTGCGCGGGGGGCAGGTCCTCGAGCCCGGTCCAGAGCGTCACCGCGAACATGGCGGCGCCGGCGAGGGCCAGCGCCACGGTGCGGCGCCGCGCGTCGGCGGGCGCGCTGAGCCCCACCACCGCGCCGGCGAAGAAGTAGATGCACCACGGGAGCAGCGGGAACGGCGACGTGCCGCCCAGCGCCTGCGCCACCGCCATCCCGAGCCCGGGGGCCGGCAGCTCCGCCGGCGCGGGCAGCACCGGCGCGGGCGCGCGCATCGCGAGCGCCACCGCCAGCACGCCGAGCAGCGCGAAGACGCCCACCTTCTCCCGCGACGTCCAGGGCAGCGCCAGCACCAGCGCGGCGACGAGCAGCGACACGCCGATGACGTGGAGCGCGTCGAACGCGAGCAGGTGGCTCCACACCGCCGGATCCCCGGCGCGGAGCGCGTCGATCCCCCACCCCGGCCAGCGCAGCCCGTAGCCGATGGCCAGCAGGAGCAGCACGCGCCCGAGCCGTCCGCGCGGGATGTCGAGCCCGCGGGCCCGGCCCCGGCCGATGGCGACCGTCACCGCCCAGCCGGAGACCAGCATGAACAGCGGCGCGGTGAAGCCGCGCGCCTTCCAGTAGAGGACCATCCCCGGCGCGGCCCGCGCCTCCGCGGAGAGCAGCGCGTCGAGCGTGTGGCCGAACACCATGGCCACCACGCCCACCGCGCGGGCGGCGTCGAGCGTCGGGATGCGGGGGGCCTTCGGAGGGGTCGTGAGGCTGCCGTCGGACAAGGCGCTGCGCGCTATAGCACGGAACGCGCCACCGTGCAGGCGAAGCGGCGCCCGCGAGGGACGGGACGTCCCCCGGGGCGCCGCGGCGGTGCACGGACCGCTACTTCAGGCCGCCCTTCACGTACTTCGCGACCGACTTCACCTCGTCGTCGCTGAGCTTGCCCTTGAAGCCGGTCATCTTGCCCTTGCCGTTCTCGACCACCTTCACGATCTCGGCCTCGGACAGCTTCACGGTGGTGAGGTCCTTCGCGCCGAGCGCCTTGCCGGCGGGCGCGCCCTTCCCGTCCTTGCCGTGGCACACGGCGCACTTCTTGGCGAACACGGCAGCGCCGTCGTCGGCGCGGGCGGCGGCGGCGAAGGCGGCGAAGGCGAGGACGGCGACGAGACGCTTCATGGTGACCTCCAGGTGTGGTGCGGCATGTGAACGCTTCCGGCGTGTGAACGCATCTAGGGAACCGGGTACCCGGCCGCCGGCGCATGGCCGTGCGCGCGCTCGGGCGCCCTGAACGTACCGACGAGGATGGGCACCGCGATCTTCACCAGGATCGTGAAGGTCAGGAACCCCACCCCGAACACGCCCGCCGCGATGGCCCACTCCATCTTGGTCGGCGTGTACTCGTAGATCTGGCCCAGCGTGGACGGCGTGAAGCCGGGGATGATCAGCCCCATCCCCTTCTCGATGTAGACGCCGGCCCAGATGAGTACGCACCCGACGTTCAGGGTGACGAAGTTCTTGCGGGTGCGCGGCGTGAGGAACAGCAGGAACGCGATCACGCTGCACGCGAGCGACAGCCAGGCGTACTTCACCAGCACGGTGTGCTCGCCGATCCCGCCCCACAGGTACTTCGTGTAGAGCAGGTGCTCCGTCGCCGAGTAGTACTCCTTGAACAGCTCGGCGCCGAGGAGGAACAGGTTGATGAACATCGCGTAGGCCATCAGCTCGGCGATCTTCCAGATGGCCTCGTCCTTGATCTCGAACTTGAACGCCTTCCGCAGCAGCTGGAACAGGATGATCATCACCGCCGGGCCGGAGCAGAGCGCCGAGGCGATGAAGCGCGGCGCCAGGATCGACGCGTTCCAGTACGGGCGCGCCGCCATGCCGTTGAACAGGAACGCGGTCACGGTGTGCGTGGAGATCGACACCGGGATCGAGAGCAGCACCAGCGGCAGGAAGATGCGCTTGTCGTAGTGCTCGCCGCGGTAGGTCTTGAACAGCAGGTACAGGACCAGCACGACGTTCAGCAACAGGTACGTGTTCAGCACCAGCGCGTCCCAGGTCAGCAGGGAGGCCGGCCAGTTCGGCGTGCCGAGGAACGGCATCATGTGGTGGACGCGGTCGGGGCGGCCCAGGTCCACCGAGATGAACAGCAGCGCCATCACCAGCGCGCTGATGGCGAGCAGCTCGCCGAGGACCACCACCTCCTTGATGGGCTTCCACTGGTACACGTAGGCGGGGATCACCAGCAGCACCGCCGCCGCGGCCACGCCCACCAGGAACGCGAAGTTCCCGATGTAGAACGCCCAGGACACGTCGTCGCGCATGTTGCTGGCGATGAGGCCGGCGGTGGCCTGCCGCGTGTACGCCGCGACCCCCACCGCGATCACGCAGAGGAGGAACGCCATCCAGGCCTTGTAGGCGCGGCCGCCCGAGAGCACCTGGCGGACGCAGCCCTTCACGAACTCGAGGAATCCGGACATCGTCGGGCCCTCTCCGCTAGGTCGCGTAGAAGTAGAAGAACTGCGGGTGGGTGGCGAGCTCCTCCTTGAAGACGAAGACCCGCTTCGTCTCCATCACCTTGCGGATCTCGCTCTCGGGATCGAGCAGGTTCCCGAACTTCCGGGCGCCCACCGGGCACACCTCGACGCAGGCCGTGTAGCGGCCCTCGCGCACGCGCTGGATGCAGAAGGTGCACTTCTCGACCACGCCCTTCGGGCGCGGGCGGTTCCCGAGGTAGTGCTGGTCCGGGTTCAGCTCCTCGGCCGGCAGGTTCGGCGTGGCCCAGTTGAAGTGGCGCGCGCCGTACGGGCAGGCCGACATGCAGCAGCGGCAGCCGATGCACCAGTCGTAGTCCACGACCACGATGCCGTCCTGCTCCTTCCACGTGGCCTGCGTCGGGCAGACCTTCACGCAGGGCGGGTTCCGGCACTGCTGGCACTGCACCGGGAAGTAGAACTTGCCCGGGCGCGGCACCGCGTCGGCCTCGTAGTAGAGGTCGGCGTGGGCCAGGTCCACGCCGTGCTCCTTGTCCATCTCCAGCACCTGGATCCAGTGGATCTGCGGCTCGGTGCGGGACTGGTTGTTCTCCTTCACGCAGGCGTAGACGCATCGGCGGCAGCCCACGCAGCGGGAGATGTCGAGGCCGTAGCCGTACTCGACGCCGGGCTGCGGCCCCTTCGCGGAGACGGTGGTCTTCTTCCCGAAGCGCTCCTGGTTCCGCTTCTCCACCTTGGCGAGCACCTTCTTCAGCTCGTCCGGCGAGAGCTCCTTGAAGTGCTTGCGGAGGAAGTCCTCCATGTCCAGGCCGCTGCTGCACGACGCGAGCGCCGCGACCGCGGTGCCGGCGGCGGCGGTGCGGAGGAACGCGCGCCGCGCCGGGTCGAGCGGGCCGTCGCCGATGGGGTCGATGCCTTCGCGCGGCGACGGGGGCGGCGCGTCCGCGCCGCCCAGGACCGGCAGGCTCTTGTTCGGGGTCATCGGCGCTGCTCCTCCGGGCGCTTCGGCCGCGGCTCGGGCTTGAGGTAGGTCAGGGTCGGGGCCACGGTCTTCTTCCCGCCGGAGACGATCTCCTGGACGCCCTTGAACCGCGGCGAGTGCGGGTTGTGGCAGTTCACGCACAGGAAGTAGGTCTTCTCGCCGTTCCAGTGCCCCACGCGCTTGCCGTGCACGCCCACGCGCCAGTCGCGGTACTTGTCGCCGTGGCACTGGCCGCACAGCCGGTAGGACTCGGTGAACGGTACCGGCGCGCCGTTCGCGAGCCGGAGCACGTCGCGGTTCTGCAGGTCGTGGCAGTCGAGGCACCAGCGCTGGTCGGCGCCGTGGTCGAAGATCGACTGCTGCTCGTCGTGGAACACCAGCTCGCGGCGGGTCCCGTTCTTGGGCATCCCGGCGTGGCACGCCGAGCACGGGTAGATCCCCTCCGAGAACGGCGGCGCCTCCGCCTGCACGAGCAGCGGCGGCTTCGCCTCCGGCCGGGTGGCCTTCACCGCCGGCGCCTTCGGGGTCGATCCCGGTGCCGCCTCGGCGGCGGGCGCCCCGGCGGGAACGATGGCGAGCGCCACCGCCACCGTCACCGCGAGCGGCCCGATCCTCGGTCGTACGTAGCCCATTCGCACCTCCCTGTGCGGCGTCGGAACCTACCCCCGTCTTGACCGCCGTCAGTTGACGGGGATCAAGCGCGGGCCGGTCCGGATGGGGCGCTCACGCAGCGTGGGGCAAGCCGCTCCGCGCGGTTACGTCACCTGCGGCGGGCGCGCGCGCCGTGACGACGGCGCCGGGTCGACCTGGACCCGGCGACCTTCGGATCCCCGCCAGGGGGTCAGAAGCTCCCGCGGGCGAGCAGGTCGCGCATGGCCACCACGCCCACCAGCCTCCGCTGGCCGTCCACGACCGGCAGGCGCTCGAGGTCGGTCTCCCCGAACCGCACCGCGACCTCCGCGAGCGTCATGGCGGTGGTGATGGGCTCGATCTCGCGGTCCACCACGTCGGCCGCGACGATCATCCCCAGGTCGGCCTGGTCCGAGATGGTGCCCTTCAGCGCGTCGAGCCGGATGACGCCGAGGAGCGCGCCCTCCGCGTCGGTGACGTACAGGTCGTGCCCGGGCGGCAGCGCCAGCAGCTTCTTCACCAGCGCGTCGAACGCGAGCGTGGGCGGGACGCGCTCCGCGTCGCGCTCCACCAGCGCCGCCACCGGCGTGGTGCGCAGCCACTCCGGGCGCGGCAGCTCCGGCAGCGCCACCCCGCTGCGCCGCAGCGGCGCGGTGTAGAGCGAGTCCGGCTCGATGGCGCGGCTGGTGGCGGCGGCGACCGCGGCCGAGAGCATGAGCGGCAGGATCACCCCGTAGTCGCCGGTCAGCTCGAACACGATCAGCACCGAGGAGACCGCCGCGTGCGTGGTGCCCGCCAGCACGCCCGCCATGCCCACCAGCGCGAGCGCGCCGGAGGGCGGCGCCCCTGGGAGCACCCGCGCCAGCAGCTCCCCGGCCGCGCCGCCGATGGCGGCCCCGAAGAACAGCGACGGGGTGAACAGCCCGCCGGGCACCCCGGTCCCGGCGCACACCGCGCTCGCCGCGAGCTTCAGGAGCGGCAGCACCAGCAGCAGGCGCAGCGGCAGCTCGCCGAGCAGCGCCTGGTGGACCGTGTCGAACCCGTTGCCGAGCACGGCCGGAAACCGGATCGCGAGCAGCCCGACCGCGCCCATGCCCAGGACCGGCAGCATCGGCCGCAGCCGCGCCGGGAACCGATCGAAGCGCACCTCGACCCAGCCCATCACCCGCACGTAGATGGCCGACGCGAGCCCGAGCACCGGCGCGAGCGCGAGCCCGAGGAGCAGCTCGGCGGGGTGGAGCAGCGCGTACTCGGGGATGTCGTAGGTGGCGTGCGGGACCGGCAGCGTGCGCGCCACCGCGGTGGCGACCACGCAGGCGACGGCGATGGGCCCGAGCAGCTCGAGGGCGAAGCTCCCCAGCAGCACCTCCAGGCCGAAGAGCGCGCCGCCGATGGGCACGTCGTAGGCGGCCGCGATGCCCGAGGCGGCGCCGCAGGCGACGAGCACGCGGGCCTGGCGCTCGCTCACCCCGAGCCGGCCGGCCAGCCACGATCCGCTCGCCGCGCCCGCCTGGACGAGCGCGCCCTCCCGGCCCAGCGACGCGCCCATGCCGACGCAGGTGATCGAGAGCAGCCCGCGCACGAGCGTCCGGCCCAGCGACAGCTCGCGGCCGCGATGCCAGATGGCCTCGAGGATGCGCGCCGTGCCGTGCCCGCCGAGCGGCTTGCGCCAGAGCAGCGCGGTGACCCCGACCAGCAGCCCGGCCAGCGCCGGGACGAGCACCCGCCGGCCGGGCGACGAGACGTCCACCGAGTCGACGAACCGCGCCGCCTGCGGCCAGGCGAGCTCCTGCACGCCAGAGAGCGCCAGGAGCAGCGCGCCCGAGCCCAGCCCGGAGAGCGCCCCCGTCGCGATGACCAGCACCCAGAACCGCTGCGCGGCGCCCGGCAGGACGCGCAGGAAGTCCCGGAGCGAGCGGAAGAAGACCGGCGGCGCCGCGGTGGGCAGGGCCTTCGCGTCCTGTGACCCCGTCCGCTCCACGCGCCTCCCGCGCCGCCCCGGCGGTCCTCCACCCCGGCGCGGCCGCCCGGCCGCCGGACGGCGCCGCGCGCGCGAGGGGCCCCGAACCACGTTGTGGACGGCGGCGCCGCGCGACAGGGCTCGCGCCGGCCCCGATGCGGGCCGCGCCGGCGATCCGGGTCAGGAGGGGCGCACGGCGGGCGCGGGGCGGCGCGTCACCAGCAGCATCGCGAGCAGCACCGCGATGCCGCCCAGCGTGAGCGCCGCGTCGGTGAGGAGCACGCCGCGCGCCTCGGCGATGCCGAGCGTCCGGTGCAGCCAGGCGCCGCCGAGGCCGTCGGCGGCGGTGACGTAGCTGATGGCGAGGTTGGCCGACGCGTTGAAGAGCGCGTACTTCGTGGCGGTCGCGGCCGAGAGCCCCACCATCTCGAGCACCATCCCGGCCCAGGTGGCGAACGCGATCCCGCCCGCGAACAGGTACGTGAACGTGCCCCAGGCGTAGGTCCACTCGTTCAGCGGCGCGGCGGCCATCGCCACGGCGCAGAGCGCGGTCAGGCCGCCGGACGCGGCGTAGGCGACCCGGCGGCTCATCCGGTCGGCGAGGACGCCGCCCAGCAGCGCCCCCACCGCGCTGGCGATGCCGCCGCCGACGCCGTTCGCCATCCCCACCAGCCGCGCGCTGGCGCCGTACTGCTCGGAGATGCCGGTGAACAGGTTGGACATCGCCTGGCAGCCGACCGGCGCGAGGCAGATGACGAGGCCGGTGAAGCCCTCGCGGCTCCGCACGGTGGACCAGAGGTCGCGCAGCATCGCCCCGAGGTGCCGGACCGTGGCGCGGGCCAGCCCGTGCGCCGCCCGGACCGCCGGGTCGACCAGGCGCGGCTCGACGATGCGCAGCGCGAACGCGGCGCCGGCGAGCACGAGGACCGCCAGCGTCAGCCCGGCCGCGCGCGGGGAGACCGCGTCCGACACCAGGATCGCCACGGCGCCGAGCAGCCCGGTGCTGCCGACGTTCGAGGCCATGGCGAACCCCCCCACCTTGCCCTTGTCGGCGAACCGGGTGGTCGTCGCCATGAGCGCGTTGTTGGCGGCGTGGCCGGTGGTGGCCGCCGCCTGCAGCGCGGTGAGCAGCGCCGCGAACAGCGGCAGGTTCGCGAGCGGATCCGGCAGCGCCGAGATCACCGCCAGCAGCGCGGCGGTGGTGGCGGCCATGGCCAGGTACCAGACCTTGCGGTAGGCGCCGAGGTCGAGCACCGGGATCCACAGCAGCTTGAACGCGTGCGCCAGGTTCGCGCCCGCCGCCACCGCGGCGATGGCCTCGATGGAGAAGCCGCGCCGCTCCATCCAGAACGGCACGCCCAGCGAGAGGTAGCCGACCGCCGCGCCGAACGGGAAGTCGAGGAACAGGAAGATCCAGGGCGGCGTCGGCTTCGCGGGATCGGCCGGGACGGCGCCGGCGGGCGGGGTGGTCACGGCGGCGGATTGTAGCGGCTCGCGGCCGCCGCGCTAGCGTCCGCCGCGCGCCAGCCACGCGCCGACCTGGGCGGTGGTCCGCTCGCGCAGCTCCACGTCCTGGCGGAGCCGCTCCAGCGTCTGCGCGATGGCCTGGCGCGCCTCCTCGACCGGGTGCGCGGCCAGGAACGCCTCGGCCTCCTCCAGCTCCCGCCGCTCCACCAGCGCCCCCATTCCCTCCACCACGCGGCGCAGCAGCATGGGCGCCCCCTGCACGCGCCCGAGCAGCGCGTCCCATTCGCCGCGCAGCCGGGCCCAGTACGGCCCGCGCGCGGTCCGGTTGGCGAGCAGCGCCGCGGAGTAGGAGGCCACGTCCTGCAGCGGGACCTCCTCCCCGCCGAGCAGCACCTCGATGCCCCGGGCGGCGAGGACCGGATCCTCGAACGCGGCCTGTGCCAGCAGGTAGCGGCGGCGGAAGGCGGGGTCGGCCTCCTTGCGGAACAGTCCCTGGAACGCGTCGAAGCGCGCGGCGTCGCCGTCGCGCGCCACCATGGCCACGAGCGCGTCGTGCAGGTTGGGCTCGACCGCGGCGCGGTCGCCGGCGAGCCAGCGATCGAGCCGCTCGCGGGCTTCCTGCGCCGGCCCGGGCGCGCGGGCCACCAGCCCGAGCGCGCGCACCGCGGCGGCGCGGCGGAGCCGCACCGTGTCCGGCTCGCCGGGCGCCGCGTCCCAGCCGGTGACGGCGAGCTGCGGCGCGAACAGGCGCGCCACGAAGCCCCGGAGCGCCGGCCGATCCGCGTCCGCCACCAGCCGGTGCTCCACGGTGGCGAGGCGCGCCACCAGCTCGTCGAGCACCGCGTGGTCCTCCTCGCCGGCGAACCGGTCGCACAGGTCGAGGAACGCCCCGATCTCGCGCGCGCCGGCCCGGACCAGCGCCCACTCGTCGGAGAGGAGCTGGATCCGCTCCGCGGGCGCGAGCGCCGCCAGGTTGCGACCCAGCGCGGCGAGGCCGGCGGCGTCGTACCGCACGCGGTAGAAGCCCGTGGCGCCGGCGTTCGCGCACACCCAGTCCGGCTCTCCGTCGCCGGCCAGCGTCACCTCGGCGGACCGCCCGCGCAGCAGCACCCGCTGCTCGGTGACCTTCCCGCCCTGCCCCACCCGCAGCACCAGCGGGACCGGCCACCCGGCGGCGGGCTCGTCCCCGGCCCGCGCCGGGTCCGACCAGAAGCGCTGCTGCTCCAGCCGCAGCGTGCGGCCGGCGCGCGACGCCGTCACGAGCGGGAAGCCGGGCTGGCGGATCCAGGCGTTCGCGAGCTCGACCACCGGCTCGCGCGAGGCCTCGGCGAGCGCGCCCCACAGGTCGTCGGCGACGGCGTTCGCGCGGGCGTGGCGGCGCATGTACAGCCGGATGCCGTCGCGGAAGCGCTCCTCGCCGAGGTAGCCCTCGATCATGCGGAGCACCGCCCCGCCCTTCTCGTAGGTGATGAGGTCGAACGCCTCGCCGGCCTCGGCGACGTTGTTCACGTCGGCGCGGATCGGGTGCGTCGAGCGGAGCGCGTCGAGGTGCATCGCCGCGGCCTTGCCCTGGTCGAACTCCAGCCACACCCGCCAGCCCGGGTTCCAGGCGTCCACGGTCTTGAACGCCATCCAGGTGGCGAACGCCTCGTTGAGCCACAGGTCGTCCCACCACGTCATCGTCACCCAGTTGCCGAACCACTGGTGCGCGAGCTCGTGGGTCACCACCTCCGCCACCCGCTTCTTCTGCGCCAGGGAGGCGGTGGCGGGGTCGAGCAGCAGCGCCACCTCGCGGTAGGTGACGAGGCCCGCGTTCTCCATCGCGCCCGCCTCGAACTCGGGCAGGCCGGCCTGGTCGAGCTTGCCGAACGCGTACGGCACGCCGAAGTAGTCCTCGAGCCGCGGCAGCACCTCCACCGCCACGTCCTGGCCGAAGCCGGTGAGGGCCAGCTTCTCGGGCGTGGCCCAGGTTCGCACGGGGACGCCGCGCACCGAGATCTCCGGCAGCGCCTCGAGCCGGCCCACCACCAGCGCCACGAGGTACGTGGGCAGCGGCGGGGTCTCGGCGAAGCGCACCCGCCGGATGGCGCCGCGCTCGACCTCCTCGATGGCCTCCGGCCGCCCATTGGAGAGCACCACCGCGTCGCGGGGCGCCTCGACCGTGAGCCGCCACGGCGCCTTGAAGCCCGGCTCGTCGAGGCACGGGAACACCCGCCGCGCGTCGGCGGCCTCGAACTGCGTCGCCGCGAGCCCCGGGCCGGCCAGGTACAGGCCGCGCAGGCCGCTGACGATGGCGCCCGCGAACTCCAGCTCGAGCACGGCCGGGCCCGCCGGCACCGGCGCGTCGAAGGAGAGCACGGCCGTCTCGCTCGCCGGCGCGAGCCGCACCGCCGCCTCGCGCCGGGCCTCGCCGGCCGTGACCACGGCGCGGGAGATCTCGAGGGCGGCCGCGTGCAGCACCAGCTCCGTGGACGGGGCGGCGAGCGCGAGCCCGATCCGGATCCGGCTGGCGAAGCGCCTGCCGTCCAGGTCCACCGCCAGGCTGGCGTCGTAGCCGGTCGGGCGGACGGTGGAGGGGAGGCGGAAGTTGCGGTCGTCGGTCGGGTGCGCCATCTCGTCTCCGGTCGGTGAATCCCGGCCGGCAGCATGCGGCCCGGGGCGTGCCGGGGGCAACGAGAAGATGCGGCTCCCCCCGGCGTGGCTGGCCGGTGCGGCGGGACCCGGGGCCGGGTTGCACGCAGCGTCCGTCGCCCCGCCGCCGAGGGCCCCCGCCCCGCCCGCTTGACCCGCTCCCCGGCGCCGTGTTCCGTCGAGCCATGCGCGCCATGGTCCTCGCCCGCCCGGGCGCCCCGCTCGCCCCGGCGGAGCTCCCCGATCCCGTCCCCGGACCCGGCGAGCTGCGGCTGCGGGTGGGCGCCTGCGGCGTGTGCCGCACCGACCTGCACGTCGCCGACGGGGAGCTGCCGGACCCGAAGCTGCCGCTGGTGCTCGGCCACGAGATCGTCGGGCGGGTGGATCGGGTCGGGGCCGGGGTGACCCGCTTCCGGCCCGGCGATCGGGTGGGGATCCCGTGGCTGGGCTGGACGTGCGGCCGGTGCGCGGCCTGCCGGAGCGGCCGGGAGAACCTGTGCAGCGCGGCGCGGTTCACCGGCTACCACCGCGACGGCGGCTACGCCGAGCTGGCCGTCGCGGACGCGCGCTACGCGTTCGCCATCCCCGGGGACTACGAGGACGCCGACGCGGCGCCGCTGCTCTGCGCCGGCCTCATCGGCCACCGCGCCTGGGCGCCGGTCCGCGGCGCCCAGCGACTCGGCCTCTACGGCTTCGGGGCCGCGGCGCACCTGGTGGTGCAGCTCGCCCGGCACGCGGGGCAGCGCGTGTTCGCGTTCACCCGGCCCGGGGACGCCGAGGCGCAGGCGTTCGCGCTGCAGCTCGGGGCCGAGTGGGCCGGCGCCTCGGGCGAGGTGCCGCCCGAGCCGCTCGACGCCGCCATCCTGTTCGCGCCGGTGGGCGCGCTCGTGCCCATCGCGCTCCGCGACGTGGTGCCGGGCGGCACCGTGGTCTGCGCTGGCATCCACATGAGCGACATCCCCTCGTTCCCGTACGCGCTGCTGTGGGGCGAGCGGACCCTCCGCTCGATCGCGAACCTCACCCGCGCCGACGGCGACGCGCTGCTCGCGCTCGCGCCCGAGGTCCCGCTCCGCACCGAGGTCGTCCCGTACCCGCTGGAGCGCGCCAACGACGCGCTCGCCGACCTCCGCGCCGGCCGGCTGCGCGGGGCGGCGGTGCTGGTGCCGTGAGCGGCCGCATTCACGGTCGGTGACGGCGTTCGCGAGGTTCTCGCTCCGGGTTCGACGGGGCTCACCCTGAGCGGCGCGCCCCCCGGAGCCGGTCGCGCGCCCGCCCGCCCGCTCCCTCGCCGCTCCGCCGGAACCTCGAAGGGTCCTGGCCGGTCCCGTTGTACCGGCGGCGCAGCGCGTTAGCTTGATTACAGAATCGACAGGCTGCCGCACCGCTAGGGCGGCAGGCCGAGCGAGCGAGGGCGCCATGACCGAGTCCGTTCACGCCGGCGAGGAGATCCGTCGTTCCCGCGAGGTGGCCGAGGCTTCCCGCGAGGCCGAGTGGCGCGGGGCCGGGTTCCTGCGCGACCTGTTCCTCGGCCGCTTCCGCGTCGGGCTCATCCACCCGTACCCGCTGCCCGGCGAGGAGCGGCCCGAGTTCGCCCGCTGGTACCGGACGTTCGAGCAGTTCCTGCGCGAGCACGTGGACCCGGTCGCCATCGACGAGACCGGCGAGTACCCGCCGCACGTGATGGAGGGCCTGCGCAAGCTCGGCGCCTTCGGGATGAAGATCCCGGTGGAGTACGGCGGCCTCGGCTTCGACCAGGTCGAGTACGGGAAGGTGATGGCGCTCCTCGGGAGCTGGGACGCCAACCTGACCGCGCTGCTGTCGGCGCACCAGTCGATCGGCGTCCCGCAGCCGCTGAAGCTGTTCGGCTCGGACGCCCTGAAGCACAAGTACCTGCCGCGCATCGCGAAGGGCGCCGTGAGCGCGTTCGCGCTCACCGAGGCCAACGTCGGCTCCGACCCGGCCCGCCTCGCCACCACCGCCGAGCGGTCGCCGGACGGCACGCACTACGTGCTGAACGGCGCGAAGCTCTGGTGCACCAACGGCACCATCGCCGAGCTGCTGGTGGTGATGGCGCGCGATCCGCGGACCGACGCCATCAGCGCGTTCGTGGTGGAGACGTCCTGGCCCGGCGTGGAGGTGACGCACCGCTGCCGCTTCATGGGCCTGCGCGCCATCGCGAACGCCGCGCTGCGCTTCACCGACGTGAAGGTCCCCGCCGAGAACCTCATCGGCAAGGAGGGGCGCGGGCTCAAGATCGCGCTCACCACGCTCAACACCGGCCGGCTCTCGCTCCCCGCCGCGGTCGCCGGCGGCGTGAAGAACGCGCTCGCGCTGTCGCGCACCTGGGCCGCCGCGCGCGTGCAGTGGGGCCAGGAGATCGGCAAGCACGAGGCCATCACGCACAAGCTCGCCGACATGGCGTCCACCGCGTACGCGATGGAGGCCGTCTCCGACCTGGCGCAGTCGCTCGCCGATCACGAGGGCTACGACATCCGGCTCGAGGCCGCGGCCGCCAAGGAGTGGAACACCGTCCAGGCGTGGCGGCTCATCGACGAGACCATGCAGATCCGCGGCGGCCGCGGCTACGAGACGGAGCGCTCGCTGGCCGGGCGCGGCGAGACGCCGGTCGGCGTGGAGCGCTGGATGCGCGACGCGCGGATCAACCTGATCTTCGAGGGCTCCTCGGAGATCATGCACCTGTTCATGGCCCGCGAGGCGGTGGACAAGCACCTGCAGATCGCCGGCGCGCTCATCGATCCGAAGGTGCCGGTCGGGAAGAAGCTCGCCACGCTGCCGAAGGTCGGCGCGTTCTACGCCACCTGGTACCTCGGCCTGTGGCTGCGCGGCCTGGTCGCCCCGCGCTACGGCGGCTTCGGCCGGCTCGCGCGCCACCTGCGCTTCGTGGAGCGCTCGAGCCGCAAGCTCGCGCGCGAGATCTTCCACTCGATGGTGGTGTTCCGCGCCGCCGCCGAGCGCAAGCAGGCGTTCCTGTTCCGCCTCGTGGACATCGCGAACGAGCTGTTCGCCATGTCCGCGAGCGTCGCCCGCGCCGACGCGCTCCGGCGCGAGGGCCGCCCCGAGGCCGCCGGCGCGATGCGGCTCGCCGATCAGTTCTGCCTGCGGAGCCGCCGCAAGGTGCGCGCGCTGTTCGGCGCGCTCTGGCACAACGACGACACCGTCGCGTACGCCGTCGGCCGCGAGGTGCTGGATGGTGAGCACGCGTGGCTGGAGCAGGGCGCCATGAGCCTCGACCTCACGGTCGAGGCGCTGCGGCCCAAGGTCCCCTCCCGCGCCGCGCCCGCGCCGGCCCCTGGTCCCGCGCGCCCGGCGGTGCCGGCGGAGGCGGACCCGGTCTGACAGCGCCGCCCGTTCGCGTGGTGCCCTGCTGCGGCGCGCGCTGACGCCCGCCGCCGTCAGCACGCGGCCGTCAGCACGCCGCCGCCGCCGCGCGGTCCGTCGCGTCGCCGCCGCGCCGGTGCGGTCCCGTCCAGACCTGGCCGCCCAGCAGCCACACCAGCCCCCCCGGCGCGCGCCCCTGGACGGAGAGGTGGCCGCCGTGGATGCAGCGGAGGTGGTGGAACGCGCAGAGGCCCACCAGGTTCTCGGAAGCGTCGCTACCGCCGTGCGAGCGGAAGTCGATGTGGTGCGCGTGCGCCGCGTGCCGGCTGCAGCCCGGCACCTGGCACCAGCCCGAGTCGCGCTCGCGGATGCGCCGCGAGCGCGTTCGTGAGCCCCCCGGCGCGTCCCCCCAGGTCGCGAGGAAGTGGAAGGCGATGACCGCCAGGCACGTTCCGGTGGAGAGCGCGGGCCCATGGCGCTCCCGGACCGAGGCGATCGCCGCCGCGAGCAGCACCGCCACCCCGCGCGGCAGGGACGCGACCAGCTGCCCCCGCGCACGCAGCTGCCCCTCGCGCTCGCCCTCCACCTCGCGGCGGAGCGCGACGCAGGTCGCCTCGAGCGCCCGCGGAATCCATCGAGCGATGTCGGACTCCTGCAGCCGCGCCAAGACCCGCAGCTTCTCGTAGGAGACGCCCCGCTGCCGCGCCTCCTCCAACGCCGGCGCCGCCGCCAGCCGGGCCTCCAGCGCCACGCGCTGCTCCACCGCCCGCGCCGGCAGCCCCAGCCGCTCCTCCACGTACTCCCGAAAGCTCCCATATCCGGACAGCCGGTGCATCCCGCTCCGCTTCACCGCGTACCCACACAACCCGATGATCCGCTCCCATCCCGCGCGGCACTCCGCCAGCGCGCGCAGGCGCGCGTCGAGCTCCTGCGCGGAGAGCGACTCGTGGAACGAGAGCTCCGGTGCCGGCAGCGCCGGGACGTCCGGAAGCTCCGCCCACCCGTCTGGCCCCAGGCTCGCCGTGGCGCCCCGCCGCGTCGACTCGGGGCCTCGCGCCCGGAACCCCGGACCCAGCGGACGGGAGTCGTCCCCGTCCGGATCGCCCGGGTGCTCCGCCAGGTACTCCTGGGCCAGCACCTCGAGCTGCTCGATGCGGCTCGACCCCGGCTCCAGCTCCCGGGCGAGCGCGAGCGCCTCGTCCAGCACCCGCCGCTCGTCCGGCGGCAGCTGCGTGCGCAGCTCGACCCACGCCTCGTCCTCGTCGTCACCGACGGCACCGCCCGCCCCGTCGCCCAGCGCTCGGGCCGCGCGGACCGCCGCCTCCAGTGCCCGGACCGTCTCCCTGCCCGCGCGCTCGACCCACGCCGCCTCCGCCTCGCCCACCGCGACCGGCAGGATCGTCTCCGCCGCCCGGAGCCGGACCCGCCCCGCGCGCAGCGCCTCGCGGAGCAGCGGCCGCTCGCGCAGCCCCGCGCCCAGCCGCGCCAGGTTCTCGGCCGCGCGCTTCCCCAGGTCGAGCGCCTCGCGGGCGTAGTCGTCGAGGTGACACCCCAGCGCCGCCAGCCGGTCGCCCCGCCTCAGCGCCGTGAGCCCTTCCGCCAACTCGACGTCGAGGCACCCCCGCATCCGCGCCGCCCAGACGAGGAGATGCTCGCCCACGTCGCCCTCGAGCTCGCCTCCGCGGAACCACGCCTCGATCTCGGCAGGCGTGAACGGCGGCAGCTCGACCCGCGGCGGCGCGTGGCGCGCCAAGGCCGCGTCCAGCGCGGCGGCGTCCAATCCGGCGGTGGCGTGCGCGGCGTTCATTGCGCACATCATTGCGCAATGGTCTGACACTGTCGGTCATGGCTCTGCTCACGAGCGGCGGCTCGGATGGGGTGCGAGGCGCGGCGAGAGCGCGCGCGCCAGGATCACCGTCGACGCCGCTCTGACCAAGCACCCGGTACCTGCTCCCCTACTCCAGGACGCCGAACACCACCGCCTCGAACTTCCTGCCGCTCTGCTTAGACTCGAAGTTCCTCAGAACGGCGCCGTTCTTCACGGTGACCTTTGACCTCTTCGGCACCTCGGCCTTCGGCACGGCGACCCAGACCTGACCCTTCTCCGTCTCCAACCGCAGCAGGCTGTACGGCGCCGCATCGACCCGCTCTACGACGGTACCCGTGATGGTGGCGTTCGGACCCGTGGGCGGCGGGGCGGTGGGGGAGGTGCAGGACACGAGCACCACGAGCACGAATGCTTTGCGCATTACTCCTCCGACAACTTTCGGGAGCGCCGCCCGGGCGCTGATTCAGCGATCCGATGCACCACAACAACAGAAGAACTACAGAAGGACGGTGCTCTTCCCGCACGGTCCGTGAATCTCACCGCGACTCGGTACGCGCCTGCGTCTAATTGTGTGTCGGCGGTCAAGATGGCTGGGACCTGGCCTACGCGACCCATCCCGAGATCTCCCTGCTCCGGCGAGGCCCCGAACGCCAGCAACGTCGTGGTCGAGCCCGGGTGCCCAGTAGCAAGCTACCGGACCACCCCTGCTGCCTCACGCCGTTGTTGGCGTTCTTGGCCTTGCTGGAGGGGGAGGATTTCGGGACCCCAGCCTGCACCAGCGGACCAGGGTGCTACGCTCGGACACCATGAACACGCCGGCCGAAGCCCTCGCGCTGTCGCACATCGGCTACGCCGAGGCCCAGGTCGTGGCCCGGTTCATCGACGAGAAGCTCCGGGCAGCCGTCGATGAGCGCACGCCGACGGGGCTCCACGGCATCGCCTTCCAGGGCCAGCTACTCCGGACCATCGCGTGGCTGAGGAGCCTCGCCAAGCTGGACGACCCCGGCAACGACTTCCAGGCCATCACCTCGGCCGCGCGCTCGGTCTTCGAGAGCGCGGTGGACGTGACGCTGATGCACTTCGACGGGTCTGCGAACGGGCCAGAGAAGATGGACGGCTGGGAGGACTCCGCCAAGTTGAAGCACTCCCAGAACGCGACCGAGTACCTCGCCGCCTCGGGGCGGGCACCCACCGACGCGGAGCGGACGGTGATGGCCTACGCCAGCCGCGAGAAGGACCGCGTCGAGAAGCTCCGGCTCCGCTGGTGGCCGAACGAGAACGGGCGGCACCCTCGGAACCGCTGGACAGGTCGCGACCTCGGGACCGACGCGCGGGAGGCCGACAAGCTCCTCCCGGAGGGCTTCGAGGAGTTCTACCGGCTGCGCTACCCGCAACTCTGCTGGAACGTCCACGGGTCGGGCTTGGCCGCGGTCGCGAACGTTGGCCCCGACGCCTTCGCCTACATCGGCGGGCAAGCCTACGAAGAGGCTGCCCAGTTCGCGACGGTCGTCGCGAAGGTCGTGGCGCTGCACCTCGGCTGCTGGAACGAGGAGGACTTCAAGCGCCTCGCCCAGCACGTCGAGGAGACGAGGGTCGCGGTCTACCTTGCGCACCAGGCGAAGCGCGGGGCGTGAGGCCGGACGAGCCGCTCGAACTCGGCGCCGCTCCGGTCCTCGAAGTGGATCGGGAGGACGGTGGCCTCGGGTGCGGCGGCTCGTCATCGCCGCTTCCGCGTCCTCCGCGTCGGCCTCCGAGCGCCCCCGGGGCCCGCGCTGCGCCGGGACGCGAGTTTCAGCGCCGCCGCGAAGAGGGCGGGCACCAAACCGGCACGGAATGAGAGCGCCTCGATTTCGAGCCCCTTCCCGTTCAGGAGGGCTGCGGCGACGCGAGGCCCGAGGAGGACTTCGGGGTCCGCCAGCGCCTGAACCACCTGGAGGTGCGCCTTGTCGAACGCCGACAGGTCGCGTGCCCGCAACCTCTCGGGCTCTACGTCGGGGTCGCCCATGGCGTCGAGGACTGCGTCCGAGACACCGTAGAACCGAGCGCGTTCTGGGCCAAGGTGGGCCCGCAACGAGAGGAACGTGTGCAGGTCCATCGGGTCGGCGTCCCCGACGAACGTGACGGGCCCCGAGCCGCCAGCTGCGAGCGCCGCGATGGCCGTCGCGTGCGCGCGGGTCAGCATTCCACTTGCCACCACCACGACCAGGCCCGCCGGCCAGCTAGACCTGCTCCAGCGCGCGACGGGCGCCTCCTTCGTGACGACCAGCACACGTCGCGGCGCGCCCGTCCCGACGAAGACCCGCAGAGGCGCGTCGCCTTCAAGGTCTTGCCCTTCCCATTCATCGGGATGCTGTTCAGCGAGCTTGCGGACCTTTGCCCAAGACTCTTGTAGCGCGCGCGCCCCGGTCACGTCTCCTCCTCAGATGCACTGAGAGTTATTGAAGCCACGGAAGGTGCACCCCGCGGCAATCCGCCTTGTTGCCCTGCTGCCCCACGTCCCGGTCGCCATGCTTCGGGTCCGTTGGGTTCCAGGTCGGGTCCGCTATACCCAGGCAAGTGCACTTGCACGTCCCGGCCTTGGGCGAGCAGTCGTTCGGCGCGGGCTGGGGGTTCTTCCACGGCCACCATGGCGGCGGCCATGGAATTACTGGGGGGCGGCGCGGTTCGGGAGTGCCACAGCACTCGGGACACCCGGGGAACTTCTTCATGCAATTACTGGGAGTGTCGAGCGTCTGACGGGTCAAGTCCCGATCAATGTGTAAAACGGACTCACGGTGAAGCTCCTCGTTTGCTTCACGCGGCCTTGGCGACGACAGCCTCCTTCGACTTCAGCAGGGACATGTCCAGGTAGCGGCGGTCGGTCCAGATCGCCGTGACCTGGAGCGCGACCGCGGTGACGAGCCGGAGGGCGCTCGCGCGGTCCGGGAAGGCGCCCACCGCCCGCGTCCGGCGCTTGATCTCGCCGTGGAGCCGCTCGAGCCCGTTCGTCGAGCGGATGCGGTGCCAGTGCTCCTTCGGGAACGCGTAGAACTTGGTGGCCGCCTCGAAGCCGGCCTCGAGGCACGCCATCGATTCCGGAAGCTGGCGCCCGAGGCCGGCGGCGAGCTGGGCCATCCGCTTGCGGGCCTCGGCCTTGGTCGGCGCCACGAACACCTGCCACACCTCGCGGGCAAGCCGCGGCCTGAGCTTCTGGGGGGCCTTGCCGACGACGTTGCGCTGCAGGTGGACGACGCACCGCTGCTGCGGCGCCTCGGGCAGGTGGAGCCGGACCGCCTTCGCGATGCCCGCGTGGGCGTCGGCGATGACGAGCTGGACGCCCGAGAGGCCGCGCTCGACGAGCTGCGCGAGGAGCTCGCTCCACGACTCCTCCGACTCCTCGGCGCCGATCGTCACGGCGAGGAGCTGGCGGTGGCCATTGAGGCCGATGCCGTAGGCCACCAGCGCCGAGACGTTCTCAACCGTCCGCGCCCAGCGGGCGTCGAGGAACGTGGCATCGAGGAAGAGGTACGGGATCGGGCCGGCGATGGGTGCGTTCCGCAGCTCCTCGACCTTGGTGCCCAGGGGTCTTCGCCACCCGGCTCACCGTCGACTTGCTCACGTGCTCGCCCATGAGCGCCTCGGTGATCTGGCCGATGTCGCGGGTCGAGGCCCCGTGGACGTAGGCGCTGACCATCGCGTCGTCGATCTCCGCCGACCGGCGTTTGTACCGTCCGATGACCGCGCCGCCGGCAGAGCCGCCCTCCCGAGCGCGCGGGACCTCGAGGTCGACGGCGCCCATCGTGGTGATGAGGCGGCGCAGGTACGTGCCGTTCCTGCTGTCGACGCGCTGGGCCTGCCGCTCCCACTTCTTGGCCCCGACCATCTCTCGGATCTCGTCCTCCAGCACGACCTCCAAGGCGACGCGGATCGCGCCCTGGAAGAGCGCGCGAAGATCCGTCCGGAAGTTCTCTTGCGTGGGCAGCTCAAGCTCGGCAACCTCGTTCACGGGAAAGCTCCTCGACCTCGCTTGGCGGCGAGGCCTGTTGGACTTGGTTTCGAGGAGCTTCCCTTCTCTCTTCACCCTCCGCGAACTTCCGAATCACACAATTCTAGGGACACGAACGTCTGACGCCCGGTCGGGTCCACGTTGGTCAGCGGGTTTCCGTCCCCGTAGTTGTACCAGTCGGGCGCGTACCAGCCGACCCCATCGAACCCACCCTCCAGCGCCAACGGGTCCAACTCCATGTACCTGCCGACCGACGGCAGATACCACCTGTTCCACTTGTAGTACGGCCCCTGGAGCCCGAGGCTCCCGAGCAGCCGCTCGTCGTACTGCCCCGGGAGCCGCAGGTTCGTCACGACCGTTTGTCCGGTGGCGGGATCGGGCGTCATCGTCTCGCTGACTTCCCCATAGGGCTTCGTGGCAGCGGACCAGACCGTGACTCCCTCTGGGCTCGATAGCGCCCGAGGCATGCCGATGTGGTCCAGGTGGAAGTAGTACGGTCTGGGAGCCGCCTGCGATGGCGTGTACTCGAGCTGCGCGAGGGGCCGTCCATCCAGCCAAACGTACTCCCGCAGCGGCGTCCACGGCCGCGACGGATCGTTCGTGAACCCCAGCTCACAACGCGTCCCAAGCCGGACGAAGCAGTACGGAGCCCCATCGATCGGCTCGACGACGGTCCCGGCGATGGTGGCCGTTCGGACCCGCGGGCGGCGGGGCGGTGGGGGACGTGCAGGAGAGGAGGGCCAGCACGAGCACGGAGGCCGTGGTGATGCCCAAGCCGCGTTCGGTGAAGCGGACGTCAGCCACTGCCGCCCTCCCACTTTGCGCGGGCAGCCGCGACTACGGTCTGAGCATCTTCATCGCCGCTTGACCGAGCCAAAGACGCTGCTCGCGCATGGCACGCCTGAGCCTCGCGGACTCGACCGAGTCGAAAGTAGACGTCAGCCAGCGCGACAAGCGTGAATGGCTGCGGACCTTCGGTGGCAATCGCCTCATCGTAATAGCTCGCCGCCCTCAAGAGGTCCCCGTCCTGGTCGCAAAGAAGCCCCGCCGTTTTGGCCAATAGAGCGGTGTTGGCTGGCCGAGAAGCGCTTGGCCGGCTACGAGCCAACGCTTCCTCCAGGCAAGCGATGGCTTCGCCAAGTTTGCCTGCCCGAGCGAGTTCGGAAGCAGCTCGAAGCGGGTTGTCCTCATCCTTCATGGACCGCCTCCAGAGACTCATGAACACACCCCAAGGCCCTCGCGCTATGGGTTCTGCTTCCAGGGAAGGCCATTAATACACCGGATATAGTTCTTCCATGCGCGCTCCATGCACGCGTCGTACTGGGCGTCGTCGCCAGACGTGTACCAATCAGCGCACCTAACCGTAGCCTCTTCGTACTGGACGCGGCATGGATCCTTGGGCGGACAACCACCGCCACCGCCCCCCGCCCCTCCCCCGGCTCCCGGTCCAGGGTCCGAACTATCTCCTTGACCCGGCCCAGGTTCCGCGCACCCTCGCGGGCTGTTTTCGCAAGGATCTCCTCCGGTCGGCGCTGGCCACAAGATCCCGATGCCTATGCCGATACCGGTGCCAATTGCAGCACCGATCCCTGTCCACCACGGCGGCGGAGGTGCCCAGTATAAGCCTCTCCGGTCGGTGTAGCGCACCGCGTTCTGGCCCGCATACCCGTACCAGTCCACGCCGTAGCCCGAGTTGAAGAACCCGCGCGAGGCAATCGGGTCCAACTCCAGATACCTTCCCACCCCCGGCAGATACCACCTGTTCCAGTTGTAGTACGGCCCCTGGAGCCCCAGGCTGCCGAGCAGCCGCTCGTCGTACTGCCCCGGCAGCCGCAGGTTCGTCACGACCGTTCGCCCGGTGGCGGGATCGGGCGTCATCGTCTCGCTGACTTCCCCATAGGGCTTCGTGGCCGCGGACCAGACCGTGACTCCCTCTGGGCTCGATAGCGCCCGAGGCATGCCGATGTGGTCCAGGTGGAAGTAGTACGGTCTGGGAGCCGCCTGCGATGGCGTGTACTCGAGCTGCGCGAGGGGCCGTCCATCCAGCCAAACGTACTCCCGCAGCGGCATCCACGGCCGCGACGGATCGTTCGTGAACACCAGCTCAGACAGCAGCTCGCCTGCCGGGCCGAACACGAAGTGCGTCCACTGCCCCGTGACAGCGACCCAGCGCGCGATGCGCCGCCCTTGAGCGTCGTACTTGAATCGAGCCGTCGGCTCGGTCACGTCCGAGTCGCGCGCACACGAGATTCCATCGCCTCCCGAGTTGACGCCGGCGCCGACGAGCGTCAGGCGGCCCAGCGGGTCGTGCCGAAGGCACATGACCGCGTGCGCCTGACCGTCCGAGTACGCGGCGATCGAGCTGACGTTGGTTTGCCAATCGTAGTCATAGGCATGGGTGAGCGCGAAGCCAGACGCACCTGGAACGCCGGAGTCGCGGATGCGATCCGTGACAACCGGCGACGACGTGTACTGACTCGAGGAGGCGTACCGATGCGTCAGATCGGAACCCGGGCCGAATCCCGGGCTGAAGCCGATCAGCCGGTCGCGAAAGTCATAGGCAAATCGCGAGGAGCTGCCGCCGTCCTGGACCATGCTGACGTCGCCGCTCGCCGTCATCATGTAGTCGAGCGCAAGCGGGCCGCTACGGATCGACGCGGGCTCGTACCGGAGGTTGACGGTCTGGCTGAAGCTCTGGCCATTCCCGAACACGAAGGCCTTCAGCGGACCGCCGGGCCACCTCGAGATCGCATCCGCGAACACGATCGTGCCGTCGGAGGTGCTCAACTTCCGAATCTCGCGCGACGCGGGATCGCGGTCTGCCTTCACGACGAGTCCTGACGGGTACGTCACTGTCTCGACGTACCCATCCACATCGTAGCCGTACTCCGTCACGATTGGCGCGCCGCCGTCTACCTGCGTAGCGACCACGCGGCTCTGCCGCCCGGCGGCGTCGTAGTCGATCTCGACGACGCGATCCGGCTCAACGGTGGTGGTGAGGAGGCCAGCGTGGCCGCGCTCGTCGTACCGGTGCTCGTACGAGACCTGCTTGTCATCCCAGGTGTCGCTCGCAGCCACGGTCCTCACGCGGTCGAGACCATCGTACGAGTACGTCACGACCACGTGATCGGTCGTGCGCTGGAGCAGGTTGCCGCGGGCATCGTAGGCGAAGCGTATCCGCCCGACGACGGGCGTCTTGCGACGGTAGACTGCTGAACGCTGTATCCGCCGTACGGTCACCGCGAGAGAACGGCATGCCCCAGGTCGATTCGCTGCTCAGGTCGGACATCCTCGCTTCTGTTGGAGGGTTTCGAGCACCCGCATCGGAGCCGATCTGGGCGGACAGTGGTGAGCCCACGACAGGAGGTGCTCAGCTTTTCTTCTACGTGACGCGAGCCAAGCACCACTTCGCCTCGCTGGGAGTCTTCTGGGTCCACGCGCTGTTCAACTTCCTTGAGGATCGGTTGGAAACCGAGGCCCTCGTCCAAGTGGCGACTCGCAGCTTATGTCACGAGGTGACGCCCGCCGAGGTTGTCGACGCGCTTCAAAGTCGGATGGGCCGTCCGCTGGAAAATACCGAACGCGCCACGATGCTCATGACGGGCGGAAGAGCTCTGCGCGTGTTTTCGATGCTCGTCTCCGAAGTGTGGTGGGCCGGCCTGGTCGAGGCCGAGGGTGCGTGCGTAGCCGTGTTCCTCGATTCGACGTCGAAGCAGTAGCCGGCAACTCTGCGCGTCGCAGGCATCGCCGCCCTTCTCCCGCTGCGTTCGAGTTCGCCGCCGACCCGCTCAGGCCGACGGCTCGGGTCTGGGTGGCGTCCAGTTGTGCGGCAGGAGCTCGTCGATCCGCGACGCCGGATGCGTCTGCACGCGGAGGAGGACGTCGGCGAGGTAGTCGACCGGGTTGATGCCGTTCGCCTCGCACGTCGCGATGAGCGAGTACAGGCCGGCCAGGTTCTCGCCCGCCGCGTCCGTTCCAACAAACAGGAAGTTCTTCCGTCCGAGGGCGCAGACGCGCAGCGCGCCCTCGCTCGCGTTGTTGTCGATGGGTAGATGGGGATCGGTGAGGAAGAGCGTCAGCTCGTTCCACTGGCCAAGCGCGTAACCGATCGCGACGCCGATCGGCGAGCGTGGCGGATGCCGCCCCTGCACGGCATCGAGCCACGCCCTGATCTCGTCGATGACGACGCGGCTGCGCGTCTGCCGCATCGCGAGGTGCTCCGGAGTGCCGAGCAGATCCGCGTCGAGCGCAGCGCGCTCGATCTTGTACAGCTCGAGGATGAGCTCCATCGCGTGCTTGGCGGCCGCTGTCGCGGTCGACTGGGCGTCGAAGAACTTCCTGCGAGCGTGGGCCCAGCAGCCGGCGCGTTCGCGTCCGCCCGGCAGCGTCACCTTGTTGTAGCCCTCGTACCCGTCGACGAGCAGCTTGCCGATCGTGCCTTCAAGCACGCGGACCGGAGTCTCGCCCGATCGGCTGCGGGAGAAGACGTACGCGATCAGCTCACGCTCCGCTTCGTCGCGCGCGATGAAGCTCCAGATCCAGGCGGTGCGCGTCTTCCCCTTCGCCTGCACGCGATGCGTCGTCTCGTCCGCGAGCACGATCTCCTTCTCGGCGACGAGATGCAGGAGCCGCTCGTAGAGGGGGTCCACCAGCTCCGCGGTTCGGTGGAAGAGATCGCCGAGGGTCGAGTCGTTCACCTCGACTCCGGTGCGCCGGTACGCCTTCGCCTGGCGGTAGAGCGGGAGTGAGTCGGCGCACTTCGAGACTGCCACCTGCGCCATGAACGTCGGGCCGAAGCGCGTCTTGTCGAACACCTTCGCCGGCCCGTCGGCGGTGATGATGGTCTCGCCGCACCGGCAGCGGACCTTCTTCTGCACGTGGAGCTGCCGCTCGATGCGCGCGGGGACGAGCTCGTACAACTCCGTCACCTTGCCTTCGCCGAGCGGCGTGAACTCGTGGCCTCCGCACTTCGGGCACGACTTCTGGTCTTCGCGGACCTCGTGAACGATCTTGCGAGCGACGAGCTGCCGCTTCTTCTCGGCGTTCTCACGCCGCTTCTGCTGGGCGGCGATCCGCTCGGCCTCGGCGTGCGCCGGATCGCGGATCGCCTCGGAGATCGGCGGCATCTTCTCGGAGCGCGCGCCGAACTGGTGGCGCTGCAGCTTCTCGAGCGTCGCTTCGACCTGCGCGAGCCGGGCCTCGAGCGCTTCGGCTCGCTCGCGCCACTCGCAACGATGATCGTCGCCGCCCATCGGCGACTGTAGATCACGCCGGAGCGGGCTTGTCCATGGGACGAGCGGCCTGAGGATCCGACTGGGACGGCTGCCAGTGCTCAGGCCGGCGGACGCGTCCGAAGTCGATGCCGTCGAGGAGCATCGCGAGCTGTGTCGCGTCGATCTCGACGGCCATCGTCGATGGATCCATGTGGGGCAGCTTGAACTGCCCGCGCTCGAGCCGCTTGTACACCAAGACGAACCCGCCCTTGTCCCACGTCAGGATCTTCACGCGGTCCCACCGCCGCGAGACGAAGACGAACAGGTGGCCCGAGTACGCGTCCTTCGCGAGCTCGTTCTGCACGATCGCGTGAAGGCCATCGATCGACTTGCGCATGTCGATCGGCGTCGAGCCGATGTAGATGCGCACCGAGCGCGGGATGGTGATCACGACGCGAGCGCAGCGGCGAGGGCGCGGACGTACGCGAGGTCGGTGCCGGCGGTGAAGCGGAGGCGGGCACCGGACGGGAAGAGCAGCTCCAGGGCGGCGTCCGCGGCGACCGCTGCGGCCGTGTCTTGCCGCGCCTTAGGCGCGGACGCTACCACGCGCACCGGCACGAGACGCGAGCCCTCTGGAGCGGCGCGACGCTCAGGTACTTGATCTGAGCGCTCCGGCGCCTGCGAGACGAGCGGTCGCGACTCTTTGCGCAGGCGGTAGATCCAGTAACGCAAGTTGCTGAGCGGGATTCCTCGCTCCGTCGCGAACTCGCGCTGCGGGAGATCGCACGACTCGAAGTCGGCGACGAGCTTGGTCCAGCGGCTTCTGTCCTGGTCGGCCATGAGGTCCTCCGCGAGAGAAGCGCGGAGGATCTCGTCGCTCATGGGCGCGCGCTACACGTCCAGCGCCGGGCGGTTACGGCGAAGCGGAGCACGCCTCCCCGGTGCGTCTCGGTCCACAACTCGATGAGGCGTCCGAAGTCGTCATAGCCGTACGTCGTCCGCTGCCCCTTCCCATCCGTCACAGTCGAAAGGGAGTCCTGGTAGTCCTGGAACTGGTACGCAGCCACGAGCGCTTGGACTGGCACTCCGGACGCATCCATCCCCGACTGCTCGATGGATGCGATACGGCGTAGCGGATCCGGGTGGAAGACCGTCTTCCGACCATCCTCGTCCGACGCGCTCTCGAGGAACCCCGACGCACCGTACGCCCATGTGCGCCTTGCCTCGGGGCGCGCGGGATTCGCTTGCATGACGACGCGATGGCGGACGTCGTACTCACGGTCCTGCTGCCACGTGACGAGGCCGTTCGCGTCGCGACGCTCGACGTGGATCGGGTTGCCGGCCGGATCGTATCGGGTGCTCTCGCTCCACGCGACCACAGGCATTGCGCCGGGTTCATCCGGATCGCGGTCGAGATACTCCGTCAACTCCACGCGTCCGCGCAGATCGTAGCCCGTCCGAATCGTCGATCCGCTCGAGTCGATGACCAAACGGGGCAGCGAGCCGTCGTAGAACCGGGTCTCGACCTGCCGGCCTGCGTGCAACGCAAACCGCGTGCGTCCGCGGACGTCCTTGATCAGGACAGTGGTGGTCCCATTCGGCGCGACAACGGTGTAAGGACCGAACGCGTCGTAGTCGAATGCGGTGATCAACGGCGGCGAGCCAGGGCTCGCGTAGCGCTTCACCTCATGGAGGCGCCCGCGACGCACGAGCGTCGCGTCGTCCGGCCAGTACGTTCGTTCCTCCAAGGGCACCACGTCGGATATGCTCGGCCGGTCGAGGTTGACGGGACCGATGCTTCCGATGAGCCGACCACGCGGATCATACGAATTGAAGGTGGCGTGGCGCTCCAGTACTGGACTCCCGTCAGCCGCGCGCGTGTACCCTGTCGAGAGGCGCCGGCATGCGACGGACCCCGCGGGCAACGGCGTTCCCGTGCATTGGTAGCCCACGGGGTCGAGGGGCGACGTTGCCTGGGTGTAATCCACCGTCTCCGTCGCGTAGGCGTTTGCTTGCAGGCTGCTCCGCCGGCGCGTCGTGATGACCCGCTCGAGCGGGAGCGTCACACTCGTGGCGATCTCCTTGACGCTCCCGTAGTCGTACCACTCCTCCGTCGACGCCTTCGGGAGCGGACCATTTGGCGGGCATGCCGCCGCCCCGTCCGCGCTCGCGAACCTTGCCGTGTATGCCAACCGACCATCCTCGTCGTATCGCCGGTACGTGACATGGCCTTCCGGATCCGTCTCGCACACGAGCCGACGATCCACCCACTGGCGCATGGTCGCCGGGCCGCAGGAACAGTTGTCCGACACCGATGTCACGAGACCATCCGGGTCCAGTGTTCGCTGGCCGGTGACGGACGTGGCCCCGAATCGCTCAGTGACCTGTGTCATGCCTCCCGATGCGTAGCCGACGCTCACATCCGAGGTCGCGTCGATGACGCCAACCGCTTCACCGTTCGCGGCGTAGGCGAACTCCGCAACGGCGACCCCAGCCTCGTTCACCACGGCATGCAACAGGCCGTCAGCTCCATAGACGTACGTCCGAATCGGATTGCCATCGGCGTCCTGCACATGGCCGAGGTCCGAATCTTGATAGCCGTAGGTCGCGTACGTTTGGCCATCGTATCGGAGCTCCCGAACGAGCCCTTCGCTACAGGCGTTCGCCGACCGAAGCTCCAGAGAGTGCCCAAGGTCGTCGGACAGCCCGATGAGGATGCCGCCCGGCCTGTCGTAGGACAAATAGGTCACGTTGCCATACGGGTCGACCTTCTCGACGAGCCGGGCTGCGCCTCCCTCCCGCGGGTCGACGCATGTCCTGTCCAGCGATCCACAGGAATCGCAGACGGTCGCGAACCTCAGCTCCGTTCCGTCGACCATGAAGACGGTCCAAGTCGAGTTTGGACGCCGCACCAGCACGTTCGGATTGTCGGAACGCGTCACCGCAGTGTCACCCCTGCGAAAGACCTCCCATACCTCCGTCCCGTCGACGGACGTCACGTTCCCGGATCGGCGGAAGACGAGTGCGGACTGAATCCCCCGGACAACGGTGCAATACTCACCCAAGCACGAGAGGGTCGCCTCCCAGTCATGGTGCCATCCCCTGCCAAACACTCCGACCGGACCGCCCCACAGGGACGCGTCCGCGCTCGAGTAGGTCCGCGTGATGCCGAGGTTGACCACTGCGCTCACGGAGAAGTCCGTGAACGGTTCCGTCACGGCGCTTCTGGTCGCCAGCAGGATCGGGTCAGCCCCGGCAACCCCTCCGAGGCAATTGGGAGGCTTCGGGGACGGTCCTGCGCCTGGCGGCGGAGGAGGAAGCGGGGGCCCCGGCGGCGGTTCGGGCGCACAGCCCTCATCTGCCAGTCCATTGCAGTTCTCGTCCGTGCCGTTACCGCAGACCTCCAGCGCGTCCGCCTTGAAGGGATCGCACGTGGCGACCGTCGCAGGGTTGCACGATCGCGACGAGCAGGCCGCAGTGCACGTGCATGGTGGCTCCCCGATCGTGCATCCTTCGTCGATGCAACCATCGAAGTCGTCGTCTATGCCATTCCCTGAGTCATCGGCGGCGCACAGGTCCTGCGGCGACCCGATCTCCGTGCAGGAGGCGGCGCTCGAGTCGCCGTCGCACACGCATGCGCTCGGGTCTGGATAGAAGGCACAGTACCCTGAGCAACTCGTCTCGACCCAGCAATCCGAACTCTCGCCATAATGGCGATCGCAAATGACCGGCCCGGCAGGCTGCTGAGTCCCACAATAGTACCGCTGACTCAGGATGCATGTATGGGTGTCCGTCATCAATGAATGCCGACACAGGGCCGCGTCCTGCCCGAACCACCACTTCTTGTAGGTCTTGCTGTTGCACGCGGGGGCCTGCGCTGACGCAGAACCTGCCACAACCAGCAGCGCACACGTGACGAGAAGGCGCTTACCCATGGAAGCTCCAGGACGGGCGAGCATGCCTGACCTGCCCCCCGAAAACTGGACGGTTCTTAGCGTGAGTCCTCTACTGGCAGTGGAGGACGGATGCGGAAGAGTAAGTTCACCGAGGAGCAGATCATCAAGGTGCTGAAGGAGGTCGATGCCGGGGCCAAGGTCCAGGACGTCGTCCGCCGGCTCGGGATCACCGAGACCACCTTCTACCGGTGGAAGTCGAAGTACGGCGGGCTCGAGGTCAGCGACGCGAAGCGGCTTCGTGCGCTCGAGGACGAGAACCGGAAACTGAAGACGCTCGTGGCGGACCTCACGCTCGACAAGCAGGCGCTGCAGCACCTTCTCGGAAAAAAATGGTAGGGCCCGTCGCGCTCCGCCTCGGTGTCGAAGAGATCCGGGCGGAGTTCGCGATGAAGAAGCGGCGGGCCTGCCGCGTCGTCGGACTCGCGCCGGCGACCTACTATTACCGCGCGCGTCGCCCGGAGCGGGTCGACCTCCGGGAGAAGCTGAAGGCGTTCGCCGCCGAGCGGCCGCGCTGGGGCTACCGGCGCCTCCACGTCCTGCTGAAGCGCGAGGGTCACGCGGTGAACCACAAGCTCGTCTTCCGCCTCTACCGCGCGGAAGGCCTGGCAGTCAGGCGAAAGAAGCGCAAACGCATCGCTGCGTCGGTCCGGGTTCTCCCGCCACCGCCGACGCGGCCGCGCCAGCAGTGGACGATGGACTTCACCCAGGACTCGCTCGCGAGCGGGCGCCAGTTCAGGACGCTCAACGTGATCGACACCTTCACTCGCGAGTGCGTCGTCATCGAGGTCGACCACTCGCTGCCGGGCGCCCGGGTCGTCCGCGTCCTCGAGCGCCTCGTCGAGCTCTGCGGGAAGCCCGAGGTGATCCGGGTCGACAACGGCACCGAGTTCACGAGCCACGTCGTCGACGCGTGGGCGTACGAGAACGGCATCAAACTCGACTTCATCCGCCCGGGCAAGCCGACCGAGAACGGGCACATCGAGAGTTTCAACGGGAAGTTCAGGGACGAGTGCCTGAACGAGAACTGGTTCATCAGCCTCGACGACGCGCGCAGGAAGATCGAGGCGTACCGAGTCGACTACAACCAGGTCCGGCCGCACAGCTCGCTGGACAATCAGACGCCAAACGAGTTTGCTCGCAGTCTCGCCGGGCTCACGAAGCTAGCCGTCTAAAGTCGGGGGGCAGGTCAACGATCCCAACGGAACGGTCGTCGGCGTCGCCGTGAGCGCGGTGACGACGAGGTCCGGCTTCGTGATGGTGATGACCGGGCCAGTGATCGCATTGTTCGTCTCGTCCGACTCGTCGATGTAGGTACTGTCGACGATCGCCCCCACGTAATAGGTTCCGGTGATGCTGGTGGACGGGGAGAGCGTCGTCGTCGCCGAGTTCGACTGCCCCGGTGTCATCGCGGCCCCAATGCTGCGGCTGCCAATCGAGATGTCGGAGGCCGTGATGACAGGATCCGTCGACAGGTAGTACCTGACGTAGAAGCTCGAGAGTGTCTTGCCGCCCGTCACGGTCACGGAGTCCGTCACCGTCAACGACGATCCCAATGGAACGGTCGTCGGCGTCGCCGTGAGCGCGGTGACGACGAGGTCCGGCTTCGTGATGGTGATGACCGGCCCCGCGAGCGCGTTGTTCGTCTCGTCCGACTCGCTCACCTGCGACGTCGCATCCACGATCGCGCCGACGTAGTACGTCCCGCTGATGCTCGTGGGCGGAGAGAACGCCAGCGTCGCCGTGCTCGATTCACCATCCTTCAGACCTGCCGACAGGTAGCGGTTTCCGAGCGGCACGTCCGACGTCGTGATCGTCGGGTCGGACGACAGGTAGTACTTGACGTATATCGTGTTGCTCGCCTTGCCTCCGGCACAGGTCACCGTGTCAGTAACGGTGAGCGGCGAGCCCAGCGGCACCGTGGCCGGGGTTGCGCTCACCGCCGTGACGACGAGATCCGGCTTCGTGATGGTGATGACCGGCCCCGCGAGCGCGTTGTTCGTCTCGTCCGACTCGCTCACCTGCGACGTCGTGTCGACGATCGCGCCGACGTAGTACGTCCCGCTGATGCTCGTCGGCGGCGAGAACGTCAGCGTCGCTGTACTCGATTCGCCGTCCTTCAGACCAGCCGACAGGTGGCGGTTACCGAGCACTACATCCGAGGTGGTGATCGTCGGATCCGTCGATAGGTAGTAATGCACGTAGAACCCATTGACCGCGCCGCCCCCCGAGGCCGCGACCGTTGACTCGACCGTCACCGTGGAACCGAGCGGCACCGTGGGCGGCGACGCCGAGATTGCCGCCACCGTGAGGTCGACCGCAGCGGCCGGATACGCCGACGCGAGCGTCAGCGCCAAGATCACGTTTCGAAGTCGATCCATGCCCTCACCCGGCGCCCGGGCCGCCCGCGCGACACGCGGCCGGCCTCGCACTCTACGTGAGGACACGCTACTTGACTGATCGTTCAACGCCAAGCGGCATCGGTTCGCCGCCGGCAACCCCTTGCCGTCGCGGAGAGATTTTCCCGTGGGTCAACAGGGACCGTAGCGTGCAGCGACGCGCGCGCGCCTGCGGCCCGCCCGCCCCGCGTGCCGCGCCCGCGCTCGGGCGCTGCCCCGCCCCTACCCCGCCCGCCTGTAAAGCCTCACCGAGAACCAGGCGCGGTCGTCGGCCCAGGCGCGCTCGAGCTGCCAGCCGGCGATGGCGGCGAGCGTGTCGAACGCGCGCGGCTCCCACTTGTACGCGCTCTCGGTGTGGATGGTCTCGCCCTCGCGGAACGTGAAGGGCGCCCCGGCCACGTGGACCACCTGCGCCTGCAGGCTCTCGAGGTGCATCTCCACCCGCGACAGGCGCGCATCCCACAGCGAGCGGTGGCGGAACTGCGAGAGGCGGAAGTCGCCGTCCAGCTCGCGGTCGATCCGGGCGAGCAGGTTCAGGTCGAACGCGGCGGTGATCCCGCGGGCGTCGTCGTAGGCGCGCTCCAGCGTGCCGGCCTCCTTGGGCAGGTCGAGGCCGAGCAGCAGCCCGCCGCCGGGGCCGGCGTCGCGCGCCATGCGGCGCAGGATCCCGACCGCCTCGGGGGGATCGAAGTTGCCGATGGTGGAGCCGGGGAAGAACGCGAGACGGCGCGCGCACGGCAGGTCGAGGCCGGGCAGCGCCACGGGCTCGGTGAAGTCGGCCACCACCGGCCGCACCGGCAACCCGGGGAAGCGCGCCTCGAGCTGCCGCGCCGCCGCGGCCAGCGCCTCGCCGGCGATGTCCACCGGCACGAACGCGGCCGGCCGTTCGAGCGCGGCGAGCAGGAGCTGCGTCTTGCGGCCCGAGCCGACGCCGTACTCGAACACGAGCGCGTCGGGCCCGATCGCCTCGCCGATCTCGGGCGCGTGGCGCTCCAGGATCCGCAGCTCGGTGCGCGCCGGGTAGTACTCCGGCTGCTCGCAGATGAGCTCGTACAGCGCCGAGCCGCGCGCGTCGTACAGCCACTTCGGCGAGATGGCCTTCCGCGGCGCCGCCAGGCCCTTCAGCACCTCTTCCAGGAAGCGGTCCGCCTCCGCCCGCTGCGCGATCCCGCTCTCCGCCTCTCCCAGTCCGATCACAGGTCCCTCGCGAGCCGGACCCCGGTGAACTGCCACCGGGCGTCCGGGTGGAAGAAGTTGCGGTAGCTCGCGCGCAGGTGGCGCCGCGGCGACGCGCAGGACCCTCCGCGCAGCACCTGCTGCCCCACCATGAACTTCCCGTTGTACTCGCCCAGCGCGCCCGCGGCCGGGCGGTACCCCGGATACGGCCCGTACGCGCTCGCGGTCCACTCCCAGACGTCGCCGAGCACCTGCCGCGCCCCGCGGCCGGGCGTGGCGGCCGCGGGGTGGAAGCGGCCGTCCTCGGCGAACGTGCCGTCGCCGCCCTCGCGCACCTCCGCGTGCGCCTCCCACTCCGCCTCGGTGGGGAGCCGCGCGCCGGCGAAGCGCGCGTACGCGTCGGCCTCGTACCAGGAGACGTGCGCCACCGGCTCGGCGGGGTCGAGCGGCCGCACCCCACCGAGCGTGAACTGGAGCCAGCCGTCGCGGTCGGGGATCCAGTGCAGCGGCGCGGTCCACCCGTGCCGGCGCACCGCGTCCCAGCCCTCCGACATCCACAGGTCGGGCCGGCGGTACCCGTCGGCCGCCACGAACTCCAGCCACTCGCCGCAGGTCACCGGCCGGCTGGCGAGCGCGTGCGGCGGGACCAGCGCCGCGTGGCGGGGCCGCTCGTGGTCGAACGCGAAGCCCTCCGCGCCGGCGCCGAGCTCCACCCGTCCGCCGGCGTGCCCGAGCCAGGCGAGGCGCGGCGCGGGCCCGGACGCGGGCGGCGGCGGGGCCGCGGCGTAGGCGGGCCGGAGCGGGCTCGCCGAGAACGCGTGCTTGAGATCGGTGAGCAGGAGCTCCTGGTGCTGCTCCTCGTGCGCGATCCCCAGCTCGACCACGTCGAGCAGGTCCGCGTCGCGCGCGCGCGCCAGCGCCGCGTCGAGCCGCGCGTCCACCTCGGCGCGGTAGCGGAGCACCTCCTCGAGCGGCGGGCGCGAGAGCAGGCCGCGCTCCGGCCGCGGCTGCCGCGGCCCCAGCGCCTCGTAGTACGAGTTGAACAGGTAGCCGTAGGCCGGGTCGAACGGGCGGTGCGTCCGCTCGGCGCGCGCCAGCACGAACGTCTCGAAGAACCAGGTGGTGTGCCCGAGGTGCCACTTGGCCGGGCTCGCGTCCGGCATCGACTGCAGCATGGCGTCCTCGGGGGTGAGCCGCGCGGCGAGCCCCGCCGTGGCCCGGCGCACCTCGGCGGCGCGCGCACGCAGCGCGGCGGCGCGGGCGTCCCCCGCGCGCTCGCCCTCCCCAGGGGCGGTCCGGCGGGCTTGCGGTCCGGGCACGCCAGGAAACCTCTCCACGCGGACGGGGCGCCGCAACGGAATCGACGCCCCGGGCGGCTCCCGTTCGAGGCGCGCGCGCCCGGGCGCGCCGGCTGCGCGGGGGTGCCGCCTCCGGCGGGGTGCCGCCCGCACGGCGCCGTCCGGACGAAGCGCGATCGCGCGACACGGACGGGGACGTCCGGGGTAGTTTCGCCTCGACATGGCCGACCCCTCCGCCCTCCTCCGCGCCCGCCTGGCCGAGCGCGCCGCCCGCGTCGCCCGGCTCGACGGCGCCGACGCCTGGGTCGCCCGCGCGCGCCTCGCGGTGGCCGTCGGCGCGGTCGCGATGGCGGTGCTGGTGTTCGGGACCCACGCGCTCCACGCGCGCTGGCTCGCCCTCCCCGCGGCGGCGTTCCTCGCGCTCGTCGTCGTCCACGACCGCGTGTTCCACGCCCGCGACCGGGCGCGCCGCGCGGTCGCGTTCCACCAGGCCGGGCTCGACCGCATCGAGGGCCGCTTCGCGGGGCACGGCACCGCCGGCGAGCGCTTCACGGATCCGGCCCACCCGTACGCCGAGGACCTCGACCTGTTCGGCCCCGGCTCGCTGTTCGAGCTGCTCTGCGCCGCCCGGACGCGCGCCGGCGAGGACCGGCTCGCCGCGTGGCTGCGCGCGCCCGCGGACGCCGCCGAGGTGCGGGCCCGCCAGGCCGCGGTGCGCGAGCTGGCGCCGCGGCTCGACCTGCGCGAGGACCTCGCCGTCCTCGGCGAGGACGTGCGCGCCGCGGTGGATCCCGCGCGGCTCGCGGCCTGGGGCGAGGCGCCGAGGCTGCTCCCGGCGTTCGTGGTGCCGGCCGCGCTCGCGCTCGCCGCCGCGGCGGTCGCGACCGCCTGGGCCTGGGGCGCGGGCTACGGCCCGGTGCCGTTCCTCGCGGCGCTGCTGGCGACCTGGGCGTTCGGCCGCGCGCTCCGCGATCCCATCGCGCGCGTGCTGGGCGGCGCCGGGCGCCCGGCGGCGGAGCTGCGGGTGCTGTCGCTCCTGCTGGCGCGGCTCGAGCGCGAGCCGTTCGGCGATCCGCGGCTGCTCCGGCTGCAGCAGATGCTGGGCGTCCAGCCGAAGGACGGCGGCCGGGCGTCGGCGCGCATCGCCCGCCTGGAGCGGCTGGCCGCGCGGGCGGAGTGGGCGCACAACCAGGTGTTCGCCCCGGTGGCGTTCGCGCTGCAGTGGACGCCGCTCCACGCGGCGCTGGTCGAGCGCTGGCGCGCGGCGCACGGCGGGGCGGTGCGCGGCTGGCTGGAGGCGGTGGCCGACCTCGAGGCGCTGTCGTCGCTGGCCGGCTACGCGTTCGAGCACCCCGCGGACGCGTTCCCGGAGGTGGTCGATCCCGGCGCGGAGCCGCGCGCGCTGCTCGACGGCGACGCGGTCCGCCACCCGCTCCTCGCGGCGGCGGTCGCGAACGACGTGCGCCTGGGCGGCGACGCGCCGGCGGTGCTGCTCGTCTCCGGCTCCAACATGTCGGGGAAGAGCACGTACCTCCGCACGGTGGGCGTGAACGTGGTGCTCGCGCTCGCCGGCGCGCCGGTGCGGGCGGCGCGGCTGCGGCTCACGCCGGTGCAGCTCGGCGCCACGCTGCGCATCCAGGACTCGCTCCAGGCCGGCAAGTCGCGCTTCTACGCGGAGATCACCCGGCTGAAGCAGCTCATGGACCTCGCCGGCGGTCGCTTCCCGCTGCTGTTCCTGCTCGACGAGATCCTGCACGGCACGAACAGCCACGATCGCCGCATCGGCGCCGAGGCGGTGGTCCGCGGGCTGGTGGCGCGCGGCGCGCTCGGGCTCGTGACCACGCACGACCTCGCCCTCACCGAGCTCGCCGGCCAGGACGGCGCGCTCGGCAACGCGCACTTCGAGGACCAGGTGCAGGGCGGCGAGATCGCGTTCGACTACCGGCTGCGGCCGGGCGTGGTCGGCCACTCCAACGCCCTCGCGCTCATGCGCGCGGTGGGGCTGCGGGTGTGAGCGGTCCGCAGGGCCGGCTCACTCCTCGACGGTGAGCACCTCGACGCCGTCCTCGGTCACCGCCACGGTGTGCTCGAACTGCGCCGAGCGCTTCCCGTCGGCGGTCACGGCGGTCCAGCCGTCGTCCCAGAGGAGATCCTCCCAGGTGCCCTCGGTGATCATGGGCTCGATGGTGAAGGTGAGCCCGGGCTCCATGACGCGCTTCAGCGACGGATCGTAGTGGTGCGCGATCTGGAGCGAGGTGTGGAAGCTCTCGCCGATGCCGTGGCCGCAGTAGGAGCGGACCACGCCGTAGCCGTGGCGCGACGCGTGCGCCTCGATGGCCTTGCCGATGTCGGAGATGGGCCGGCCCGGCCTCACCACGCCGATGCCCTTCGCCAGGCACTCCTGCGCCACCTGCACCAGGCGACGCCCCTCGGGATCCACGCTGCCCACCAGGAAGGTGGCGGAGCAGTCGGCGTGCATGCCCTCGCGGAAGACCGTGATGTCGAGGTTGACGATGTCGCCGTCCTCGAGCGGCCGGCTGTCCGGGATGCCGTGGCAGATGACCTCGTTCACCGAGGTGCAGATGGCCTTGGGGAAGCCGCGGTAGTTGAGCGGGCTCGGGTAGGCGCCGAGGCGGAGGGTCTCCGCGTGGGCGATCTCGTCGATCGCGTCGGTGGTGATGCCCGGCCGCACCGCCTCGCCGGCCACCCGCAGCACCCGCGCCGCCGCCCGGCAGGCGCGGCGCAGGCGCGCCAGCTCGTCCGGCGTCTTCACGTCCTTGCCCTGGGCGCGCGGGCGGCCGCTCACGGCGTAGTCCGGGCGGGCGATGGTCGCGGGGACGGCGCGGCGGGGCGAGACCACGCCCGGCGCGAGCGGACGCCGGCCGTTCCTTGCCGGCGCGCCCTGCAGCGCGCCGCGCGAGTCCGCGTCGAGGTGGCACTTCTTGTACTTCTGCCCGCTGCCGCACCAGCAGGGGTCGTTCCGCCCCGGCCTCGCGTGCGCCGCCAGCTCCGATCCGCTCACCGCACGACCTCCGTCCGGCCCAGGGCTCGAACGGCCCAGGTCGTCGGGTGTTTGTAAGGGAATCACCCGTCCCGGGCAACAGCGCGTCCTCGACGGGCGGGACGCGGGCGAGGCCCGTCGCGGCGCGGACGGCGCGCGCCGCGGCGGGCAGCCCGGCGACGACGGCGCGCTAGATGGGCGCCGGCTCGTCGGTCTGGTCCGGGATGGAGGCGGACGGCTGCCCCTCCTCCTCCAGCTCCTCGGCCAGCTTCTGCATGCGGCTGCCCATCTCGTCGAGCTGCTCCGCCGAGCAGGCCTTCCGCACCTTCGGGAACAGCTCCTTCTCCTCCTCCTCGACGTGGTGCTCGACCTGCTCCTTCAGCACCGACATCTTCGCCTCGAGCTGCGGGTCGTCCATGCTCGCGTCGAGGATCTCCGCCAGCAGGCGCTTCACCGACAGGTGCTCCTCGACCGACTCGCGCAGCAGGTCCTCCGCGTCCTCGACCGCCTCCTTGGCCTCCGGGTAGAAGATCCGCTCCTCGATGGTGGCGTGCACCGCGAGCGCGTCGGCGATCGCGCGGCAGGTCCGCTCCCGGGTCTTGCGGGCACCCTCCCCCGCGCCCTCGAACTCCTCGAACAGCTCGTCCACCTCACGGTGCTGCTGCTTCAGCATCTCGATGGCGTTCACGGCGCCTCCTTTCCCCGTGACTCTGGTCACCGCAGACGGGAACGGCCGGGGGCGGGCCGGAGGAACCCGGTCCCACCCCCGGCCGGCCGGGGAGGAGCACTCGGCGGCTCGCGCCGCGTGCGGTCTAGGCCGCCTTGCGCACGGTCGCCGCCTCGCCGTCCGCGGGATCGGCGCGGCGCAGCTTCACGTCGAGCACGATGGCCCGGAGCACGAAGCCGAGGAGCGCGAGCGCGCCGCCGACGAACACCAGGTCGGGCAGCACGCGGGCCCAGGTGACCGCGTGGATGAAGGCGCTGCCGGTGACCTCGGGGCTGCGCGCGTACCAGAGGCCCTCGCGCACCGCGATGACGAGCTGGTAGATGCCGGCGGGCAGGAGCGAGAGGACGATCATGCCCGCCAGGCCCGCGTTGAGGCCCCAGAACGCGATCTTGAGGAGCCGGTCGCTCCAGGCCGCGGTCCGCACGATGTTGCGCATCGAGAACAGCATCAGCGCGATGGCGAGGAAGCCGTACACGCCGAACAGCGCGCCGTGCGAGTGGATGGGCGTCGTGTTCAGGCCCTGCGCGTAGTACAGCACGATGGGCGGGTTGATGAGGAAGCCCAGCACGCCCGCGCCCACCGCGTTCCAGAACGCCACCGCCACGAAGAAGTAGAGCGGCCACTTCCACGGCGTGGCGTTCCCGCCGCTGCGGGCCAGCTTCAGGTTCTCGTACACCTCGAACCCGAGCAGCGTGAGCGGGACGATCTCCAGCGCGGAGAACGTGGCGCCGAGCGCGGTGATGAACAGCGGCGAGCCGGTGAAGTACAGGTGGTGGAACGTGCCGATGATGCCGGCGCCCAGGTACAGCAGGATGGAGAAGTGGGTGGCGCGCGTCGCGGACCGCTCGCCCACCGCGCCGATCTTCGAGAGGATGAAGGCGAGCGCGACGGTCGCGAACACCTCGAAGAAGTTCTCGACCCACAGGTGCACCACCCACCAGCGCCAGTAGTCGGCGACGGCGATGTGCGTGCCCGGCGTGTAGAACAGGCCCACCGAGTAGAACAGCGGGATGGAGACCGAGGCGTAGAGCAGCAGGTGCGTGAGGCCGCCGCGGTCCTGCTCGGCCTTCAGCGCCGGCTTGATGGCGCGGTACACCAGGAACAGCCACAGCAGCATGCCGGCGATGAGCGCCACCTGCCACACGCGGCCCAGCTCGATGTACTCGTAGCCCTGGTTGCCGACGAGCCAGCCGTTCGGGCCGGAGAGCTTGCCGCGGACGCCGAGGTAGGTGCCGGCGAGCGCGCCGACCACGACCACCACCAGCGCGCCGAGAAGCGTCCAGACCAGCGCCTTCTGGCCCTTCGGCTCGTGGCCGCCCGCGACCGCCGGGCCGATGAACAGGCCGGTGGCGAGCCAGCAGGTCGCGATCCAGAACACGGCGAGCTGCAGGTGCCAGCCGCGGGTGGCGGCGTACGGCAGCAGCATGCCGAGGTCGATGCCGAACAGCTTGTTGCCCTCGACGGCGAAGTGGCCGGTCAGCGAGCCGAGCGCGGCCTGCAGGATGAAGAGGACGATGGCGACCGCGAAGTACGGCAGCGCGGCGCGCTGGCTGGGCGTGGGCTTCGGCTCCTGCAGCGGCGCGATCTTGACGTGGTGCTCGGGGTCCTTCGCGCGCAGGCGCAGGTAGTAGAAGATCGCGAGCGCGGTGCCGAGGATGAGCAGCACCATCGAGACGATCGACCAGACCAGCGACGAGGGCAGCGGGCCGTTGCCGACCAGCGGGTCGAACGGGAAGTTCGCGGTGTACGTGAACGTCTCGCCGGGCCGGTTGGTGCCGGCGGCCCAGGCGGTCCAGAAGAAGAACGCGGTGATGGCCTTCGCGTCGGCCGCGTCCGGCACGAAGCCGGCCGGGATCGACATGGGGTCGTTGCCGTCGCGGAACAGCCGCGTGTAGTACGCCACCAGCGCCGGGTACGCCGCGACCTGGCCGGGCGACAGCGTCAGCGTGTCGCTGGCGGGGTCGTAGCGGTTCTGCCGCAGCTCCTCGGCCACCTCGGCCTGGACGCGGCCGCGCTCACCGGCGGGCAGCGCGGCGAGGTCCGCCTGCGTGAAGCCGGCGGCCGCGCCCGGGGTGAGGCCGCGCTTCAGGCCGGCGGTGACGAGGCCGGTCCGGTGGAGCGCGTCGGCCGACCAGTCCGGCGCGAGGTACGCGCCGTGGCCCCACACCGAGCCGGTCTGCTGGCCGCCGCGGGACAGGTACTGGCGCTGGCCGAGGGCCACGTCCTCGGCGGTGAAGATCACCTCGCCGGACGGCGCGACCGCGCGGGCGGGGATGGGCGGCTTGTGCTTCGAGATCTGGGCGCCGCCGAAGATGAGGACGGTGAAGCAGGCGACGATGACGAACAGCGAGACTGCGCGGGCCTTCGGGCTCATGTCGGACGTCTCTCCTGGTGCGTGAAGTGGGTTAGCCGGCGCAGCCGAAGCGGTGCGCGGTGGACGGCTGGGCGCCGGGGTGGATGGAGCCGGCGTGACGGCGGATCAGCTCCTCGGCCAGCGCGTGGTACCGCTCGTGCGCGCCCGCGCCGGTGCGCTCCGCCTCGAAGCGGTCGCAGGCCTCGCCCACCTCCGCCATCACCTCGGGCGGCAGGTGCTGCTCGGCCATCGGGTAGAGGATCGCGTCCTCCTTGTGGATGTGCGCGTGGAGCAGGCCGGAGTAGCCGTGCGCGGCCGCCTCGACCTCCTGCAGGTCGGCGGCGCTCCAGGGCGCGTCCTGCGCGGCCTTCTCCGCCATGGCGCGGATCAGCGCGCGCCCCTGGTCGTGCTCGTGGAGCATCACCGCGATGGGCCCGCCGTTCGACGGGAACCCGTGCTGGGTCATGGTCTGGAAGAGGATGTCCTCCTCCTTGCCGTGGTGGCAGCCGTCGGCGAACTCGCGCAGGAACGTGACGAAGCGCCCCAGCTCCTCCTTCTCGGTGGCCCCCTTGCGGCGGAGCTCCTCGGCGAAGCCCACCAGGGCGTCGCACACCTGCTCGATCACCCGGTGCTCGCCCATCAACGTCTCGATCGCATCCATCGTTCGGCCTCCTTCCGGCGGCACCGCCGGTGCTTTGCTCCCGCGCGTGACCATCAGCAAGATGCCTGCCGAACTCGACATTTCGGTAACCACTCAGGTTTTTCGGCTAGCGCCCCCTGAGGCACCGATCGACCGTTGCCTCCGGCACCGATATTTCGGTAGACACCGTTCCATGGTTGGAACCGGGCTCCCCGTGGTTGGGCAGGACGACGTGCACCGCCGGATCGTCGAGGAGGCGATCGAGCTGGTGCTCTCGACCGTCGATCTCCAGGCCGTGCTCGAGCGCACGGGGCGGCTCCTGCGCCGCCACTTCGGCGAGACGCGCGTGGCCATCAACCGCCTCTCGGCGGAGGACCCGACGCGCGCCGAGGTGGTGCTGGTCTCGGACCCCCGGCAACCCTCGCCCGAGGTGGGCACGTCCTTCCCGCTGGCCGGCTCCGCCGCGGGGGAGGCGCTCGCGAAGCGGCTGCCCTGCGTGGTGGACCCGCTGCGCCCGCGCGAGCCGCGCTGGCGCGAGGAGCCGCTGCTCGCCGCCTACGGCTACGGCTCGCTGGTCTCGTTCCCGCTGGTCTTCGAGAACGAGCTGCTCGGGACGCTCGACATCGCGCACCCGCCGGCGGAGGGGCTGCTCGACTGCTGCTTCGAGGTGGCGCGGCAGGTCGCGCACCTCGTCGCCATCGCGCTCCACAACAGCCTCATGGTGGAGGAGGTGCAGCGGCTGAACCGGCTCCTCGGCCGCGAGAACGCCCTCCTCAAGGAGGAGATCCGCCAGATCAAGCGCGATTCCCGGTACGTGGCCGAGAGCGAGGGGATGCGCGCGGTGGTGGAGCGGGTGCGCCTGGTGGCGCCCTCCACCACCACCGTGCTGGTGCGCGGCGAGACCGGCACCGGCAAGGAGGGGCTGGCGCGGATGGTCCACGAGTTCAGCCCGCGGTTCAACGCGCCGTTCGTGGCCGCGAACCTCGGCGCCATCCCCGAGGGGCTCATCGAGAGCGAGCTGTTCGGCCACGAGAAAGGCGCGTTCACCGGCGCCACCCGCCGCCGCGCCGGCCGCTTCGAGCAGGCCGACGGCGGCACGCTGTTCCTCGACGAGGTCGGCGACGCGCCGCCCAGCGTGCAGGTGCGGCTGCTGCGGGTGCTGCAGGAGCGCGTGGTGGAGCGGGTGGGCGGCACCGAGCCGGTCAAGGTGGACGTGCGCGTCATCGCCGCGACCAACCGCAACCTGGAGGAGATGGTCGCGCGCGGCACGTTCCGCGCCGACCTCTACTACCGGCTGGCCGTGTTCCCGATCGAGCTGCCGCCGCTGCGCGAGCGGCGCGAGGACGTCCGGCCGCTCGGGACGTACTTCCTCGCGAAGCAGGCCGCGCTCATGCACCGGCGCCCGCCGCGCGTGGGCGAGGACGTGTGGCGCGCGCTCGAGGCGTACGGCTGGCCCGGCAACGTGCGCGAGCTGGAGAACTTCCTCCAGCGCGCGCTGATCCTCTCGCCCGGCCAGGAGCTCTCGCTGCCGGCGCTGCCCACCGCCGCGACGCAGGCGTCCCCCGCCGCGGCGGCCGCCGCCGAGCCCGCCCCGCCCGGCCGCTTCGACGACGAGGTCCGCGAGCTGATCGAGCGGGCGCTGGAGCACGCCGGGGGGCGGGTGTACGGCCCGGGCGGCGCCGCGGCGCTGCTCGGCCTGCGCCCCACCACGCTGCAGGGGAAGATGAAGAAGTACGGGGTGGGCAACCCGGGCCGGCCGACCGGCACGTAGCCCCGGGGCCGGCGGGCGGCTACCGCGCCCCGCGCCCGCTCGTGATCCGGAAGATCTCGGCGATGACGCCGCCGGCGGTGTTCGCGCCGCCCACGCCCGCGCCCTGCACCACCAGCGGCCGCTCGGCGTGCCGCGCGGTGGTGAACGCGACGTGGGCCTCCACGCCCACGAGCCGCGCCAGCGGGTGCTCGAGCGGCACCGCCTCCGGCCCGACCCGCGCTGCGACGCGCCCGCCCTCCCCCACCGTCACGCGCGCCACGTAGCGCAGCACCTCGCCGGCGCGCCGCAGGCGCTCCACCCGCGCGGCCATCGCCTCGTCGTGCCCGCGCAGCGCCGCGATGAGCGCGTCCGGCGTGCCGGGCGCGAGCAGCGCCGGCGGCACGAGCGGCTCGACCTCGACGTCCTCCAGCGCCAGCGTCGCCCCCAGCTCGCGCGCCAGGATGAGCGCCTTCCGGGCGGAGTCCACGCCGGACAGGTCGTCGCGCGGGTCGGCCTCGCAGTAGCCGAGCCCCATCGCCCAGCGCGCCGCCAGGGACAGCGGCGTCCCGCGCGCGAGCTCGGTGCAGAGGTACCCGAGCGTCCCCGACAGCGAGCCCTCCACGCGCTGCACCCGGTCGCCGGTCCGGACCAGGCGGCGCAGCGTCCCGATCACCGGCAGGCTCGCGCCCACCGCCGTGTCGTAGTGCCAGTGCCGGTGGTGCTGGCGGCGCATCGCCCGGAGCGCCTCGAGCCGCCGCGGCGCGACCGCCAGGGGCCGCTTGTTCGAGGCGATGACGTCGATGCCGCGCCGGAACGCCTGCTCGTACACGTCCTCCATGCCGTCGGCGGCGGTGAGGTCCACCAGCACCGGCCGCGGAAGGGCCGCGAGCCGGTCGAGCAGCGCCGGCGCCGAGCGCGCGTCCACCGGGCCGGTGGCCGGGGCGGCGGCGAGCGCCTCCTCCCACCGCGCCAGGTCCACGCCGCGCGGCTCGAGCAGCGTGCCCCGCGTGTCCGCCACGCCGACCACCCGCAGCAGCACGTCGTAGTCGCGCTCCAGCTCGGTGCGCTGCACCCGGACCTGCTCCAGCAGCTCGCGCCCGACCTTCCCCTTCCCGAGCACGAGCAGCGACAGGCCGCGCTCGGCGAACGCCTCCTCCCCCGGCATGGCCGGCGCTGCCGCCGCGGCGGCGGGTCGGCCGCGGAAGTCGGCCACCATGTCGCTCAGCCGGTCCACGTCGATGAGGAACGCGTCGTGCCCGTGCGGCGAGTCCATCACCGCGAGCCGCGCGCCCGGGACCAGCATCGCCACCTCGCGCTGCTCCCAGGGCCAGTAGAGGACGTCCGAGTCGATCGACACCACCAGCGTCGGCTGCCGGAGGCCGCGCAGGACCTCCTCGAAGTCGCCGCGGCCGCGCGCCACGTCGTGCGTGTCCATGGCGCGGGTGAGCGTGACGTACGTGGCCGGGTCGAAGCGATCCACCAGCTGCTTGCCCTGGTAGCGGAGGTAGCTCTCCACCGCGAACAGGTCCTCGGTCTGCGGCCGGCGCCCGAAGCGCTCCTCGAAGGACGGCTGGCTCCGGTAGGACAGCATCGCCATCATCCGGGCCGCGGCGAGGCCGGCCACCGGCGGCTCGTCGGCGGGGTAGCGCCCGTCCTTCCAGAGCGGGTCGGCGTAGATGGCCTGGCGCTGCGCCTCGGAGAGGCCGATGCACCAGGCCGAGTGGCGCGCGGTCGAGGCCACGAACACCACCGACTCGACCAGGTCCGGGTAGAGCAGCGCCCACTCCAGCACCTGCATGCCGCCCAGCGAGCCGCCCACCGCCATGCGGACGCGGCGCACGCCGAGCCCGTCGACGAGGGCGCGCTGGACGCGGACCATGTCGCGGATGGTGATGGCGGGGAAGGTGCCGTGCCAGGGCGCGCCGGTGGCCGGGTCGATCGAGGTCGGCCCGGTGGTGCCGTAGCAGCTCCCCAGGATGTTGGAGCAGACGATGAAGTCGCGCTCCGGGTCCAGCGCGCGGCCCGGCCCGAACATCTGCGTCCACCACAGATCGGCGTCGGCCGAGCCGGTCAGCGCGTGGCACACCACCACCGCGTTGCCGCCGTCGGCGTCGAGCGTCCCCCAGGTGCGGTACCCGACCGTCACGCCCGGCAGCGCGCCCCCCAGCTCCAGCGGGAACGGACCGGGGATCTGGAACGAGCGCGTCTCCGGGGAGACGAAGGCGGCGCGCCCGGCGGCTGCGGTCGCGCCGGCGCTGCCGTTGCGGTGGGCCATGGAGCGCGGAGGGTATCGGCGGCCGATCGGGGGTGTCAAGGCGGCGGCGCCGGCCCTCCGCCGCGCTCCGCGGCCGCCTGCTCCGCGCGCGCCGCCGGCGGCGCACGAACGGTTCGTCCGCGAGGCGCCGCGCCCTGCACCTCGCGTCGATGACACCCGCCCGGCGGACATGGCGCGGCCCCCCCGCCTCGACCCCCCGGGTGGCCTGCGCTGCGCCGTTTTCATGGTGGAGGGTGGCCACCGCACGCCGGGTGAAGCGTCACCCCCCGCCGCCGCACCGCGCCGCCGCCGGTTCGCGCCGGAATCGCGTGACGCCCGGGACGTGACGCGTTGGCCCCGACCTTGCTCTGGCGCCAGCCGAGCGACGCGCCCCCCAGCGTCGCGACGAGAAGGAGCCAACGCCATGACGACGATCGCCACCACCGGGCCGGACGCAGCGCCGCAGCAGGGCCAGCACGGGCTCGTGTTCGGCCCCGGCAGCCCGCTCGGCGCGCTGGTGCGGACCTGCGAGCGCATCGCGCGGAGCGAGGCGACGGTGCTGCTGACGGGCGAGACCGGCACGGGCAAGGAGGTGTTCGCGCGCGCCATCCACGCCGCGAGCCCGCGCGCGGCGCGGCCGCTGGTCCCGGTGAACTGCGGCGCCATCCCGGAGGCGTTGCTGGAGAGCGAGCTGTTCGGCCACGTGCGCGGCGCGTTCACCGGCGCGATGGCCTCGCGGCGCGGGCGGGTGGCGGCCGCCGAGGGCGGCACGCTGTTCCTCGACGAGGTGGGCGAGCTGCCGCTGGCGCTCCAGGTCAAGCTGCTGCGCGTCCTCCAGGAGCGGACCTACGAGCCGGTGGGCTCGACCGAGGCGGTCCCCGCCGACTTTCGCCTGGTGGCCGCCACCAACCGCGATCTCTCCGCCGAGGTGGCCGCCGGCCGCTTCCGCCGCGACCTCTACTACCGCCTGCTGGTCTGCCCGCTCGAGATCCCGCCGCTCCGCGCGCGGAAGGGCGACGCGCTGCGCCTGTTCCAGCACTTCTGGGCCGCGCGCGGGGAGCGCCGTCCGCTCGAGCCCGAGGTGGCGGAGGCGCTCGCCGCCTACGACTGGCCGGGCAACGTCCGCGAGCTGGAGAACCTGGTGGAGCGGCTCTCGGTCTGCGCCGAGGGCGCCGTCATCCGCGTGGCCGACCTCCCGGTCGCGCTGCGCTGCCGCCGCGCGAACGACGCGGCGCGCGCGCTCGCCCTCCCCGCGGCCCCGGCGTCCGAGGACGCGCCGGCGTCGATCCCGGCCCGCGCCGCGGAAGGCGACGCGGCGCCCCCGCCGGCGCCGGGGGACAGCGCCGCCGCGGCGCCCGCCACCGCGGGGGAGGCGATCGACCCGGCCGTGCTGCGCGCCCTGACGGCGGAGGACGCGCCCCCGCCTGCCGAACCGACCTTCGACGCCGGCCGGCCGGTGGACCTGCCCGGCCTGCTGCGGCGCCTGGAGGACGCGTACATCTCGGCTGCGCTGGCGCGGACCGGCGGCAACAAGAAGGCGGCGGCCGACCTGCTGGGGCTGCAGCGCACCACGCTGGTGGAGAAGCTGCGCCGCCGCAGCCGCGAGGCGATCGCCGCGGCGCCGACGGCCCACGCCGCCCAGGCCTGAGCACGCGTGACGCCCGCCGCCGTCCTCCTGGCGCTCGCCGCCTCGGCGCCGCCGCCGCTCGCCCTCACCGTCTCGGCCGAGCGCATCGCGCTCCCCGCCGCAGCGGCCCCGGCGCGCCTCGAGGCCCGCCCGCTGGAGCACAGGGTGGCGTTGCGGGTCCCCGCCGCGGCGACGGCGGCGCTCGCCCGCCGCCTGCGCGGCGCGTCCCGGCTCTGTCCCGCGGTGGACGCCGCGCCCGGAGAGGTGGTGCTGCGCTGCACCGCGCGATGGGTCCGCGCCGCCGTCGTGGAGGGCCTGCCCGGCCCGACGCTGGATCTGTTCGAGCTCTCGGTGCCGCCCTGGCGCCCGGAGGAGGAGGGCCCGCCGCTGGTCCCGTTCGACGGGGCGGCGCTGGGCCTGGGCCCCTGCCCGGGCGAGCGGCCCGCCACCCGCGGCGAGTGCGCGCTCGCCGCCGGCGACCTGGCCGCGGCGCGCGCCGCCTTCGAGGAGGCGCTCGCCGCCGGCCCGTCCGCCCACGCCCAGCTCCGGCTCGGGGACCTCGACCTCCGCGAGGACCGGCCCGATGCGGCGGTGGAGCGCTGGCGCCGCGCGCGCGCCGAGGCCCCCTGGGGCCGGCTCGCGGCGGAGCGGCTCTGCGAGCTCGAGCCGGGCTGCCTCGCGGCGGGCGGGCGGGCCGCGGTGTTCGACGCGCTCGCGGTGGAGCGACCGCTGCGGGCGGACCTCGTGCTGCGGCGCATCCGGCTGCGCGCCCTCGCCGGCGACCTCGCCGCCGCGGCCCGCGCGGTGGCCGAGGACTCGCGCCCGGCCGGTGCCTGCGCCGGCGCGGCGGCCTGGTGCCGGCACGTGCTCCTCGTCGCCCTCCGCCAGCCCGGCGCCGACGGCGCGGCCGCGCTCGCCGCCTACCTGGAGGTGCCCGGCCGCGGCGAGGGGCCGCTGGCGCTCGAGCTGGCGCGCGCCGCCGCCGACCGCGCCCTGCAGGCGGGCGCGCCGCGCTTCGCCGCCGCGGTGCTGGCCGGCCAGACCGGTCGCGTGCCGCGGGACGAGCTCTCGGATCACCTGCGCCGCGTGGTGGAGCTGTACGGCGCCGCCGGGGACGCGGTGCGAGGCCGCGAGGTGGCGCGGTTCGCGCGCACCCGCCTCCCCGAGGCCGAGCTGGCGCGCGCGCCCTGGCGGACGGCGCTCGCGGCGCTGCGCCCGTCGGCGCCCCCGGCCCCGCGGCCGGCCCCGGCCCGCCCCCCCGCCCCGGCCGACGACGGGGACCTGCGCGCCGCGCGCGCCGCGGTGGAGGCGGCCCGGCTCGGCGCGGCCCCGGCGACGCGCCCCTGACGCCGCGCCGGGCACGGCGCTCGCAGAAGGAGCGGGCATGAGGATCTTCGACGCCACGCTCTCGACGCTGGAACGCGCGCTCGACGTCCGCCTGGCCCGCCAGACCGTGCTCGGCGGCGATCTCGCGAACGCGAACACGCCCGGCTTCACGCCGGTCGACCTCGACTTCCGGGCCGCCATGGCCGCCGCGCCCGCGCCCGGCCCCGACCTGCCCGCCGCGCCGCCGCCCAGGGTGGCGGCGCGCCGGGGCGACATCCCGTTGACGCTCGCCGCCGCGGTCGCGGGCGCCCCGCAGCCGATCGCCGGCCCGGCCGCGCCGGAGCGCTTCGTCGCGGAGGTGCCGGGCGCCGCGCCGGGGCTCGACGGCAACGCCGTGGACCTCGACCGCACCACCGCCGCCATCGCCGAGAACGCCATCCAGTACGGCGCGGCCGCCCGGGCCGCCGCCAAGAAGCTCGCCATCCTCCGCTACGTCGCCTCGGACGGCGCGGCCTAGCCCGGGAGCTGCCATGGACTTCCTCTCCGCCCTGAACGTCAGCGCGTCCGGCCTCGCCGCCGAGCGCGTCCGCGTCAACCTCGCCGCCTCCAACCTGGCGAACGCCGAGACCACCCGCGGCCCGGACGGCCAGCCCTATCGCCGGCTCGACCCGGTGCTCGAGGCGGTGCCGTTCGACGCCGCGCTGGGCGCGGCCGGCCCGGCCCCCTCCGGCGTGCGCGTGGCCGCCATCGCCGAGGGCGACGGCCCCGGGCGCCGCGTGTTCAGCCCGGCCCACCCGGACGCCGACCCCGACGGCTTCGTGACGCTCCCCGACGTCAACCCGGTGCACGAGATCGTGAACCTCATGTCGGCCCAGAAGGCCTACGAGGCGAACGCCACCGCGGTGGACACGCTCAAGACGATGGCGCAGCGCGCCCTCGAGATCGCGAGGTAGGCCATGGACGGCATCCGCGGCATCGGCCCGGCCCTCTACCAGCCCGCGGCGGCGCCGGCGGCGCGGCCGGAGGGCGGCACCTTCGGGCGCGCGCTCGGCGAGGCGCTGGCGCAGGCCGAGGCGCTGCAGGGCGCGGCCGACGCGCAGGCCGCGCGCTCCGCGCTCGGCGAGGGCAACCTGCACGAGACCGCGCTCGCGCTGGAGAAGGCCGACGTGGCGATGCGGGTGGCCACGCGCGTCCGCAACAAGCTCGTCGAGGCCTACCAGGAAGTCATGCGGATGAGCGTGTAGCGCCGCGCTCCGGACACGTCCATGGAGCCCCTCCTCAAGCAGCTCCGCGAGCTGCCGCGCCTCCTCGGCGCCCTCCCCGCCGGCCTGAAGCTGGTGCTGGTGGCGGGCGCGCTCGTCGCCATCGGCGTCGCCGCGCTCAGCGCGGTGCGCTCCTCCGAGGCGTACCAGTACGCCTTCACCAACCTCACGCCGGAGGACTCGGCCGAGGCGGCCGGCGCCCTCGGCGCGGCCGGCGTCCCGTATCGCCTGGAGGCGGGCGGCTCCGCGCTGGCGGTGCCCGCGTCGCGCGTGTACGACGCCCGCCTGCTGCTGGCCGGCGCCGGCCTCCCCCGCGGCGGGGGGGTGGGCTTCGAGATCTTCGACCGCGGCGACCTGGGCGTCTCCGAGTTCACGCAGAAGGTGAACCTGCGCCGCGCGACCGAGGGCGAGCTGGCCCGCACCATCTCGCGCCTCGCGCAGGTCCGCTCCGCGCGCGTGCACCTCACGCTCCCGGAGAAGGGGCTGTACCGCGACCAGGACCGCCCCGCCGCCGCGGCGGTGGTGGTGAACCTGCAGCCGGGGCGCACGCTCGACCAGCGCGAGATCTCCGGCATCCGGCACCTGGTGTCGTCCGCGGTCGCCGGGCTGGCGCCGGCGGGGGTCTCGGTGGTGGACGGCCGCGGCGAGGTGCTCTCCGACGAGGGCCCGCTGGGCGAGGCCATGGGCTACCAGCGCCGCATGGAGCGCGACCTGGAGCGGCGCATCGTGGACCTGCTCGGCCAGGCGGTGGGACCGGGCGCGGTGGTGGCGCGGGTGACCGCCTCGCTCGACCAGACCGAGGTCCAGAGCAGCGCCCAGGTCCTCGACCCCGACTCGGCCACGCTGCGCAGCGAGCGCAAGCTCACCCAGCAGTCGTCGAGCGACGGCGCGGGCCCGGCCGGCGTGGCGGGCGCCGCCGCCAACCAGCCGCTCGCGCCGCCGGCGCCGGCGGCCGGCGCGCGCGGGCGCAGCAGCGCCTCCACCGAGGACCAGACCCGCAACTACGACGTCTCCACCACCACCACCACCTCGGTGGCGCGCGTCCCGCGCCTGGAGCGGATCTCGGTGGCCGTGCTGGTGGACGGCGCCGCGGGGGCGCCTCGCGCCGACGCGGAGATCGCGCGGCTGGGCGAGCTCGCCAAGCGCGCGGTGGGCTTCGACGCCGACCGCGGCGACACCTTCGAGATCTCCTCGTCGCCGTTCGTGCGCGCCGAGGAGCCCGCCCCGCCCCCGGCGCCCCCGCCGGCCCTGCTCGAGCGCCCCGCGGTGCGGTGGGGCGCGCTGGGCGCGGGCGCGCTCGTCGGCCTCGCGCTGCTCGCGGCCGCGCTGCGGCGCCGCCGGGCGCCGGCCGCGCCCGAGGTGCTGCCCATCCGGCCCGGCGCCCGCGTGGCCGAGATCGAGGCGGCGCTCGCCCGCGACGCCGCGCTCCCCGGCGCGCCGCCACCGCGCCCGGCGGCGCTGGCCGATCCGTCCGCCACCCTGCGCGACCGCGCCCGCGACCTCGCCTCGCAGGACCCCACCCGCACCGCCCACCTCCTGAAGGCCTGGATCGCCCAGGAGCCCGGCCAGCCGGTCCAGCCCGAGCGGAGCAACGCCGATGCCTGACCTCGCCCCCGCCCCGCCCAGCCCGTCCCCGGCGTCCGCCCCCGAGCGCCCCGGTCCCGGCGCGCAGCGCGCCGCCGCCGTGCTGCTCGGCGTCGGCCCGGAGGTCGCCGGCGCGGTGTTCAAGCTGCTCGGCGAGGCCGAGCTGCGCCGCATCGCGCTCGGCGCCAAGGCGCTCCGCGCCCGGGGCCCGAAGGCCATCACCGAGGCGCTGGAGCAGTTCGTCACCAGCATGGAGACGGTGGGCGGCGACGCGGCCGCCGGCGACGACCTGCTGCGCGAGGTGGCGGAGCGCGCGCTCGGCGCCGACGCGGCGCGGCGCGCCTTCGACGGCGTGGTCCCGCCGCCGCCGCCGGACGAGGTGCTCGGTCCGGTCTCGCAGGCGGATCCGGAGGCGCTCGCCATGGTGCTGCAGCGCGAGCAGCCGCAGACCGTCGCGCTCGTGCTCTCCTCGCTCGACGGGCCGCGCGCGGTGGGCGTGATGGAGCGGTTGCCCGAGAAGCTCCGGCCGGACGTGCTGCGCCGGATGGCCACCATCGAGTCGGTGGCGCCGGAGGTGCTCCGGGAGGTGGGGCAGGCCCTCTCCTCCGAGCTGAAGGCGGTGGTGGCGGGCGGGATGCGCAAGGTGGACGGGAAGGCCACCGCGCTCGAGATCCTGCGCCGCTCGCCGCCGCAGGAGCAGGCGCAGGTGCTGGGCGAGATCGAGCGCGACGACGCGCAGCTCGCCGGCGAGCTGCGGGGCCGGCTGTTCACCTTCGGCGACCTGGTCGCCCTGGCCGATCGCGACCTGCAGCTCCTGCTGCGCGAGATCGACGGGCAGCGGCTCACGGTGGCGCTGAAGGGCGCCACCGCCGAGCTGCGCGACCGCTTCCTGCAGAACCTCTCCGCCCGCGCCGCGGAGATGCTCGCCGACGACCTCGCGGCCATGGGCCCGGTGAAGCTCGCGTCGGTGGAGGCCGCGCAGCAGGAGATCGCCAAGGCGGCCCAGGAGCTCGCGCAGGAAGGCCGCATCACCATCGTCAACCCCGCCGAGAAGATGCTCTAGCCGAGGCCCCTCGCCATGACCGGCACGCCCAGACCTCCCGCCTTCCTCGCCGCGCACACCGCAGCGCCCTCCATGCGGGCAGCGCCGTTCGCGGTGGCGGTGAACGCGGCCGCGCCGGCCGCGCCGCGCCCGGCGGAGCCCCGGGCCGCCCCGCCGCCGGAGCCGCCACCCCCGTCCGCGCCCGAGGCCCCCGCCGTGGAGGCGCTGCGCGCCGAGGCGCTCGAGCGGGTGGCGCACGCGGTCGAGGTGCTCCGGCTCCAGGCCGGCCGCCTGGCCGAGCAGGCCCGGACCGATGCGCTGGAGGTCGGCTTCCAGGTGGCGCGCCGCATCCTGGAGGCGGAGGTGAGCACCTCGCCCGAGGCGCTGTTCGCGCTGGTGCGCGCCGCCCTGCGCAAGGCCGGCGGGTCGCGCCGCGTGACGGTGCGGCTGCACCCGGACGACGTGCCCCGCGTCGCCCCGGCGGCCGTCGCCGAGGCCGCCGGGCTCTCGGCCGGCGCGATCGAGGTCGCCGGGGACGCCTCGCTGGAGCGCGGCGACTGCGTGGTGGACACCGACTTCGGCCGGGTGGACGGCCGCCTGCGCACGCGGCTCGAGGAGCTGCACCGCGCCGCTCAGGCGGCCGCGGAGGAGGAGGTCGCGTGACCCTGCTGGATCGCGACGCCCTCGCCCGCGCGCTCGCCGAGGCCGATCCCACCCCGCTCACCGGGACGGTGGTGCGGGCGGCCGGCCTGCTCGTCGAGGCGCTCCTCCCCCAGGTGCCGGTGGGGACGGCCTGCGAGATCCACGCGCAGGACGGCGCGGTGGTGCTCGCGGAGGTGATCGGGTTCCAGGGCGGCACGGCGCGGCTCATGCCGCTGTCCGGGATCCAGGGCGTGGCGGAGGGCTGCGCGGTGGTGCCGCGCGCCAGCGCGGATCGCATCGCGGTGGGCGAGGCGCTGCTCGGCCGCGTGGTGGACGCGTCGCTCCGCCCGGTGGACGGCGGCGCGGTGCCCATGCTGCGCCAGCGCACCGCGCTGCACGCCTCCCCGCCGCCCGCGCTCTCGCGCCGCCGGGTGGAGCGGGCCGTGCCGCTCGGCATCCGCGCGATCGACGCGTGCCTGACGGTCGGCGAGGGCCAGCGCATCGCGGTGATGGCCGGTCCGGGCGTGGGCAAGAGCGTGCTGCTCGGGATGCTGGCGCGCTCCGCCACCGCGGACGTGGTGGTGGTCGGGCTCATCGGCGAGCGCGGCCGCGAGGTGCGCGAGTTCGTGGAGCGCGACCTCGGGCCGGGCCTGGCCCGCGCGGTCGTGGTGGTGGCCACCAGCGACGCCTCGCCGCTCGAGCGGCTGCGCGCCGCCATGGCGGCGACCGCGGCCGCGGAGTGGTTCCGAGGCCGCGGCCGGCGGGTGCTCCTGCTGGTGGACTCGCTCTCGCGCGTGGCCCAGGCGCAGCGCGAGATCGGCCTCGCCGCGGGCGAGCCTCCCACCACCCGCGGCTACCCGCCGTCGGCGTTCGCGATCCTGCCCCGCCTGGTCGAGCGCGCCGGCAACGACGCCGGCCCGGGCAGCATCACCGCGTTCTACACGGTGCTGGCGGAGGGCGACGACCACGCCGGCGATCCCATCGCCGACGCCGCGCGCGCCACGCTGGACGGCCACCTGGTGCTGTCGCGCCGCCTGGCCGAGTCCGGCCACTTCCCGGCCATCGACGTGCTCGCGTCGGTGTCGCGCGTGATGAACGACATCGTTCCGGCGGAGCATCGCGCCCTGGCCCGCGAGGCGCGCGAGGTGCTCTCGGCGCACCGCGAGGCCGCCGACCTGGTCGAGGTGGGCGCGTACGCGGCGGGGTCGAACCCGCGCGTCGACCGCGCGCTCCGCTGCATCGAGCCGCTGCGGGCGTTCCTCCGGCAGGACCCGGCGGAGCGGACCCCCATGCCCGAGGCGCTGGAGCGCCTGGCGCGGCTGCTGGCCCCGCCCGCGGCAGCCCCGCCCGCGAGGAAGGAGGCGGCGCATGGCTAGCCCCGCCCTGCTGGCCGGCCTCGCGGCCGCGCTGCTCGCCGCGGACGCGCCCCCCGCGACCCCGGCCGCGCCCGCGCCGGTGCCGCCGGCCCTCTCCGGGCGCGCGCTCGGCGAGGAGCTGCAGCGCGCCGCCCGCGACCGCCGCGTGGAGCAGGCGGCGCTCGCGCAGGAGCGGCAGCGGCTCGAGGCGCTCGCCGCCGAGATCGAGCGCGCCCGCGCCGCGCTCCGCGAGGAGACCGCGCGCCTGCAGGCGCTCGCCGCCGCCGCCGCGAAGGCCCCGGCGGCGCCCCAGGCGGCCCAGCCGCACAGGCCCGCCGCGCGCACCGCGGGCCTGCGCCCCGGCGCGAGGCCGCCGCCCACGCCCGCGGGCGTGGCGGCGCGCACCGTGCGCAACCTGCGACCGGAGCAGGCCGCGGCCATGCTCGCCCACCTCGATCGCGCCGCCGCCGCCGCCATCCTCCGCGAGATGCGGCCGGCCGACGCGGCCGCGGTGGTGGACCGGATGGCGCCCGACGCCGGCGCCGAGCTGCTCACCCTCCTCGCCAGGAACCCCGCGCCATGACGCCAGGACCGATCCTTCCCGGCGCGCCGTCCGGCGGCGCCCCGGCGCCGCGGGCGATGCGCCCCGGCGACGCCGACCCGCGGTTCGAGGACGCGCTCCGCGCCGCCCATCCCGCCGCGGAGGTCGCCGAGCCTCGGGCGGTCCGCGGCCATGCCCGCGTCCCGGGTCGGGAGCCCGCCGGCGGCGGTCGGCCCAGGTCCGACGACGCCGCGCCGCCCGCCGTGGCCGAGGCGCTCCCGTCCGCGACCCTGGCCGTGCAGGCGGCCCAGGCGGCCCAGGCGGCCCAGGCCGCCCAGGTCGCTGCGGCGCACCGGCGGACGCCCGGCCCTTCCGCGCCCCCGCGAGCACCGTCGCCCACCGCGGTTCGCTCCGGGCTCGGCCGCGCGATCGCCGGCCCGGGCGCCCCGCCCCTCGAGGCGAGCCCGGAGGCACCGGCGCCGCGCGGCGCCGCCCACAGGTCCCCCTCCGCCGCGGGGCCGCAGGCCGGCCCGGGACCGGCCCTCGCCGCCGGCTCGCGCCAGGCCGCCCCGCCGGTGCGTGGCGCGGTCCGTCGCACGCCCGGCGCGGCCCCGCATGCCTCCGCCGCGGGCGCCTCCGGCGCGCCCCCCGTGCACGCCGCCGTCGCGGCGCGCCTCCCCGACGCCGAGACCGGCCTCCCGTCGGCCCGCGCCGCCGCCGCGGGCGGCCGGCGCCGCGCCCCTGCTACGCCCGCCGAGCGCGACGCCGTCCACCGGCCCGCCGGCGCGCCGGACTCGCCCGGCCCGGGCCCGCTCGGCGGCGCAGCCTCCGCGAGCCGCGCCGCGGATCCCGGGCCGGCAGCCGGCGCCGAGGCCCCGCGCGCGCCGCTCCCGCCGCTGCCGCCCGAGCCCGCCGAGCCGGTGGTGGCCGGCGCGCTGCTCCCGGCGGCCGCCCACCTGCGGGTCCGCTCCGACGCGCTCGGCGACCTCGCGCTCCACCTGCGGATCGCCGACGGGGCCGCCCACGTGCGGGTGGAGACCGCGTCGGCGGCCGCGCTCGAGGCGCGCGCCCCGGAGCTCGCCCGCGCGCTCGCGGCCGAGGGGCTGGGCCTCGCCCGCCTCGAGGTGGAGCCGCGCGTCGCCGCGCCGGCGGCGCCGTCCGCCGGTCCGGGCGAGCAGCGCTCCGCCACCACCGGCGGCGGCGGCGACCGGTCCGGGGGCCGCGAGCGCGAGCCCGCCGCGCCGTTCCCCACCCCCTCCACCGCCCCCGCGCGCGCCGCCCGCGCGCGCCGGGGCGCCCACGACGTCACCGCCTAGGAGCCCGCGTGTCCACCTCCCCCGTCACCAGCGCGCTGGGCGCGCTCCCGCAGGCCGGGCAGGCGCCCGCGCCCGCCTCGAGCGCGCTCGGCAAGGACGCGTTCCTGAAGCTCCTCACCACCCAGCTCCAGCACCAGGATCCGCTCTCCCCCATGGACAGCCAGGCGTTCGTGGCGCAGCTCGCGCAGTTCTCGTCGGTCGAGCAGCTCGGCGCGCTCGGCGACAAGCTCGACACGCTCGCCATGGCGCAGGCCTCGTCGAACCAGCTCGGCACCGCCGCGCTGGTGGGCAAGGAGGTCCTCTTCCGCGCCGACCGCGTCCGCCTCGACCCGGGCGGCCCCGCACGCTTCGAGGTGACGCTCCCGGCCGACGCCGGCGAGGCGGTGGCGATCCTGGCGGACGCGAGCGGACGGGTGGTGCGGACGCTGCAGCTCGGTGCGCGCGACGCCGGCACGTTCCCGGTGAGCTGGGACGGGCGCGACGCGTCGGGCGAGCCGCTCCCCGCCGGCGACTACCTGCTCACCGTCTCCGCCACGCGGACCGACGGCACCGCGCTCGACGCGGCGACCAGCCTGCGCGGCACGGTCACCGGCGTGACCTTCGAGAACCAGGCGCCCGAGCTGCTGGTGGGCGGGCGCCACGTGAAGCTCTCCGACGTCCTCCAGCTCGCCGCCCCCGCGGCCTGATCCCCAGACCCCGCCGCACGAAAGGAAGCCCCATGTCCCTCCTCACCGCGCTCTCCTCCGGCACCACCGGCCTCCAGGCCTCCTCGCTCGAGCTCTCGGTGGTCGGCGACAACATCGCCAACGCCAACACCGTCGGCTTCAAGTCCGGCCGCGCCGCCTTCGAGGACGCGCTCTCGCAGAGCGTCATCGGCGGCACCGGGCAGATCGGCCTCGGCTCGCGCCTCGCCGGCGTGCAGAAGATCCTGACCCAGGGCGCGCTCGCCTCCACCGGCCTCGCCACCGACCTGGCGCTCCAGGGCAACGGCTTCTTCGTGGTGCGCGGCGCGCACGCCGGCCAGACCGGCACGTTCTACACGCGCGACGGTCAGTTCACGGTGGACGACGACGGCTACCTGGTGAACCTGGAGGGCCTGCGGGTGCAGGGCTTCCCCGCCGATCCCTCCGGCGCGCTGGCCGGCCTGCCCGACGACCTGCTCGTCGGCACCGCCTCCGCGCAGCCGCGCGCCACCACCCGGCTCACGCTCAAGGCGAACCTCCAGGCCGACGCGGCGGTCCCGACCGCCGCATGGGACCCCGCCAACCCCGGCGCCACGTCCAACTTCTCCACCACCATGACGGTGTACGACGCGCTCGGCGCCGGCCACGCCGTCCAGGTCTACTTCCGCAAGACCGGCGACGGCGCCTGGGACTGGCACGCGCTCACCGACGGCGCCGGGGTGGCCGGCGGCACCGCGGGGCAGCTCACCCAGATCGCCGGCGGCACGCTCGCGTTCGGCGACGGCGGCGAGCTCACCTCCATGACCCAGACCTCGAGCTTCACCCCGGCCGGCCAGGCCGCGCCCCAGCCCCTCGACTTCTCCTTCGGCGATGCCACCTCCGCCGGCGGGACCGGCCTCGCCGGGGTGACCCAGTTCTCGGCCACGTCCGCGAGCACCTTCATCGGCCAGGACGGCTACGGCTCCGGGCAGCTCGCCTCCGTCCGCGTCGGGCCGGAGGGCGTCATCTCCGGCGTGTTCACCAACGGGCAGACCCGCGTGCTCGGCCAGGTGGCGGTGGCGGGCTTCGCCGCGCCCGACCAGCTCGACCGCGCCGGCGGCAACCTGCTCCAGCAGACGCCCGGCTCCGGGCAGCCGGTGGTGGGCGCGGCCGGCTCCGGCGGGCGCGCGTCGGTCGTGGCGGGCTCGCTGGAGCAGTCCAACGTGGACCTGGCCGAGCAGTTCGTGCGGCTCATCGCGGCCCAGCGGGCCTTCCAGGCCAACTCCAAGACCATCACCACCGCCGATCAGCTCCTCTCCGAGCTCATCGCGATGAAGCGCTAAAGGGGACCGGCCGGCGTGCCGATGACCGTGCGGGAGCGCCCATGATCGTCCTCACGCGCCTCGACGGGAAACCGCTCGTCGTCAACGCCGACCGGATCCTCACCGTCGAGGCCACGCCCGACACCGTGCTGCTGCTCGACGGCGGCCTGCACCTGATGGTGCGCGAGCCGCCCGACGAGGTGGTCGAGCGCGTCGTCGCGTTCCGCCGCCGGATCGCCGCGGGCCCGGCGCGGCCCGGCGGGCTGGTCGCGCTCCCCCGCCCCGCGCCCGAGGAGTAGCCATGGACGTCACCACCATCGCCGGCATCTTCGCCGCCGTGGGCCTGATCCTGCTGGGCCAGGCGCTGGAGGGCGGGCACGTCGGCTCGCTCCTGCAGGCCACCGCGGCGCTGATCGTGTTCGGCGGGACCTTCGGCGCGGTGCTGGTGGCGTTCCCGCGGCGCGACGTGGGCAGGGCGCTCTCGCAGCTCAAGCTGGTGTTCGCCGAGCGCAAGGTGGACCTGGGCGCGCTCTCGCGCGAGCTGGTGGAGTACGCCGGCGTGGCGCGCCGCGACGGCGTGCTGGCGCTGGAGGCGAAGCTCCCCGGCATCCCGGACCCGTTCCTGCGCCGGGCGCTGCAGCTCGTGGTGGACGGCGTGGACGCGTCGGTGACCCGCTCCACCCTCGAGGCCGCGGTCGACGCCGAGTACGAGGAGCACGCGGTCGGCGCGAAGGTGTGGGAGGCGGCGGGCGGGTTCGCCCCCACCATCGGGATCCTCGGCGCCGTGCTCGGGCTCATCCACGTGATGGAGAACCTGTCCGATCCCTCCAAGCTCGGCGGCGGCATCGCGGTGGCGTTCGTGGCCACGGTCTACGGCGTGGGGAGCGCGAACGTCCTGTTCCTCCCGTTCGCGACCAAGATGAAGCGCAAGCTGGGGGCGGAGCGCGACCGCAAGACGCTGATCACCGAGGGCGTGCTCGCCATCCAGGAGGGCATCAACCCGCGCGTGCTGGAGGAGAAGCTGCGCGCCTACTCCGGGGAGCCGCCGGCCGAGCGCGACGCCGAGCCCCGGCGCAAGGCCGCGTAGCGGCCGCTGGAGGAGCCATGGCCCGCCGCCGCCGCGAGGAGGAGCACGAGAACCACGAGCGCTGGCTGGTGTCCTACGCCGACTTCATGACCCTGCTGTTCGCGTTCTTCGTCGTCATGTACGCGGTGTCGCGCGTGGACAACAAGCGCATCGTCCAGGCCACCGAGTCGATCCGCTGGGCCATGCACTTCTCCGGCACCGGCGGGACCGGGGCGCTGCCGCTGTTCGACGGGCCGCCCAGCGAGGGCGGCGGGCCCGCGCTCGAGGCCGGCACCAGCATGCGCCAGGAGCACCGCGGCATCGAGCTGCTCCGCAAGCGGATCGAGCGGCGCGTGCGGCCGTTCGTGATGGAGCGGCGCCCGGTGCCGGTGGTGTCGGTGCTGGTGGAGGGGCGCCGGCTCACCGTCCGGCTCGCCGCGACCGAGTTCTTCGACCCGGGCCAGGCGGCGCTCCGGCCCCAGGCGCTGGCCCTGCTCGACGCGATCGCGGTCGAGATCGTGCCGCTCGAGCGCCCGCTCCGCGTGGAGGGGCACACCGACGAGACGCCGGTGGGCAGCGGGGGGCGGTGGATGAGCAACTGGGAGCTGTCGGCGACGCGCGCCGCGACGGTGGTCGGCTACCTGGAGCAGGCGCACGCGGCCCGGCCCGCCCTGCTCGCCGCGGTCGGCCTCGGCTCCGCGCACCCGCTCTCGACCGACGCGACGCCGGAGGCGCACGAGCGCAACCGCCGCGTCGAGCTGGTGCTCGAGCTCGACCCGCACGACGAGCTGCTCGGGGCCTCGGCCGCGGAGCGCTAGCCGCGCGGCTCAGCGACACAGCCGCAGGAGCTCGGGCGGGATGGCCGGCAGCGGGAGCACGCGGTCGGCCGCGCCCAGCCGGATGGCCTCGCGCGGCATGCCGAACACGACCGAGGTGGCCTCGTCCTGCGCGATGGTGTCGGCGCCCATGCGCTTCAGCTCGGCCAGGCCGTGCGCCCCGTCGTCGCCCATCCCGGTCATGATGACGCCCACCGCGTTCCGGCCCGCGTAGCGCGCCGCGGATCGGAACAGCACGTCCACCGAGGGTCGGTGGCGGGACACCAGCGGGCCGTCCCGCACCTCCACGTGGTAGCGGGCGCCGCTGCGCCGCAGCAGCGTGTGCCGGTTCCCGGGCGCGATCAGCGCCCGCCCCGGCACCACCGCGTCCCCGTCGGCGGCCTCCTTCACCGCCACCGCGCAGAGCCCGTCGAGGCGGCGCGCGAAGGCGGCGGTGAAGACCTCCGGCATGTGCTGCACGATCACCAGCCCGGGCGCGTCCCCCGGGAGCGCGGTGAGCAGCTCGCGCAGCGCCTCGGTCCCGCCGGTGGAGGCGCCCACCACCACCACCCGCTCGGTGGTCTGCAGCACCGCGTCCGGGCGCGGGCTGGCCAGGACGGCGTCGGCGGTGAGCTTCGGCTGCACCAGCGGCGCGCCGGCCCGCGGCCGACCGAGCCGGGCGCGCGCGGCCGCCTTGACCGCGTCGCAGAGGCGCACCCGCGACTCCTCCAGGAACCGCCGCGTGCCGACGCGCGGCTTGGCCACCACGTCCACCGCCCCGCACTCCAGCGCGCGCAGGGCCGGCTCGGCGCCGGCCGTCGCCAGGCTGGAGCAGATCACCACCGGGATCGGGTGCTGCGCCATCAGCCTGCGCAGGAAGGTCAGCCCGTCCATGCGCGGCATCTCGATGTCGAGCGTGATGACGTCGGGCGCCTGCCGGCGCATCCGCTCCACCGCGGCGTACGGGTCGCCGGCGGCGCCGATCACCTCGATCCCCGCGTCGGAGGCGAGCACCGCCGTGAGCGTCTCGCGCACCAGCGCCGAGTCGTCCACCACCAGCACGCGCACGCGTCGCGCGGTTCGCTTCGGCCCGGGCGGCATGTGCTAGCCGCCCTCCCGCCGGCGGTAGACGGTGGGCGCCACCGGGTCGAACGGCACCTCCAGCCCGGCGATGCTCTCCGCGTGTCCCAGGAAGAGGAAGCCGCCCGGGGCGAGGACGCGCGCGAACTGGAGGAGGACCCGCTCCTGCACCGACCGCTCGAAGTAGATGAACACGTTGCGGCAGAAGATCACGTCCATCCGGTCGCGGAGCCGGTAGTCGGCGTCCAGCAGGTTGAGCTGCTCGAGCGCGACGAGCTCACGCACCCGCTGGCACACCCGGACCACCTGCGGATCGCGGACGCTGCGCAGCAGGTAGCGCCGCCGCAGCGGGAGCGGCACGGGCCTGACCTGCGCCTCGGTGTACTCGGCGCCGCGCGCGCGCTCGAGCACGCGGGTGGAGAGATCGGTGGCGAGGATCCCGAAGCGCAGCCCGGCCGCCTGCCGCCCGGCCTCGAGCAGCACCATCGCCAGCGTGTACGGCTCCTCGCCGGTGGAGCAGCCGGCGCTCCACAGCCGGAGCGGCCGCCGCGTCCCCGCGCCGCGCTCGGCGGCGAGCGCCGGCAGCACGTCCCGGACCAGGAGCTCGAAGTGGTGCGGCTCGCGGAAGAAGTCCGTCTTGTTGGTGGTCACGTGATCCACCATCCGGACCATCTCGTCGCCCGCCGCGCCGCCCAGCACGTGCTCGCAGTACTCGCCGAAGCCGGCGAGCCCCAGCTCGCGGACGCGGCGCCCCAGCCGCGACTCCAGCAGCGTCCGCTTCGAGGGGGGCATGCGGATGCCGCAGCGCCCCTCGATGAACGCGCTCAGGCGCGCGAAGTCCCGCGGCGAGAGCGCGGGCGGCCCGGCGAGCCGGCTCGCCGCCGGGCCCGTCGGGCCGCGGTCCGCCCCGCGCCGATCAGCCCGCGAGCCCAGCATCGCCCACCCGCTCCACCCCGGCGCCGTCCGGCGCCGCGCCCGGAGGGACGCCCGCGCCCAGCGGCTCCGTCAGCGCGCGCAGCCCGTCCTCCGCGAGCACCCGCTCGATGTCGAGGATGACGAGGAACTGGTCCTCGCGCCGGCCCATCCCGCGGATGAAGGCGGTGTCGACCCGCGCGCCCATGCGCGGCGGCGGCGCGATGGCGGCAGGATCGAGCTCGATCACCTCCTGGACCGAGTCGGCCAGGGCGCCGAGCACGAGGGGCTCGCCGTCGGCCGTGACCTCGGTGATGACGACGCAGGTGTCGATCGTCCGCTCCGTGGGGGAGAGGCCGAGCTTCAGGCGCAGGTCCACCACCGGGACGATGTCTCCCCGAAGGTTGATCATGCCGCGCAGGAAGTCGGGGGTGCGCGGCACCTTGTTCACCCCGGTGAACTCGAGCACCTCACGCACCCGCTCGATCTCGACGGCGTAGTGCTCGCCGTCGAGCGTGAAGGTCAGGTACTGCTGGCTTCGGGTCGAGGCCGACTCGTCCATGGCGTTCTCCGGTCGGGCGGGGCGCTCAGTAGGCCTGGTAGCCCGGCTCCGGCTCCGGGGCCTCGGCGAGCTCGATGCGGACGCCGGCCTCGGACGGCGCGGCGGCGGGCCGGGCCGGCTTCGGCGCCGGCTTCGGCGCCGGCGGCGTCGCCCTGGGCGCGGGCCGCGCCGGGGCGTTCGGAGCCTTCGAGGCCTTCGGGGCGTGCAGGGCCGGCGGGGCGGCCGGTCGCGCCGGCGGCGCCGCGCGCGCCGCGGCACGCCCGGCGCCGTCCGCTAGACGGAAGAACGCGATCAGCTCCTGCAGCTTCACCGCCTGGGCGGTCAGCTCCTCCGCGGTGGAGCTCATCTCCTCGGCGCCGGCCGCGTTCTGCTGGATCACCTGGTCGAGCTGCTGGATGGCCTTGGAGATCTGGGCGGCGCCGGTGTCCTGCTCGCGGCTCGCGGCGCTGATCTCCTGCACCAGCTCGGAGGTCTTCTGCGCCTCGGGCCGGATGCGCCCGAGCAGGTCCCCCGCCTTCTCCGCCACCGACACGCTGCTCGCCGAGAGCTCGCTGATCTCCCCGGCCGCCTTCTGGCTGCGCTCGGCGAGCTTGCGCACCTCGGAGGCGACCACCGCGAAGCCCTTGCCGTGCTCGCCCGCGCGCGCCGCCTCGATGGCGGCGTTCAGCGCGAGCAGGTTCGTCTGCCGGGCGATCTCGCCGATGATCGAGACCTTGCCCGCGATCTGCTTCATGGCCTCCACCGTGCGGGCCACCGCCTCGCCGCCCTCGGCCGCGACGCCGGCCGCCTTCGTCGCGAGCTGCTCGGTCTGCGAGGCGTTGTCCGCGTTCTGCCGGATGTTCGAGCCCATCTCCTCCATCGACGCGGAGATCTCCTCGATCGACGAGGCCTGCTCGGTGGCGCCCTGGCTGGTCTGCTCGGACGCGGCGCTGAGCTGCTCCGAGCCCGCCGCCACGCCGTCCGCGGCCACCTTCACGCCCTGCACGACCTCGGTGAGCCGGTGCACCATCTCGGAGAGCGCGCGGAGCAGCTCGTCCTTGTCCGAGCGCGCCTCGAGCCGGACCTGCAGGTTGCCGCCCGCGACCTCCTGCGCCGCCCGCGTGATGCCGCCGAGCGCGTGGTTCATCGCCGCGAACGCGCGGGCGAGGACGCCCACCTCGTCCTTGCGGTCCTCGCGGAGCTGGACGTCCAGATCGCCGATCGCCATCCGCTCCGCCGCGGTGACCATCGCCCCGATGGGCCGGCTGATGGTGCGCGCGACGAGGATCCCGAGGCCCACCGCGAGCAGCATGGCGGCCAGGGCGATCACCAGCATCAGCCGGTTGGCCCGCTCGGCCAGCGCGTCGTTCGCCTCGCTGGTCTGGCGCGCGACCTCGTCGTTCGAGTCCAGCATCGCCTGGAGCGCCGCGCGCTCGGCCTCGAACGCGGTCGCCAGCTCCCCGCGCAGCACCTCCTGCGCGCGCTGGTCCTCGCCCGCCCGGATGTGCGCCGCCACCCGGTCGCGGGCGGCCGAGTACGCGCGGTGCAGCCCCTCCAGCTCCGCGAACGCCTTGCGGTCCGCGTCGGTGGAGAACGTCTCCGGGTAGCGCTTCATGCGGTCCTGGAAGCGCGCCTCGTACGCCTCGAGCTTCGCGAGCGGCGCCTCGCGCGCCGAGCGGTTGGTCTCGCCCAGCGCGTCCTGGAGCTCGGACTTCTGGCCGCGGTAGCTCGCGACCATCTCCGCGAGGTACTTCAGCGACAGGGTGCACTTGTGGTAAAGGAAGGTGTCGGCCGCGTTCAGGGCGTTGAGCTGCCTGTACCCCACCCCGCCCACCACCCCCGCCATCAGCGCGACCAGGGTGAACCCGACGAGCAGCTTCGCGGTGATCCCGAGGTTCTCGTACCAGCGCATACGGTCTCCGTTGCGTCGCGCGCGAGGGCGAGCGGCGCGTTTGCGCCGGCCCCTCCGAGGGGCCGGCGTCCTGCGGTCGACTTCGCCTCACGCGGCGCGGGCCGCGTGCTCCTTCAACAGCGCCGCGACGTCCAGGATGGGCGCGACGCTCCCGTCGCCGAGGATGGTGGCGCCGGACAGCCCCTTCACGCTGCGGAACATCTGCCCCATCGACTTGATGACGGCCTGGAGCTGGCCGGCGACCTGGTCCACCGCCAGGCCGCAGCGCCCGGCCTCGGTCCGCACGATCGCGATCTGCTCGTGGTCCGGCCGCGCGCCGCGCACCTCGAACACCTCCCGGAGCCGCAGGTACGGGACGAGCTCGCCCCGCACCGGCGCGAGGTGCGCCCCGCGCGCCGCCTCCACCTCCGCGGCGGTGAGCCCGACGCACTCCTCCACCGCCGCGAGCGGCAGCACGTAGCTGCCCCCGCCCACCTCCACCAGCAGCCCCTCGATGATCGCGAGCGTGAGCGGCAGCTCGATGCGCAGCGCCGTGCCGGCCCCGGGCGCGCTCTCCAGGGCCACGGTCCCGCGCAGCGCCTCGACCGACCGCTTCACCACGTCCATGCCGACGCCGCGCCCGGAGACGCTGGTGACCGTCCGCGCGGTGGAGAATCCGGGCTGGAACACGAGGTTGAGCAGGTCCGCCTCGGCGAGGCGCGCGCCGGGCTGCAGCAGACCGCGGGCCTCGGCCCGCGCGCGCACCGCCGCCGGGTCGATGCCGGCGCCGTCGTCGCGGACCTCGACGACCACGCTGCCGCCCGCCTGGCGGGCCGAGAGCGAGATGGTCCCGCGCGGCGGCTTGCCGGCGGCGCGCCGGGCCTCGGGCGTCTCGATGCCGTGATCGCAGGCGTTCCGGATCACGTGCACGAGCGGGTCCGCGAGCCGCTCGATGACGGTCTTGTCGAGCTCCGTCTCGGCGCCCTCCGTCACCAGGTCGATCTCCTTCCCGAGGTCGGCCGCGAGGTCGCGCGCCACCCGCCGCAGGCGCCCGAACGCCGTTCCGATGGGCACCATGCGGAGGTCGAGCGCGGTGTCGCGCAGGTCGGCGGTGAGCCGCTCCAGGCCCTCGGACACCGCGCCCAGCTCCGCGTCCTCCGCCTGCGCGGCGAGCCGCGCAAGCCGGGACTGCGCGGTCACCAGCTCGCCCACCAGGTCCACCAGGTGGTCGAGCTTGGCCGCCGCGACCCGCACGCTGGAGGCCGCCTCGGGCGGCCGGGCCGGGCCGCCGGTGGAGCGCGCGATCTCCCCGGCCCCGGCCGCCAGGGCCGGGCTGGGCGCGGCAGGCGCGGCCTCCGCGCTGGGGAGCGCCTGGACGCGCAGCGTGCAGCGGTCCTCGACGAACGCGAAGACGTCGCGGATGGCGTCCTCGCCGCGGTCGGTGGTGAGGGTCACCTCCCAGGCCAGGTGGCACCGCTCCGGCGCGAGATCCTCCAGGCGCGGGATCCCGTCGGTCCGGGCCACCACCACGCATGGGCCGAGCGTCGACAGCTCGTCGAGCAGCCCCAGCGGATTGGTGCCGTTCTCGAACAGGTCCGGGTTGGGCTCGAAGGCGATGCGCCAGGTGCGCGGCCCGAGGGCCGCAGCCGCATCCCCGGCCGCGCCGCACCCGGCGTCGGCCTGCTCGCCGCCGGCGGGCGTCGGCGCCCCGGCCTCGGCGTCCGGCGCGAGGGCCCGGTAGGCCGCCACGAGCCGATCGCGCTCGCGCCCGTCCGCGCCGCCCTCGCCGTCCAGCATGCCGCGGACCAGATCCTTGCCCGCGAGCGCGAGCCCGATCAGCTCGCGGGTGACGGCGAGCCGCCCGCCGCGGACGTGCTCGAACACGGTCTCCAGCTCGTGGGTGAACGCCGCCACCTCGTCGAAGCCGAACATCGCGCCCGAGCCCTTGATCGTGTGCAGCGCGCGGAAGGCGCGCGACACGAGCTCGGCATCGTCCGGCGCCTGCTCCAGCTCGAGCAGGGTGGCCTCCAGCTCCGCCACCCGCTCGCCCGCCTCCTCGCGGTAGCTCGCTGCCAGCTGCTCCAGGGAGCGCATCGTGTCCTCCTCAGGCGCCCAGCAGGCGCGCGGCCACTGCGAGGAGCTGCTCGGGGGTGAACGGCTTCACGATCCACCCGGTGGCGCCGGCGGCCTTCCCCTCCAGCTTGCGCGCCTGCTCCGACTCGGTGGTCACCATCACCACCGGCGTGAGCCGGTGCGCGGGGTCGGTGCGCACCGCGCGGATGAGCCCGACGCCGTCGAGGTTGGGCATGTTGAGGTCGGTGAGCACGAGCTGCACCGGGCGCGCCGCCAGCTTCGCGAGCGCGTCCTGCCCGTCGACCGCCTCCAGCACCTCGTACCCCGCCCCCGTGAGCACGACCCGCTCGGCGAGCCGGACGCTCGCGGAGTCGTCCACGACGAGCACGCACCTAGCCATCTCGATCCTCCACGTCCAGCCAGCTTCCCTCGGGCGCGCGATCGAGCCCGGACCGCGCCACCGCGGCCGCGAGCGCCCCGCTGCGCGCCTCGAGCCCGAGCCGCACGCCGCGCGCGGCGGCGGTGCGCGCGGCGGCGCACAGCACCTGCAGCCCCGCCGCATCGGCCGACGCGACCGCCCCGGCGCCCAGCGCGAGATCCTCCCCGCGATCGAGCGCCTCGAGCAGCAGCGCCCGGAGCGCCTCCGCCCGCGCGATCGTCAGGTCCTCCGGCAGCTCGATCCGCATCCCGCTCCTCCCGCTCCTCAGAACAGCTCGACGTTCGCGCCCAGGTCGTGGGCCGCCGCCGGCGCCGCGACGCCCGCGACCGGCGTCGCCGCCTCGCCGGTCACCCGCGCGTGGACGTCGCGCTCCGACGACATGGTGTAGCGCTCCAGCGCGGCCCGCCCGCCTGCCCGCGCCGCGGGCGCGGCCGCGCCGGCCCCCTCCGCCGCGCGCGCGCCGGCGCTCGCGAGCTCGCGCTCGAGCGCGTCCAGCCCGCGCGAGATCTCGAGCTGCCGCTCCAGCCGCGCCGCGACCTCGTCCACCTCTCGCCGCAGCGCCGCGCTGTCCTCGCGCAGGCGCCGGGTGCCCTCGGCGAGCGCGAGGTGCTGCGCGCCCAGCCGCGCGACGAGCGCGCCCATCGCCTCCGTGAGCGCCTCGCCCTCGGACGCGGCCGCGGCCGCGCGGTCCACCTCGAGCGCCGCGGCGGCCGCGGTGATCGCGTCGAGCGACGCGGACACCTCGTCGGTGCGCCGCACCACCTCCGCCGCGACCACCTGGATCTCGCGCGCGAGCACGGCCAGCACGCGCCCGCCGACGCCCGCCCGCTCCGTCTCCACCAGCGCGTTCAGCGCGATGATCTTCACCGCGTGCCCGATGGCCCGGGTCGCGCGGACCTGCTCGGCGATCCCGCCCACCGCCTCGGCGACCCGCCGCGCCGCGTCGGCCCCGGCGCGCGTCTGCGCCAGGTGCTCGCCGAGCGTGCCGGTCGCCGCGCCCACCCCGCGCTCCACCCGCGCGATGGGCGCGCCCTCGGCCCCGTCGCCCGCCACCTGCCCGAGCTCGCGCCCGAGCACGTCGGCGCGCGACGCCATGGCGCGCAGGCTCTCGCGGATGCCCTCCAGCGCCTCCAGCAGCCGCGCCCGCGCCCCGCCCACCTGCGCACCGGTCAGCCGGCACACCCCCGCCGCCTCGGCGAGCCACGCCGCCGGCTCGGGGGACCTGCCCGCCGTCTCGCCGGCGTCCGCGTCGAAGGCGCGCAGGACCTCGGCCACGTGCTCGAGGATCTGGCGGGTGGCGTCGTGGCCCTGGAGGCCGACCACCACGCTGGCCGCGCTCCCGGCGATCCCGACCGACGCGTCCGCCGCCCCGGCCACCACGCGGGCCTGCGCGGCGGCGAGCGCCCGCAGCGCCGTGAGCGCCTGGCGCGTGTCGCCCAGCATCCGGTCGGACCAGGCCCGCTCGCGCCCTGCGAACGCCTCGGCGGCGCCGCGGGCCGCCCCGACCGCCTGGGCGAGCTCGCCTGCGCGGGCGACCATGGCCGCGAAGCGCGCCTCGACCTCGTCGGCCAGGCGGCGCACGTCGGAAGCGACCGTCTCCACGCCCGCGTTCGGGACCGCCGCCCGGCAGTTCTCGATCCGCGTGTTCACCCCGAGCGCCCGCAGCGTGCGCGGCACGTCCGCGAGGGCGCCGCCGGCCGCGGCGAGCACGTCCGCGCGCGCGCCCACCCCCTGCAGCGCCTCCCGCTGGCGCGTGGCGCCGGCCCGGCTCTCGCCCAGGTACGAGGCGAGCCGCTCGAGCACCGGGGCCAGCTCCGCCGCGGGGTCGGCGTCGCTCCCGGCCCCGCCCGGCCCCGCGGCCCGGCGCGCCGCGTCCACCATCCCGCGGGCCCGCCCCTCCAGCGCGCCGAGGCGGTGGCCCGCCTCGAGGAACACGTCCTCCGAACCGTCGAGGAGCGCAGCGAGGCGCTCGGCCACGCCGCGCAGCTGCGCGCGGGTCGCCTCGAGCAGTGCCGCCGGGGCCTCCGGCGCCGGTCCGGACGGAACGGCTTCCATGCGCTCGCTCATCCTCTCCACGCGCCGAGACCGCCGCGTCGCGCCGCCCCGGCACCGGCCGGGGGGGCCGAGCGCCCGGCTCAGCACCGCCCGTGCCACGGCCGGCGCGCGCGCCGGAATCGCGCGGCGTCGCACGCGCCAGCGTCGCCGGCGCATGGCGGCGCCGCTTTCACCCGGGGTTCATGGGCGCGGTGCGCGGCGACCCGCCCGCCTCGGCCGCGGCGCCGGCGCGAGAGCCGCCCCCAGCGCGAGGATCCGGCGGGCACCCCGCGCGCGCAGTGAAACGCACCCCGGAGTGGAGGCGGCCCCAGCCGCGGGCGCGCGCCGCCCGGGGCGAGCCGCGCGACTCGGGTGCGTCGCCACCCGCGGCGCACGCGCCCGCAGGCGCCGCGCGCGTCGCGTTCCTGACGCCGCCGCGGCCCCGGCGCGCGCGTCCCGGCGGGGCGCCGGGCGGGCGCGCCGGTCCCGTGGCGCGCGCCGGCGGCTCGCGCCCCGCTGGCACGCCGGGTGCTCCATCGCGGCGCGGAGCTCGCGGCGCCAGGACCGCGACGCGGCCGCGACGCCGCGAGACGAGACGGGAGGATCGCACGTGACGACGGAGCTGGCGAAGGCCGACGGAGCGGCGGGCACGGCCACGGAGCTGGGCCGCCGCCTCGCCGGGAAGTACATGACGTTCCAGCTCGCGCGCGAGGAGTACGGGATCGAGATCCTCACCGTGCGCGAGATCATCGGGCTGCTGGAGATGACCCGCGTGCCGCGCACGCGCGACTTCATCCGCGGGGTCATCAACCTGCGCGGCAAGGTCATCCCGGTCATCGACCTGCGCCTCAAGTTCGGCATGGAGCGGTGCGAGCCCTCCGATCAGACCGTGATCATCGTGGTGCACTGCGCGGTGGACGGGAGGCCGCTCACCATGGGCCTGCTGGTGGATCAGGTGCTCGAGGTCCTCTCCATCGGCCCGGCGATGATCGAGCCGACGCCCGCGCTCGGGCAGGCCGCGCCGGAGGAGGACTTCATCCTCGGCGTCGGGAAGCACGACCGGCGCATCGTGTTCCTGCTCGACATCGCTCGGATCCTCTCCTCGGACGACGCCCGCGAGCTGGGCCGCGCGTCCGCCGCCGGCGCGCCCGCCGGCGTCACCCCTGGCCCCGAGACGACGGGAGACGTGCCATGAAGACCCGCAACACCAACAACGGGAAGCTCATCTTCGCGGGGTTCCTCGCCGCGAACATCCTGGCGGTCGCCATCGGCGCCACCTCCTTCTTCACGGTGCGGCGCCTGTCCGGCTCGCTCACGGCCGTCACCAACCAGGAGCTGCCCGCAGCGCTGGCGCTGGCGCGGGTTCGCGCGGCGGTCAACGGCGTCATGCGCGCCGCCAACGGGATGATGAGCCCGCGGATCTCCGGCGACGCCGAGACCCGCGAGGCCGTGTTCACGCTGGCGGAGGGCTCGCTGCGGGACCTCGCCCAGGCCCGGAAGGTCTTCGATGGGGTCACGCACGCCGCCGCGGAGCGCGACGTGTGGGGGCGCGTGAGCGGGTCGCTGGATGCCTGGAACGGCCTGGTCGCGGCCTACGTGGACGCGGTCCGCCGGCGCGAGACGCAGCTCACCCCCGAGGCCGACGAGCGCTGCTGGATCCTGTACCAGCGGCTCCGCGGCAAGCAGGTCGAGTTCGCGCCGCTGCTCGACGGGATGATCGAGGCGTCGGCGAAGGACGCGCAGGCGCTCGAGGCGGAGTCCGCCGTGGCGGCAGGCCGCAGCCAGCTCACGGTCGCGGTCCTGGTGATCGCGGGCTCGATCGCGATGCTGGCCATCGCGTGGCTCCTCGCGCGGCGCGTGTCGCGGGCCATCGGCGCCATGGTGACCGAGACCGGCCGCCTCTCGGCGGCGGTCGAGGCGGGGCGGCTGGACGTGCGAGGGGACCTCGCGCGCGTCGACCCCGACTTCCGCCCGGTGGTGCAGGGGATCAACGCCACCATGGACGCCTACGCGCGCCCGATCCGGATGGCCGCGGACTGCGTCACCCGCATCGCGCAGGGCGACATCCCCGAGCCCATCACCGACCGGTACGAGGGCGACTTCGACCGCATCAAGGAGGCGCTCAACGGCTGCATCGCGAGCCTGTCCGGCGTCCTCGGCGCCATGGAGGCCACCGGCCGGGCCCAGGACGAGGGCGACATCGAGGCGTTCGTCGAGGAGGAGCGGTTCCAGGGCGCCTACCGCCGCGTCGCGGCGAGCATGAACGCCGGGCTCCGCACCCACGTCTCCGCGATCCTCGAGATGCTCACCACGTTCGGCGCCTACGGCGAGGGCGACTTCGAGCCGAAGCTGGCGCCGCGCAAGGGCAAGCAGGCGGTCGCGAACGAGACCTGCGACCGGATCCGCGACAACCTGCGCGCGGTCGCCGCCGAGGTCCAGGCGCTCACCGCCGCAGCCGCGGAGGGGCGGCTGTCGACCCGCGCCGACGCCGCCCGCTTCCAGGGCGACTGGCGCACGCTGGTCGAGGGCGTCAACGGTACGCTCGACGCGATCGTCGGCCCGCTCAAGGTGGCGTCGAACGTGGTGGACGAGATCTCGCGCGGCGCGATCCCGCCGCCGGTGGCCGAGGCCTGGTCCGGCGACTTCGTCCGCCTGAAGGATCACCTGAACGGCTGCATCGCCGCGGTGAACCTGCTGGCGGCCGACGCGAACCGGCTCGCCGAGGCCGCGGTGGCCGGCAGCCTCGACGCGCGCGCCGACGCCGCGCGCCACCAGGGCGACTTCCGGCGCATCGTGGAGGGGGTGAACCGGACGCTCGACGCCGTCCTCGCGCCGGTGGAGGAGGCCGCGGGCGTGCTGGAGAAGCTGGCGCACCGCGACCTGCGCGCGCGGGTCCAGGGCACCTACCAGGGCGGCCACGCCCGCATCGCCGACTCGGTGAACGGCACGGCGACGGCGCTCCACGACGCGCTCGCCCAGGTGAACGACGCGGTGGAGCAGGTGTCCAGCGCCGCCGCGCAGATCGCCGCCTCGTCGCAGGCGGTGGCGTCCGGCGCCTCGCAGCAGGCCTCCTCGCTGGAGCAGACCTCCAGCTCGATCGAGGAGGTCTCGGGCATGACCAAGCAGTCCTCGGACAACGCGCAGCAGGCGAACCAGCTCGCGGTGACCGCGCGCGGCGCCGCGACCGAGGGCGCGACCGCGGTCGAGCAGATGCAGGGCGCGATGGCGCGCATCAAGGCGTCGGCCGAGGGCACCGCGCAGATCATCAAGGACATCAACGAGATCGCGTTCCAGACCAACCTCCTCGCGCTCAACGCTGCGGTGGAGGCGGCGCGCGCGGGCGAGGCCGGCCGCGGCTTCGCGGTCGTCGCCGAGGAGGTGCGCTCGCTCGCGCTCCGCTCCAAGGAGGCGGCCAACAAGACCGAGGCCCTCATCCGCGACTCGGTGAAGCAGGCCGGCGAGGGCGAGGTCACCGCGCGGCACGTGGCCGCCAAGCTCGGCGAGATCGTGCAGGGCATCGGCAAGGTCACCGACATCGTCTCGGAGATCGCGGCCGCCGCCCGGGAGCAGTCCACCGGCATCGAGCAGGTGAACAAGGCCATCGCCGAGATGGACAAGGTCACCCAGCAGAACGCCGCCTCGGCGGAGGAGTCGTCGTCCGCCGCCTCGGAGCTGTCCGGTCAGTCGGAGGAGCTCGCGGCGATGGTGGGCGCGTTCCAGCTCGACCGCTCGCAGCGGCAGGCGGCGCCGCGCCGTCCCGCCGCCGCGCCGGTCCGCTCGCCCCCCGTGGCGCCGCCCGGCGCCCGCCCGCGCCCCGGCACGAACGGCGCGGGCGCGCTCGCGAGCTCTCGCGCGCTCGCGGAGCAGGCGTTCCCGATGGACGACGACGCCGAGATCCGGGACTTCTAGTGGAGGCCCCGCGCCCCCCAGGGACCGGACCCCGGCGCGTCCGGGTGCTGGTGGTGGACGACTCCGCCGTGGTGCGGAACGTCTTCCAGCAGGAGCTCTCCGCCGATCCGGAGATCGAGGTGGTGGGGACGGCGCCGGATCCGTTCGCGGCGCGCGACCTCATCCTGGAGCGCTCGCCCGACGTGATCACGCTGGACGTGGAGATGCCGCGCATGGACGGCCTCACGTTCCTCCACAAGATCATGCGCTACCGGCCCACGCCGGTGATCGTGGTGTCGTCGCTCACGCCCGCCGGCGGCGCGCTCGCGCTGGAGGCGCTCGCCGCCGGCGCCTGCGACGTGATGTGCAAGCCCGGCGCGGCGTACTCGGTGGGCGAGATGACCGCCGACCTGGTCGAGAAGGTGAAGGAGGCGGCCGCGGCCGGCGTGCGCGCGCCCGCGCCGCTGCCGCCGCCGCCGCGCGCCGCGACGTCGTGCGCCCTGTCCCGGACCACGCACCAGGTGGTCGCCATCGGCGCCTCCACCGGCGGCACCGTCGCCATCGAGCGGATCCTGGTGGCGCTCCCGCCCAGCGCACCCGGCATCGTGATCACCCAGCACATGCCCGAGCTGTTCACCCGCTTCTTCGCGAAGCGCCTGCGGGACCAGTCCGGCCTCGACGCCCGCGAGGCGCAGGGCGGCGAGTCGGTGGTGCCGGGGACGGTGCTGGTCGCGCCGGGCAACCGGCACATGCTCCTCCGGCGGTCCGGCGCCCGCTACGTGGTCGAGGTCAAGGACGGGCCCCGGGTGAACCGGCACCGACCCTCGGTGGACGTGATGTTCCGCTCGGTGGCCCGCACCGCCGGGAGCAACGCGGTCGGCGTGATCCTGACCGGCATGGGCGGCGACGGCGCCCAGGGCCTGCTCGCGATGCGCGAGGCGGGCGCGCGCACGGTCGCGCAGGACGAGGGATCCTGCGTGGTGTACGGGATGCCGAAGGTCGCGGTGGAGGCCGGGGCGGTGGAGCGCACCCTCCCGCTCGACCGCATCGCCCCGGAGCTCCTGCGGCTCACGGACGGCGCGCTCCCCTGAGCGGGGTCACGGGATCAGAGCGGCGCGATCTCCTCGCCCGACTGCACCGTCACCCGGCCCGAGTCCAGGAACAGGCGCACCGTCCGCGAGCGCGCGCCGCCCACGTCCTCCGCCGCCACGGCCACCCGCGCGCGGCGCAGGATGCGCCGCATGGCGGCGTGGTTGCGCCGGCCGATGTCGAAGACGCCGTACAGGTCGTTGAAGCTCCCGCCTCCCGCCGCCTTGACCACCAGGTCCTCCTTGCGACAGCCGCGGGCGTACAGCCGCTCGAAGAGCAGCGGGATGCCGGTGTCGGCGAACGTGCCCGGCGCGCCGCGCGCCCGCTCCGGCGAGAGCGCGGAGGTGGGGAGCTGGAAGTGCAGCATGCCGCCGACGTGGCGGCCGGGATCCCAGACGACGAGCGCGATGCACGAGCCCAGCCCGTGCGTCACGATCACGCCGCCCGGCTCACCGGTCACCACCAGGCCGCCGATGCCGACGGTGACGAGGCTCACGTGGCCTCCGGCATCCGGTACACCGAGGGGCGCTCGCTGCGCAGCCGCGTGGGGATCCCCGCCAGCGTCTCCGAGTGGCCCACGAACAGCGGGGCGCCCGGGCGCAGCAGGCGCTCGAGCTCCTCGACCAGCCCCGCGCGCATGGGCCGGTCGAAGTAGATCATCACGTTCCGGCAGAAGATCGCGTCGAGCGGCCCGCGCATCGGGTACGGGTGCTCGGCCAGGTTGAGGCGGCGGAGCACCACCCGCTCCCGCAACCGTGGGACCACCTCGTGCAGCGTCGACCCGCCGGGCCCCGGTCGCGCCGCGAGGAACCGCGCCCGCAGCGCCGCCGGGATGGCGGCCACCTCCTCGTCCGCGTAGGTGGCCTCCGCCGCGCGCGCCAGCACGCGGGTGGAGAGATCGGTCGCGAGGATCCGCCAGTCGCAGCCGTCGAGCTCGGGCTCGAGCACCATCGCGGCGGTGTAGGGCTCCTCGCCGGACGAGCAGCCGGCGCACCACACCCGGAAGCGCCGCTGGCCCGCCCGGCGTGCGACGCGCACCGACTGCACCAGCGCCTCGAAGTGATCGGCCTCGCGGAAGAAGTGGGTGAAGTTGGTGGAGATGGCGTCCAGGAACCGCACCAGCTCGTCGCCGCCCGCCGCCTGCAGGTGCGCCAGGTACTCGCGCTCGGTGGAGAGGGCCAGCTCCCGAAGGCGCCGCGCGAGCCGCGCCTCCACCAGGGCCGCCTTGCCCGGGCGCAGGAAGATCCCGGCCCGCTCGTGGGCGATGCGCTGGAAGCCCTGGTACGTCTCCGCGTCCACCCTAGGCCCCCGCCGCCAGCCGGGCGCCGCGGTCCGCCGCCGCGTCGCGCGACGCGAGCCCTGCCAGCCGGTCCACGTTCAGGATCAACCCCACCCGGCCGTCGGAGAGGATCGCCGCGCCGGAGAGGAAGTCCGTGTCGCCGAGGCCGCTCCCCAGGGGCTTGATCACCACCTGCTGCTGGGTGACCACGTCGTCCACCACCAGCCCCACCTTGCGACCCAGCCCCTCGACCACGACCACCCGCAGGTCGTCTGCGCCCGCGGCGCGCTCGCGCGCGCCGAGCAGCCGGTGCAGGCGCAGGAGCGGCAGGATCTCGCCGCGGACGTCGATCACCTCGCCGCGTCCCGCGGCGCGCCGGATCGTGTCATCGGCCGGCCGCAGCGACTCGACGATCGAGAGGCTGGGCAGGATGTAGGTCTCGCCTCCGCAGGAGACGAGCATGCCGTCGATGATGGCGAGGGTGAGCGGGAGCACCAGCCGGAACGTGGTCCCCCCGCCCGCGCGCGAGGCCACGGTGACGCGGCCGCGCATCCCCTCGACGTTGCGCTTCACCACGTCCATGCCCACGCCGCGCCCGGAGATCTCGGTGACCTTGGCCGCGGTGGAGAAGCCGGGCAGGAACACCAGCCCGTGGACCTCGGCGTCGGACAGCTCCTGCCCGTCGCCCACCAGCCCACGCTCGCGCGCCTTGCGCAGGATCCGGTCGCGCTGCAGCCCCCGCCCGTCGTCGGCCAGCTCCACCACGATCGACCCGCCCTCGTGGTAGGCGGCCAGCCGCAGGACGGACCGCGCGGCCTTCCCCGCGGCGAGGCGCTCCGCCTCCGGCTCGATGCCGTGGTCGAGCGCGTTCCGCACCAGGTGCACGAGCGGGTCCTCGATGCGCTCGACCATGCTGCGGTCCATCTCGGTGTCCTCGCCGGAGGTCTCGAGGACCACGTCCTTGCCGGTCCTGCGCGAGAGATCCCGGACCAGGCGCGCCATCTTCTGGAACGCGCCGCGCACCGGGACCATGCGCATCCGCATGGCCACGTTCTGCAGGTCGCGGCTGATCTTGGTCATCTGGTTGAGCGAGTTGCGCAGGCGCAGGGAGGCCACCGCCGCCAGCTCCGGCGCGTGCACCACCATCGACTCGACGATGATGAGCTCGCCGATCATCTCCACCATCGAGTCCACCCGCTCGAGATCCACCTTCACCGTCTCGCGGAGCTGACCGCCGCCGTGGGGCGGCGGCGCGGGCGCGGCCGACGCGGGCTCGGCCGCCGCCTCCGGCTCCACGGCGGGCGCTGGCCTCGGCGGCGCGGGCGCGGGCCGAGGCGGGGGGATCGCTGCGGTCGGAGCCGCGGTGGCGACGGGGGTCGCGGCCAGGTCCGTGGCAAGCGGCATGGCCGGCGCCGTCCCCTCGCCCGCCGCCTCGGGCGCCGCCTCGGCGGCCGCGCTCACCGCCGCGATCCGCGCCACCAGCCCCGGCACGCGCGCGTCCGGCAGGAGGTCCGCGCGCGCGTCCACCGCCTCACGCAGCCGCTCCAGCAGGCTCCGGAGCGCTGCGGTCGCCTCGAACGTCACGTCGAAGGCCTCGCCGGCCAGCGCCGCGCGGCCGCTGCGCACGTGGTCGAGCAGCGTCTCGGCCGTGTGCGCGAGCGAGACGATCTCGCCGAGCTCCAGGAACCCGGCCACGCCCTTGATGGTGTGGAAGACGCGGAACAGCGCGTTGGTGCGGTCCGGGTGCGGCCCGTCTCGCTCCACCGCGAGGAGCGTCTCGTCCGCGCGGGCCAGGCCGTCGAGCCCCTCCTCCAGGAAGTCGCCGATGAGCTCGAGCGTGTCCGCGTCGCGGCTGGCCCGCGCCGCCGGCGGCAGCGCCTCCGCCGCGGCGGGCCGCTCCAGCTCGCCGCCGCCGAGCAGCGCCGAGAGGCGGGCCAGCGCCGCCGCGGCCCCGCCGGCGTCGTCGCCGTCGCTCCCGTCCAGCGCGCGGCCCAGCGCGCCGGCCTCCGCGGCGAGCGCGCCGTCGAGCGCACCCGCGGCGGTGGCCGCGGCCAGCGCCCGCGAGACCTCGCAGAGCGACGCCGGGTCGGCCGCATCCGCCGCCACCACCGCGGCCGCCAGCGCCTCGCGCGCGTCGTCCCCTGGTCCTCCGGACATCCCGTCCTCCGATCGCTCCCGGCGCCGCGTCCTGGCCGTGCCGGTCGACCCGCACGCCGTTGCAGCGCGCGTGCCCGGATCCCGGGACGCCGCGCCCGGGCGGCCGTGGCGCGTCGGGCGTGCGCAGTCCGGCGTCTCCCGCCACGGGTCGCCGCCGCGGCGTCCCCGGGGCCGGGGCGGACCCGAGTCCGCCGCGACACGCCGCCGGCGCGCGTCATGCGGCTGGCGTCAGGATCGGCCGCCCGCCGCGTCGATCCGCGAAGCCGCTGGGGCGCAGCGCGAACGTGCGCGAGGCCCGGCGCCGGGCCCCCGGCGCGCTGCGCGCGAGGCGAGCCCTGCGTCCCGGCGGCGGCCGCCGCGTCGAGGCAAGGCGCTTGCAGAGTGCCGCCGCGGGGTCCGCGCCCGAGCGCGGCGCCGGGACGCTCCCGGCACAGCCCCGGTGCCCGCTCATGACGACCTTGCCGCCCCCAGAACAGATGGCCTCCGTGGTGTCGGGGGTGACCCAGACGATGCTGGGACTCACCTTCGTCCCCGACGCCGCCCGGACGCCGTGGCGCGATCTGGTGTGGCGCGGCGCCGTGCTCGCCATCGATGGCGCTCGCCCGCTCACGGTGGGCCTGTCCTCGGATCGCGAGGGCTGCACGGCGCTGACCGCGGCGCTGTTCCAGATCGGCGCCGACGAGGTCTCGGACGAGATGCTGTCCGACTCGCTCTGCGAGCTGGTCAACATGACCGCCGGGCTGCTCAAGGCGCACCTGCGCCTGGAGCAGGCGCTGGGGCTGCCGAGGGTGGTCCCCGCCGGACAGCCGCCGGTGCCCCCGCCGCCGGACAGCGCGAACAGCGTGGTCCTCCGCGCGGAGCACCTCGGCCTGGTGCTGTGGGTGTTCGAGGGGCTGGCCTGACCCATTGACGATTTCGCGCCGGCGCGCAGCCCGTGACGGGCCGGGCGCCGGGGCCGGAGGCAAGAGATGCCCGCCATCCTGACCGTGGACGACAGCCGCGCGGTGCGCACCATCGTCGGCAAGCAGGTGAAGGAGCTGGGGTTCGACGTGCTGGAGGCCGAGGACGGCATCCAGGGGCTCGAGCAGCTCGCGCAGACCCAGGTGGACCTGGTGCTGCTCGACGTGACGATGCCGAACATGGACGGCCCCGCCATGCTGCAGAGCATGCGCGACGGCGGCAACCAGACGCCGGTCATCATGCTCACCTCGGAGTCCAAGCGGAGCATCGTGGCCGGCGCCATGAAGCTCGGCATCTCCGACTACATCCTGAAGCCCTTCAAGCCCGAGGAGCTGCGCTCCAAGGTGCTCTCGGTCCTCCAGGGCGAGGGCGGCGTGGGCGGCCTCGGCGCCGAGCCGGCGGTGGAGGCCGCGCCGGCCGAGGCAGCCGCGGCGGCCCCGGCGCCGGCCGGCGGCCGGTTCGTGGACGTGCTGGTGGTGGACGACATGGAGAACGTCCAGAAGAAGCTGCGCTCGATGGTGCCGCAGCACGTCAGCCTGAACGGCTACACCAGCGCCGCCTCGGCGCTCGCCGCCTGCCGCGAGCGCGTCTACCGCGTGGTGCTGGTGGACACCGAGATCCCCGACGTGAACAGCGCCGTGCTGGCGCAGCAGATCCGGGTGCTGCAGCCGCACGCCGCCCTGGTGGCGCTGGCCCTGCGCACCGCCAACGACGTCACCAAGGAGGTCAAGGAGCAGGGCTTCGACGACGTGCTGTTCAAGCCCTTCCGTCCCGAGACCATCGACGACTTCCTGCTCCAGTACTTCGACAACCAGGACTTCCTGCAGGTCGAGGACAACGTCCTGCGCCTGGCGCCGTTCGCGGGCCGGGCCGACAAGGTGGACCGCTTCTACAACCGCGTCCACGCCGTGTTCGCCGACGCGCTCGAGAAGGTCGCCGCCGCCTGCTACGACGAGGTGGTGCTCGACGTGGGGACGCCGCCGCTCGAGGGCGACCGGCTGCCGAAGCTGGTGAACGCGGTGGCGGAGAAGGCGCGGGACTTCGGCATGTCGCTCGCGCTGGTCGGCGCGCCCGACGTCCGCAAGGCGCTGGGCGGCTACACCGAGACCAAGGACCTCCGGCTGTTCGCGACGGTGCAGGAGGCGCGCGCGGGCGGCGCCGCCTAGCGCGACGCGCATGAGCGTCGACAAGCTCTCGGCCGAGCTGGAGGCGATCCTCGTCAAGCGGATCGAGACCGACCAGCTCTTCCTTCCGACGCTCCCGGCCGTGGCCGCGCGGGTGCTGGACGTGCTGCGCGATCCCGACGCGGGCATGAAGGAGGCGGCGCAGATCCTGGAGAAGGACCCGGTGCTGGCGGCCCGCGCGCTGCGCATGGCCACCAGCGCCGCCTTCGCCGGCGGCACCCGCAAGATCACGCTGCAGGAGGCCCTGGCGCGGCTCGGCACCCGCGCGCTGAAGGGGCTGCTGGTCGAGGCGTCGGCGCAGAAGCTCTTCGTCTCGCGCGACGCGCAGATCAACGCGGCGCTGAAGGCGCTGTGGGAGCACTCGGTGGCGGTGGGCATCCTCGCCCGCGACGTGCTGGCGCTCACCGGCACGGGCGACTCGGAGTCCGCCTACCTGGCCGGCCTGCTCCACGACGTGGGCAAGCCGGTGGTGGCGAGCGTCCTGCTCGAGGTGGAGCGGCAGCTCACCGAGGTGTACCAGCGCGGCTGGATCGACTCCGGCGAGTGGCTGGCGGTGGTGGGCCGGGTGCACCGGCGGGTGGGCGTGGCGCTGGCGGAGAAGTGGCAGCTCCCCGCGCCCCTGGTGGCGTGCATCCGCGAGGCGACGGAGTTCGAGAAGGGCGACCGCGCCTCGCTCGCGAACGCGGTGTGCTTCGCGAACGCGCTCGCCAAGAAGTCCGGCATCTTCGCGGGCGCCATCGACGCCGAGGACGTGGACGCGCTCGTGATGATCGGGCGCTCCGTCATCGGCATCTCCGACGACGTGCTGCGCACGCTGACGCGCGGCCTGCGCGAGCGCGTGCGCGGCATCTACGACTGACAGCGCCGCCCATTCGCGTGCAGCCCTGCTGCGGCGCACGCTGGCTGCCTGCGCCGGGCAGACTCGTTCCTGCGCTGCTCGACGTGCCGACGGGCACGCCTGCGCTGCTCGGTCCTCGTGTGCCCGGCTCGGCGACGCCATCGTGTGCCTCGCGACGGGCCCCACGCAAACGGGAGGCGCTATGAGGCCCGGCACGTCACCGCGGTGACGGCGCCAGGCGCCTGACGTCTCCCAACCCCACGGGATCGCGCCGTTCCGGTGTGGCGCGCGGCTTGCTCCCGGGGTCTCGCGGGAGACGACATGGCAGACGCGATCGACAGCCCCACCCCGCCCCCCGCCCCTGCGCCCGGCGGCTCGAAGCTCGTGCCGGCGCTGCTCGCGCTCAACCTCCTCGTGGTGGCCGCGCTGCTGGCGGTGTTCCTGCTGCGCGGCGGCGCGACCGGGGCCCCCGTCGCCGCCGCGGCCGGCGCGGCGCACGGCAGGGAGGGCGCGGCCGCGCCCCCCGGGCCCACCATCAAGCTCGCCGACTTCATCGTCCACCTGCGCGACACCGACGCCGATCGCTACGCGCGCGTCACGTTCGACGTCGAGGTCGCGACCGAGGAGGACCGGACGCGCCTCACCCCGCTCGTCCCGCGGGTCCGCGACGCGTTCATCGCCTACCTCTCCGACCGGACGGTGGAGGAGCTGCGCGGCAGCGACGCCATCGCGCGCACCAAGGCGGCGCTCTCCGAGCGGCTGGGCGCGCTGGCCGCCGGCGTCGAGATCCGCGCGCTCTACATCACCGACCTCGTCATCCAGTGAGCCCGCCCGTGCCCGCCGTCCTCACGTCCGACGAGATCAAGGCGCTCATGGGCGCCATCCAGGACGGCCGCCTCGCCACCGAGGGCGCGCCGTCCAGCCGGGCGCAGGTCGCGCCCTACGACCTCACCAGCCAGGACCGGATTATCCGCGGCCAGATGCCCACGCTCGACGCCATCAACGAGCAGGTGGCGTCGATGCTGGGGATCGGGCTGGCCGGCCGGACCCGGCAGGCGCTGCGGATCACCTCCGCGCCGGCCACGCTGCTGAAGTTCGCCGACCTCGCGCCGCTGCTCGCGCCGCCCGCGTCGGTGTGCATCCTGGGCCTGGGCGCGTCCTACGGGTTCGCGCTGGCGGTGCTGGAGGCGGGCCTGGCCGAGGCGCTGCTCGCCGCGGCGCTCGGCGACCGGCGCGTCCGCCAGCCCGAGGAGGGAGGCGACACGCGCCGCGAGCTCACCTCGGTGGAGCAGCTCGTGCTGCGCCGCCTCCTGCGCCTCCTCGCCGAGGCGATGACGCAGGCCTGGGCGCCGGTGCTGCCGTTCGAGCCGGAGGTGCTGCGCCTCGAGCCCGACCCGCGCATGGCCAGCATCGCCTCGCCCACCGACGTCGGCATCGTCTCCGGGTTCGAGCTGAAGGGCGGCATCGAGGGGCGCCTGCACCTCGTCATCCCCTACGCCGCGGTGGAGTCCGCCAAGCAGAAGCTCTCCTCGCCCCGTCGCCTGTCGCAGCGCGCCGACGAGCGGTTCGCCGACGCGCTGGCGCGCGAGGTGGAGCAGGTGCCGGTGGAGATCCGCGGCCTCTACGGCCGCGCGCGCATCCCGTTCGCGCGCCTGCTGGAGCTCGCCGAGGGCGAGGTCCTGCTGCTCGACACCGACGAGGGCAGGCCGGTGCCGGTCGTCGTGCAGGGGCGGGAGAAGCTCCTCGGGACGCCCACCGTGTCCGGCGGGAGCCTGGCGCTGGTGGTGGACCAGCCGCTCCGCCCGCCCGCCCTGACGCCGGCCACCCTGCTGCGCTGAGGATCCCATGGAAGCCCAGACCCCGCGGAACGGCGACTCGACCCGGCGCCTCGACATGCTGCTCGACGTGCCGCTCGAGGTGAACGTCGAGCTCGGCCGCACCCGCATGACCATCCAGGACCTGCTCCAGCTCGCGCCCGGCTCGGTGATCGAGCTGGACAAGGTCGCCGGCGAGCCGCTCGACATCCTGGTGAACGGGCGGCTGGTGGCGCGCGGCGAGGCGGTGGTGGTGAACGACAAGTTCGGCGTGCGCATCACGGACATCGTCTCTCCCCAGGAGCGCATCCAGCGCCTCCGCTAGGAGCCGAGCCATGCCCACCCCGCTCCTCGCCGCGCTCCTGCTCTCCGCCGCGCCCCTGCCCGCCGCCCTTCCCGCCGCCGCGCCGGACCCCGCCGCGCCCCCCGGCCCGGAGCTCGCCGCTGCCGCCGCGCCCGGCCCGTCGGACGTGCCCGCGCCGCTTCGCGCCGCCGAGCCGGTGGCGCCCGCCGCCCCCCGCGCCGCCCCCGCGCCCGGCGCGCCGCCGGCGCGCTCGCTCGACCTCGCCGGCGCCCCCGCGCTCGGGCGCTCGCTCGCGGCGCCGGGGCTGCTCCTCGCGGCGCTGGCCGCGGCGGCGCTGCTGCTCGCCCGCCGGCGCCGCGCCACGGGGCGCCACGTCGAGGTGCTCGAGACCACCAGCCTCGGCCCGCGGCGCGCGCTGGTGCTCGCCCGGGTCGGGGACGAGGTGCTGCTGCTCGGCTCGAGCGAGGCCGGGCTCGCGCTCCTGCGCGCCCTCCCCGCGGCCGCGACCGCCGCGGCCGCCGCGCCCCTACCCCCGCCCTCCGCCGCGCCCCCGCCGCTCCCCGCCCGGACCGACCTGCTCGCCCGGCTCCGCGGCCTGGGATGCTCGGGCGAACCGGCGCCGGCGCCCGGCTTCGAGGCGCTGCTGGCGGAGAGCGCCGAGGACCAGGAGCTGCGCCGCAAGCTGGCCCGCGGCCAGTCGGGGAGCGTCCGGTGAGCGCGCTCGGCCTGCCGCTCGCGGCGCTGTCGGTGGCGAGCCCCGCCGCCGAGGGCGCGCTGCAGATCTCGGTGAACGGCGGCGGCTCCGCGCCGGTGAAGCTGTTCCTGGTGCTGACGGCGCTGAGCTTCGCGACCGCGCTGCTCGTGTCGGTCACGTCCTTCACGCGGATCGTGATCGTGCTCTCGTTCCTGCGCCAGGCGCTCGGGACGCCGCAGGTCCCGCCGAACCAGGTGCTGATCGGGCTGGCGCTGGTGCTCTCGTGCTTCGTCATGTCGCCGACGGCCACCCGCGTGTACGGCGACGCGCTGGGGCCGTACCTCGACGACCGCATCGGCCAGGCGGAGGCGCTCGAGCGCGCCAGCGGGCCGGTGCGCGAGTTCATGCTGCGCCAGACGCGCGACCAGGACCTGGCGCTCTTCTACGAGATCTCCGCCACGCCCCGGCCCGCCAGCGGCGACGCCATCCCGATGTCCATCGCCGTCCCCGCGTTCATGATCTCCGAGCTGACCACCGCCTTCCGCATGGGCCTGTTCCTGTACGTGCCGCTGCTGCTGGTCGACCTGCTCGTCTCGGCGATCCTCATGTCGATGGGCATGATGATGGTGCCGCCCACGCTCATCGCGCTGCCGGTGAAGATCGGCCTGTTCGTGATGGCCGACGGGTGGCGGCTGGTGGTCGGCGCGCTGGCGCGGAGCTTCGCGTGACCCCCGGGATGCCCGGCGCGCTGCTGCGCGAGGCGCTCCTGCTGCTCGCCGCGGTGGGCGGGCCGGTGCTGGGCGCGCTCCTCCTGGTCGGCCTGGTCGTCGGCGTGCTGCAGGCGGCCACGCAGGTGAACGACGCCGCGGTGGGCTTCCTCCCGCGGGCGGCCGCCGCGGGCGTGGTGATCTGGCTGCTGGGCGGCTGGATGATGGACCGGCTCTCCGGGTTCCTGGCGCAGTGCATCGTCAGGATGGCGGGACGCTGAGTGGACCTGCCGCTCGCCGCCGCCTGGGGCTTCGGCCTGCTGCTGCTCCGCACGGCCGGGCTGTGCGCGGTCGCGCCGGTGCTGGGCGCGCGGGTGGTGCCGGCCCGCGTCCGGCTCGGGCTGGCCCTCGCGCTCACCTGGGCGGTGCACGCAGGCGCCGGCTCCCCCGCGGTGCCGCCGCCTCCCGGCCTGGCCGCCCTGGCCGGCGCCGCGCTCGCGGAGACCGCCACCGGCCTCCTGGCCGGCCTCGCGGCGCGCTGGACGCTCGACGCCGCGCTCGCCGCCGGCCACCTCGTCGGCCTCTCCGCGGGCCTGGGCTACTCCGCGCTCGTCGATCCCATCACCGGCGCCGAGTCGAGCGCGGTGTCGCAGACCGTGTTCGTGGTGGCGCAGGCGGTGGCGGTGGCGCTCGGGGTGCACCGCGAGGCGGTGGCGTGGCTCGTCCGCGCGGCCCTGGTGTGGCCTCCGGGCGCGGCGCCGGACCTGGCGGAGCTCGCCTCGCGCGCGGTCGGGCAGGCGGCCCTGTCGGTGGCGCTGGCGGTCCGGCTCGCGTTCCCGGTCATGGCGGCGGCGCTGCTCGGCCACCTCCTGCTGGCGGCGATGGGCCGGATGGCCCCGCAGCTCTCGCTCTCGAACGTGGGGTTCTCGGCCTCCACGCTCGCCGCCGGCCTGGCGCTGTACCTGACCGCGCCCGCCGCCGCCGAGCTGGCGGCGCGCGCCGCGGTGGCGGCGCTGGCCGGGCCGGGAGGGTGACGCGGTGGCCGACGCCGAGGACCAGGAGAACCGCACCGAGCCGGCCAGCGCGCAGCGCCTGGCCCGCGCCCGCGACGAGGGCCAGGTGCCGCTCGGCCACGACGCCGCGCTGGCGGCCGGGCTGGCCGGCGCGGCGCTGGCGCTCGGGGCGCAGGCGCGCGCGCTGGGCGGCGGGCTCTCCGAGCTGATGCGCCAGGCCGCCGCCTCGGTGGACCGCACGCCGTTCTCGAGCCTGCCCGCGCTGGCGCTCCGCCCGGCGAGCGCGGCGCTGGCCGTGTGCGCGGCCGCGGCGCTGGCGGGCGCGGCCGCCACGCTGGCGCAGACGCGCGGCGGGTTCTGGCCGCGGCTGGCGGCCCCGGATCCCTCGCGCCTGCTGCAGCCCGGCCGGCTGCTGCGCCCGCTCTCCCGCGACTTCCTCCTCGACCTGGCCCTGGCGCTCGCGAAGGTCGCGGCGCTCGGCGCGGCCGCCTGGACCGCCGCGCGCGACGGGCTGGCCCGGCTCCCGGCGCTGCTGGGCGCCGCGCCGGGCGAGCAGCTCGCCATGGTCTTCGCGCTGGTGGCGCGCGTGGCGCTCCCGGTGCTCCTCGCCGCCGCCGCGCTCGCCGCCGCCGAGCTGGGGCTGGCCCGCTGGCGCTTCGCGCGCAAGCACCGGATGACGAAGGACGAGGCGAAGCGCGAGGTGAAGGAGGACGAAGGCGATCCGCTCGTCCGCGGGCAGCGGCGGCGCCGCCACCGCGAGCTGCTGCGCAACCAGGCGCGCCTGGAGGTGCCGCGCGCGGACGCGCTGGTGGTGAACCCGACCCACGTGGCGGTCGCGCTCCGCTACCGGCGCGACGAGGGACGCGCGCCGCGCGTCACCGCCAAGGGCAAGGGCGAGCTGGCCCGCCAGATGCGGGCGCTGGCGCGCGAGCACGGGGTCCCGGTGGTGCAGGACGTGCCGCTGGCCCGGCTGCTGTACCGCAAGGTGAAGGTGGGCCGGGAGATCCCCGCCCAGACCTACAAGGCCGTGGCCGCCGTGCTCGCGTTCGTGTACCGCGCGGCCGGCCGCCGCGACGGAGGGGCGCGCGCGTGAGCTCGACCTCGAACCCCGGCCCGCCCGCGGGCGGCCGGGCGGAGCTGGCGGTGGCGATCGGGGTGCTCGGCATCCTCGCCATCCTGATCGTCCCGCTCCCGCCGGCGGCGCTCGACGTGTTCCTCGCGCTGTCGATCGGGCTCTCGGTGCTGATGCTGCTCGTCGCGCTGGGCCTCACCCGCGCGGTCGAGTTCTCGGTGTTCCCGTCGCTCCTGCTGCTCGTCACGCTGTTCCGGCTGGCGCTCAACGTCGCGACCACCCGGCTCATCCTCACCGACGGCGGCAAGGGCGCCGGCGCGGCCGGCCACCTCATCGAGACGTTCGGCCGCTTCGCGGTGGGGGGCAGCCTGGTGGTCGGCCTGGTGGTGTTCCTCATCCTGCTCATCGTGAACTTCACGGTGATCACCAAGGGCTCGAACCGCGTGTCCGAGGTGGCGGCGCGCTTCACCCTGGACGCCCTCCCCGGCAAGCAGATGGCCATCGACGCCGACCTCGCCGCCGGCCTGGTGGACGATCGCGAGGCGCGCGGGCGCCGGCAGGCGCTGGAGCGCGAGACCGAGTTCTTCGGCGCCATGGACGGCGCCTCCAAGTTCGTGCGCGGCGACGCGGTGGCCGGCCTCGCCATCACCGGGGTGAACATCGTGGGCGGGCTGCTCGCCGGCCTCCTGCGCGACCACCTGTCCCTGTCCACCGCGGCCGAGACCTACACGCTGCTCACGGTCGGCGACGGGCTCGTGTCGCAGATGCCGGCCCTGCTCGTCTCGACCGCGGCCGGCCTGGTGGTGACCCGCGCCGCCGGCAGCGACCTCGGCACGCAGGTCGCGAGCCAGATGCTGGGCCGGCCGGTCGTGCTCCGCACCACCGCGGGCGTGCTGGTGGCGCTGGGCCTGCTCCCGGGCATGCCGCTCGTCGCGTTCGGCGGGGTGGCCGGGGCGCTGCTGCTCGCCGCGCGCCGGGCCGCGGGCAGGCAGGAGGCGGCCGCCCGCGCGCCGCGCCCCGCCGCCGAGGAGAAGGGCCCGGAGCGGATCCAGGACCTGCTCGCGCTCGACGCGCTCGAGCTGGGCGTGGGCTACGGCCTGGTGCCGCTCATCGACCTCGACAAGGGCGGCGAGCTGCCCGGGCGCGTCACCGCGCTGCGCCGCCAGCTCGCCACCGACCTCGGCATCGTGCTCCCCCCGGTGCACCTGCGCGACGACCTCCGCCTCGACCCCGGCCAGTACCGCGTCCTGCTCCGCGGCGTGGAGCTCGGCCGCGGCCTCGCCCACCCCGAGCGGCTCATGGCGCTCGACCCGAACGGCGGCGACCCGGCGGTGGAGGGCGTGCCGGGCGTGGATCCGGCGTTCGGCCTGCGCGCGGTGTGGATCACCCCGGCCGATCGCCCGCGCGCCGAGGCGCTCGGGCTCACGCTGGTGGACGCCGCCTCGGTGATCACCACGCACCTCTCCGAGCTGCTGCGCCGCAACGCGCACGAGATCGTGGGCCGCCAGGAGGTCCAGGAGCTGCTCGGCGTCCTGGGCCGCGACGCGCCCAAGCTCGTGGAGGACGTGGTCCCGGGCGCGATCTCGCTGGGCGAGCTGGTCCGGGTGGTCCGCGGGCTGCTGCGCGAGGGCGTGTCGGTGCGCGACCTGCGCACGGTGCTGGAGGCCGTCGCCGACGCGGCGCCGCGCTCGAAGGAGCCGGCCTGGCTGGTCGAGGCCGCCCGCCGCCGGCTCTCGCGCCAGCTCACCGCCCGCGCCGCCGGCGCGGACGGCGTGGTGCGCGCGCTCACGCTCGACCGCAGCACCGAGGAGACGCTCCGGGCCACGCTGGGCGCGTCCGACGGCGAGGCGGCGCTCGCGCCGGACGTCGAGACCGCGCGGCGCCTGGTCGCGTCGCTCGAGTCCGGCGCCACGCGCCTGACCGGCGCAGGGCAGCCCGTCGTGCTCCTGGCGCCACCCGACCTTCGCCGGCCGCTGTTCGACTTCGCCAGCCGCTTCGTGCCCGACGTCCAGGTGCTGGCCGCGCGCGAGCTGGCGCCGGGCACCACCGTGGAGCCGGCCGGCACGGTGCAGGCGCAGCCGCAGCTCGCGGCCTGACGGTTGCAGAACCCCGGGCCAGGAGCCACGCCGATGACGCCCACCGTCCGAACCTTCCGCGCCCCCGATCCCACCTCCGCGCTCGCCGCGGTGAAGGCCGCGCTCGGCCCGGAGGCGGTCATCCTCGCCACCCGCACCGTGGACGGCGGCCTGTTCCGGCGCGCCGAGGTGGAGATCACCGCCGCCCTGGAGCCCGCCGGCGCCGCCCCCGCGGCGCGCGCCCGCCGCCCCGCCGCGGCGCCGCCGCGCCCGCCGCCGCTGCCCGCCGCGCCCGCGGCGCCCGCGCGGCCCCCCGACGACCCGCTGCAGGACGAGCTGCGCCGGCTGCGCCGGTCGGTGGAGGAGACCCGCCGCGCGCTCGCCGCCGTGACGCTGGAGGCGCGCGCCGGGCGCGAGCTGCAGCTCCCGCCGGCCGGCGCCGACGCCTACGCGCGGCTGGTGGGCCGCGGGATGGAGCCGGCGCTGGCGGAGGGGCTGGTCCGCTCGGCGCTGGAGCTGGGCGGCGCCGACCCGGGCCGCGCCTGGCGCGCGGTGAAGGACCTGCTGGGCGAGCGGCTGGTGCCGTGCCGTGCCCCGTGGCTCCACGACGGCCGCCGCGTGATCGCCGCGGTGGGCCCCACCGGCGTGGGCAAGACCACCACGCTCGCCAAGGTGGCGGCGCGCGCGCTGCTGGAGACGCGCAAGCGCGTCGCCTTCGTGACGGTGGACACCTACCGGCTCGGCGGCGCCGAGCAGCTCGCGCGCTACGCCGGGATCATGGAGGTCCCGGTGCTGGTGGCGCGCGACCGCGGCGAGCTCGGGCGCGCGCTGGAGCGGCTCTCCGACGTGGACCTCGTGCTGCTGGACACCGCCGGCCACGCGTCGGTGGAGGACGTCGAGCGCCAGGCGGCGCTGGTCCGCTCCGTCCCGCGCGTCCAGCTGCACCTGACCGTCTCCGCGGCGGCCGGCGCGCTGGAGCTCGCGGCGGTCGCCGATCGCTACCGCGCGCTCGCGCCCGATCGCCTGGTGCTGACCAAGCTCGACGAGGCGGCCGGGCCGGGGAGCGTGCTCTCCGCCGCGGTCCGGGTGTGCCGCCCCATCGCCTGCGTGACCAACGGCCAGCGCGTGCCCGAGGACGTGCACGCGCTCGGCGGCGGGGAGCTGGTGGACCTCGTCGCCGGAGAGGATGCCCCGTGAACGATCCCCGTGAGCGCGCCGTCGCCGACCAGGCCCAGGGCCTGCGCGACCGCGTCCCCCCGCGCGACCCCGCCCCGCCGCTGCGCGTGATCGCCGTGACGAGCGGCAAGGGCGGCGTGGGCAAGACCCACATCTCCGCCAACCTGGCGGTGCTCGCCGCGCGCGCCGGGCGCCGCGTGCTGCTGGTGGACGCGGACCTGGGCCTCGCCAACGCCGACATCGTGCTGGGGATCTGCCCAACCCACCACCTCGGCCACCTGCTCGACGGCGCGGCCACCGCCGAGGACGTGCTCACGCAGGGCCCGCGCGGCGTGCGCGTCCTGGGCGCGTCGAGCGGCATCCAGTCGCTCACGCGGCTCTCCGACGCGCAGAAGCTCGCCCTCGTCTCCGCCTTCGAGGCGCTCGACCGGCGCTTCGACCTCGTGCTCGTGGACTGCGGCGCGGGCATCGGGGACAACGTGCTGTTCTTCGCCGGCGCGGCGCAGGAGGCCCTGCTGGTGGTCTCGCCCGAGCCCACCTCGCTCTCGGACGCCTACGCCACCGTGAAGGTCCTGTCGCAGCAGGCCGGCGTGACGCGGTTCGGGGTGGTCGCGAACCAGGCCGCCGACTTCCAGGGGCGGGACGTGTTCCGCCGGCTGACGCAGGTCACCGGCAAGTTCCTCGACGCGCGCCTCGCCTACCTCGGCTCCATCCCGCGCGACGAGGACCTGCCCCGCGCCGGGCGCGTGCAGCAGCCGCTCGTCGAGCTCTACCCGCGGTCCCCCGCCAGCCGCGCGCTCGAGGGGCTCTGCGACGCGATCCTCTCGTCGCCGCCACCGGCCACCCTGCCCGGCGGCGTGAAGCTGTTCTGGCAGCAGCTCCTCCGCGAGCGGCAGCCCGCCGCCTAGGTCCGCCGATGCACGCCGCCCTCGCCGCCCTCGCCCGCTACGGTCCGCCCGCCCCCGAGCCGGACGACGCCCTGCTCCGGCGCCACGCGCCGCTGCTCGATCGCTGCGCCCGCCGCCTCGCCGCCCGCACCGGCCATGCGGTGGAGCCCGGCGATCTCTGGTCCGCCGGCGCCATGGGCTTGCTCGAGGCGGCGCGCCGCTACGACCCGGCGCACGACGTCCGCTTCGAGACCTTCGCCGAGCACCGGGTGCGCGGCGCGATGCTGGACGAGCTGCGGCGGATGGACCACCTGCCGCGGCGCCTCCGCGCGGACGCCGACCGCGTGCTCGCGGCCCGGGCCCGCCTGGAGCAGTCCCTCGGCCGCGAGCCCGACCCGGTGGAGGTGGCCGAGGCGGCGGAGCTCCCCGCCGAGCAGGTGGGGGAGCTGCTCCTGCTCGCGTCGCCGCCCGTGCCGGTCGAGGACGACCTCGCGCCCACCCCCGCCCTGCCCGCGGACGAGGCCCTCGGGGCGGCCGAGCGGCGCCGGGCCCTGGCGCGCATGGTGGCGGCGCTGCCGGAGCGGCTCCAGGTGCTGCTGGCGCTCTACTACGACGAGGCGCTCACCTACCGGGAGATCGCGAAGGTGCTGGGCGTGTCCGAGCCGCGCGTCTGCCAGCTCCACGCGGAGGCCGTGAAGAGGCTCCGCGCGCTCATGTCGGATACGTGACGACATCCGACCACGTTTTCGGGTAGTACGCGGGCCTACATCGGTCCCAAGACATGCGGAACCCCGCGAAACGGGCGGCCGTTCGCGGAAAGCTTTACCGGCTCCGGGCCCGGTGCTGTCGTCTGGGCGATCGCGCCGCCGTTCCGGGATGTCCCCGCAGGCGAGGATGCGCGGTCGAGGCGAGCGCCGGATGCGCCGCCAGGAGCACGCTGAGCCATGCCGTCGTACGACGACCCAGACGAACGATGCGCCCGTCCCACGGGGCGGGCGACCTTCCGTTTCACCTCCCTCGAGCCCGACGACCCCGATCTCGCCCAGGAGCTGCGGGGCTGGATCCTGACCGCCCAGGCCTTCCTGGCCCGCGGGGTCACCCCGCCGACGCGGGCCCGCCTGGAGGACTCGCTGCGCATCGTCGGCGAGCTCTCCCGCGTGCTGGCCGGCGAGGAGGAGGGCGAGGGCGTCACCGAGCAGCGCACCGTCCACGCCGCCGTCCACCGCGGCCGCATCCAGGCCGTCACGTCGCTGTTCGTGTGCCCCGGGGCCGCGTTCGTGGAGCTGCTCGCCACCGCCCCTTGGAACCTGCTCGGCCCGGCCGACCCGCCCGATGCGCGCACCGTGCGCGGCGCGGGCAGCGCGCTGGTCGAGCGGGCGGTGACGCTGTCACGCGGCGCCGGCGCCGGCGGGCGGGTCACGCTGCAGGCCGAGAACCCGCGCGCCTTCGCCGTGTACCAGAAGCTCGGCTTCGAGCGCATGCGCCCGTCCGACGCGCCGCTCGCGCTGGTGCCCCGCGGCAAGGACGGGTTCTCGAAGTCCGTGGTGCGGCTGGCCCGTGGCGCCGCCGGGCCGGAGGAGGCGCGCGCGCCCTGGATGCTGCTCGACCCGGGCCGCGCGGCCGTGCGCGCCCGCGGGGCCGCGCCGCGCGCGCTGCTGTCGCACCTGCCGATCGCCGCCTCGGCGCGCCCGCCCGCGCTCAGGCGCGCCGGTTGAACGCGAGCGTCGCGAGCTCGTCCAGCGCGCGACGCTCCTTCCGCTCCTGCTCCGCCCGCTGCTCCTCGAGCTTCCGCTCGCGGGCGCGGCGGGCGGCCTCCGCCTCGTTCCGCGCGCTCGCCAGCCCGGCCTGGGCGACGCGCTCGCGGCGGAGCGCCTGCGCCACCTCGGCCTCCGCCGCCTCCACCGAGCGCAGCGCCCGCGCGTGCGCGATCTCCTCCACCGCCCACAGCCCGGCCGCCCCCGCCCCGCGCCCGTCGATCCGGGCGCCCGCGCGCGTCGCCTCCAGCCGCTCCGCCGCGCGCGCCACGCCTCCGCGGGCCCGCGCCAGGTCCTCCTGCGCGCGCGCCTCGGAGCGCTCGCGCACCTTCACCAGCCGATCCAGCCGCGTCCGCGCCACGCCGCCCCTCCTCGCCCCCGCTCGCCCCGCCCTGCACGCCGCGGGCCTTGCCGGCCGCGCCGGTCCCCTGGCGCGCCCGGCTGGCGCGCCCCTTGCGAAGGTGCCGGGCGGGAGACGCGGACATGGCGGACGGCATCTACGTGAGCATGTGCGGCGCGGTGGCCCGGGCGGAGCAGCTCGACGCCGTGGCCGACAACCTCGCCAACGCGCAGACGCCCGGGTTCAAGGCGGCGCGCCCGGCGTTCGAGAGCTTCCTCGCGCCCGGAGCGGCGCAGGACAAGCGCTACGCGGCGGCGGTCGCCACCGGGATCGACCTGCGCCCCGGCCCGACCCAGCGGACCGGCAACGCGCTCGACGTGGTCCCGGAGGCCGGGATGTTCCTGACGGTGCGCACCGCCGGCGGCGGCACCGCCTACACGCGCGACGGCCGGCTGACGCTCGACCCGGATCGGCGTCTCGTCTCTGACGGCCGGCCGCTGCTCTCGCCCCGCGGCGAGCCGATCGTCCTCCCGCCCGACCTCGAGGCGCGGGTGGACGCGGCCGGGCGCGTGTGGGCCGGTGACGTGGAGGTCGCGGCGCTGGGCCTGGCCCGGCTCGACGGCCCGGTGGACCGCGTCGGCCCGTCGCTCCTCGCGCCGGGCGCCGGCGGACGGGCGCTGCCGGCGGAGGGCGCGGTGCGCAGCGGCGAGCTCGAGCTCGGCAACGCCGGCGCCCTCGAGGCGTCGATCCAGCTCGTCTCCGCCCAGCGCGCCTACGAGGCCTCGCTCCAGGCCATCCAGACGTACCGGCAGCTCGACCAGCGCGCCGTCGAGGTGGCGCGCGTGAAGTGAAAGGGATCCCCGTGCTCCGCTCGCTCTACACCGCCGCCACCGGAATGGAAGCCCAGCAGCTCCGGATGGACGTCATCGCCAACAACCTCGCCAACACCGGCACCACCGGGTTCAAGCGCCAGCGGGCCGAGTTCGAGGACCTGCTCTCCGAGACGATCCACGGCGCCGAGGCGCCCGACCCGCGGGGCGGCACCGCGCCGGCGGCGCTGCAGGTCGGGCTGGGCGTGCGCACCGGCTCGACGGTCCGCAACTTCGGCCAGGGCGAGCTGCTCACCACCGGCAACGCGCTCGACCTCGCCATCGAGGGCGACGGCTTCTTCCGCGTGCAGCGCCCGGACGGCTCGCTCGCGTACACGCGCGCCGGCAACTTCCGGGTGGACGCGGCCGGCCGGCTGGTCACCGCCCGCGGCGAGGTGGTGGACCCGGAGATCACCTTCCCGCCCGAGACCACCCGCGTGACGGTGGACGCCGACGGCACGGTGCGCGCGCAGGTCGCGGGGCGCGAGGCGCCGCAGGAGCTGGGCCGGCTCGAGCTCTGCACGTTCCCGAACCCGGGCGGCCTGGAGGCGGCGGGCGGGAACCTGCTCCTGCAGACGGCCGCGAGCGGCGAGGCGGTGGACGCCCGCCCCGGCGAGCAGGGCGCGGGCACGCTCGCGCAGGGCTTCCTCGAGGGCGCCAACGTGAAGGCCGTCGAGGAGATGATCGACATGATCGCCACCCAGCGCGCCTACGAGCTCAACTCGCGCGTGGTCCAGACCGCGGACCAGATGCTGCAGCGCCTCACCTCGCTGCGCTGAGCCCCGCATGCCCGCCGCCCTCCACCTCGCCGCCGCGCTGCTCGCCGCCTCCGGCGGTCCGCCCGCGGCCGCCTCCGCCGAGGCGGCCGTGGCCGCGGCGCTCGCGCCCGACGGCGCGCGCGCGCGCGTCGAGGCGCTCCGCGGCGGCGCCTCCGGCTGCGCGCCCGCCGCCTTCCGGGCGCTGCGGCCGGTGCTGGCCTCGGGGGAGACCCCGCTGCAGGTGGACGGCCGCGACGGCGCCGGGCGGCCGTGCCGGTCCTTCGCCTGGGCCGCGGTGCGGGTCACCGGCCCGGCCCTGCGGACCACGCGCGCCGTCGCGGGCGGCGAGCCGCTCGCCGGCGCGGTCGAGCCGGCCGAGGCGGAGCGCCTGCCGGGGCGCTCCCCGCTCGCCGGGCTTCCGTCCGGCGCGCGCGCCGCGCGCGCCCTCGCGTCCGGCACGCTGCTCGCCGGGGCCGACGTCCGCGCGGGCCCCGCGCCCGGGGCGCCGGTGCAGGTGGTGGTTCGCGCGGCCGGCCTGGAGATCACCCGCGAGGCCCGCGCCGTTCCCTGCGTGCGCGGCCGCGCCTGCGCGCTCCTCCCCGGCGGCCGCCGCGTGGAGGGCCGGCTGCAGGACGGCCGGATCCTGGTGGAGGTCCCGTGAACCCGCTCACCCGCGTCGCCCTCGCCGTGGCGGCCTTCGCCGCGCTGGTCCTCGCGCTCTCCGCCTGCGGGCCGGCCCACGTGGCCGGCCACGTCCCGAAGCGCCGCGACTACGCCGTGCCGGACGCCGCCGGGCAGGAGGCGCAGGTCGCATCCGCCGGCTCCACCTGGCGCGAGGGGCGCGCCGCGTCCATGCTCTACACCGACGCCCGCGCGCTCCGCGAGAACGACCTGGTGGTCGTGCGCATCGAGGAGATCGCGGACGCGAAGCGCTCCGCCGACACCGACCTCACCCGGCGCAGCGAGCTGAACGCGTCCATCGAGGCGTTCCTCACCTCGCTCGACACGCCCTACGCGCTGAAGGGCGGCGCGACCACCGGGTTCAAGGGCCTCGGCTCCACCGCGCGCACGGAGCGGCTCACCGCCACGGTGCCGGCGGTCGTCCGCAAGGTGCTGCCCAACGGCAACCTGTTCATCGAGGGGCACCGGGTGGTGCTGGTGAACGCGGAGGAGCAGCACTTCTACATCTCCGGCGTGGTCCGGCCGATCGACATCGACCAGGAGAACGGCGTGAAGTCCTCCATGGTCGCCGACGCCGAGATCGAGTTCACCGGCCGCGGCGTGCTCTCCGACAACCAGCGCCAGGGCTGGCTCTCCCGCCTCCTCGGCTGGTTCTGGCCGTTCTGAGCCCCCGCCATGCCCGCACGACCGATCCCCGTCCCCGCCTTCGCCCTCGCCCTCGCCCTCGCGGCCGCGCTCGCGGTGCCCGCCCCCGCCGCCGCCGCGCGGGTGAAGGAGCTCGCCGACGTGGTCGGGGTCCGCGAGAACGCGCTCTACGGCTACGGCCTGGTGGTGGGCCTGGCCGGCACCGGCGACTCGGAGCGGGTGCTGTTCACGCAGCAGTCGGTGGCGGGCATGCTCGGGCGCCTCGGCATCCGCATCGACCCGAAGGACGTCCGCGCGCGCAACGTGGCCGCGGTGATGGTCACCGCGCGGCTGCCCCCGTTCGCGCGCCCCGGGACCCGCATCGACGTGGCGGTCGCCTCCATGGGGAACGCGCGCTCGCTCGCGGGCGGGCTGCTGCTCGTGACGCCGCTCGCCGGCGGCGACGGGAAGGTCTACGCGGTCGGCCAGGGCCCGGTGCAGGTGGCCGGGTACGACGCGGGCGCCGGCGGCGCCGAGCTGCGCAAGAACACGCCGACGTCCGGCCGGGTGGCGGGCGGCGCCGCGGTGGAGCGCGCGGTGGACTTCGCGCTGGGCCAGGCGCCGCTCGTGCTCGCGCTGCGCCGGCCCGATCTCACCACCGCGAGCCGGCTCGCCGCCGCGGTGAACGCGAAGCTCGGCGCGGGCACCGCGCGCGCCGTCGACCCCGCCGCGGTGGAGCTCTCGCCCCCGCCGGCGCGCAAGGACGACGTGGTGGGGTTCCTCGCCGAGATCGAGCTGCTGGAGGTCGAGGCCGATCAGCGCGCCCGGGTGGTCGTGTCGGAGCGCACCGGGACGGTGGTGGCCGGGGAAGGGGTGCGCCTGCGCCCGGTGGCGGTGGCGCACGGCGGCCTCCAGGTGCGCGTGCAGCGCGATCCGGCGGTGTCGCAGCCGGCGCCGTTCGGCGCCGGGCGCACCGTGGAGGCGACCCGCGACCGCGCCGCCGCCACGGAGGCCGGGGGCGGCGTGGTGGCCCTGCCCGCCACCGCCTCGGTGCAGGATCTCGCCCGCGCGCTCGACCTGCTCGGCGCGAGCCCCCGCGACCTCGTGGCCGTGCTGGAGGCGATCCGCGCCGCGGGCGCGCTCGACGCCGAGCTCGAGGTGCTCGAGTGATCGCGCCCGCCGCCGCGCCCGCCGCGGATCCGCGGCTGCGGGAGGCCGCGCAGGCGCTCGAGGCCATGCTGCTCCGCGAGATCGTGAAGACGAGCGGCGCGTTCCGCGGCGGCGAGGGCGCCGGCGCCGGGGTCCGCGCCGACCTGTTCGCCGACGCGCTCTCCGACGCGGTGGCGCGCTCGGGCGGCATCGGGCTCGCCGGCGAGATCACCCGATCGCTCGGAGGCGCCGGAGATCCCGCGCCGGCCCCGCCGGCCGGCCCGTCCCTGCCGCGGGGCGTCGCGCCCGGCGCGCTCGCGGCGCCGCTGCTGGGCCGGCTCACCAGCGCGTTCGGCCCGCGCGCCGATCCGCTCACCGGCGCCGCCACCCGCCACGACGGCGTGGACGTCGCCGCGCCGGAGGGCACGCCGGTGCGCGCCCCCGCGGCCGGGGTGGTCGTCCGCGCCGGACCGCGCGGCGGCTACGGCAACGCGGTGGAGGTGGACCACGGCGGCGGCCTGCTGACGCTGTACGGGCACGCCGCCGAGGTGCGCGTCCGCCCGGGCCAGGTGGTGGCCGCGGGGGACGAGCTGGCGCTGGTGGGGAGCACCGGCCGCTCCACCGGGCCGCACCTCCACTTCGAGGTCCGGATGAGGGGCCGGGCGATCGATCCGGCGCGAGCCCTCAAGATCTACGCACAGCGTGCCGATGAGCGCGGCAGGAGCGGACCGTGAGCAGGAGGTCTCCATGAAGATCAACGATGCCGCAGAGATCCGTCGCGTCCAGGCGGGACGTACCGCGGGGTCGCCGCGCACCCGGGAGGCGGGTGCGCCGGCTGCCGACCGGGTCTCGACCGAGTCGCTGGCGCGGCTCGAGGCCGCCGCCGCCACCGCCCGGACCGGGGCGGCGCAGGACCGCGCCGTGCGGCTCGAGGCCATCGAGGCGGCGGTGAAGCAGGGCACCTTCCGGCCGGATCCGCAGCGCATCGCGCAGCGGATCCTCGAGGACGCCGAGCTGACCGCGCAGCTGCGCGCGATGCTCGAGCGGTGAGGCCGCCGATGGAGGACGTCCTCGCCGCCGCCGCCGCGCTGCGCGACGCGCTCCGCGCCGAGTCGGCCCGCGCCGGCGCGGTGCCCGAGGCGCTGCGCGCGCTCGACGCAGCCCGCATCTTCGAGGGCGCGAGCGCGCGCGCGGGCTTCAACGCGCAGGTGGCGGCCCTGCAGGAGCGGCTCGCCGCAGCGCTGGCCCGCGCCGCCCCCGGCGGCCAGGCGACCCTGCCCCGGCTGCGGGCGCGGGCGCCCGGCGCGGCGGACGCGCTCGGGGTGCTGCTCGCCGACGTCCGCGCGCTCGCCGCCCGGATCGCGGAGCGGGACCGGATCAACCTCGCGCTGGCGGCCGGGGCGCGCGCCTGCGTCGAGGGCTACCTCGCCGCGCTCAGCCCCCGCCCCGCCGCCTACGACCGGCGCGGCGCGCCCGCGGCCGCCGCCCGCCGCGCCTGAGGAGCGTTTCCGTGGCCGACCTGCTGAGCATCCTCTCCTCCAGCGCCGCCAGCCTCGCGGCGCAGCGCGCCGCCGCCGCGACCGCGTCGCACAACCTGCAGAACGCGAACACCCCCGGCTACGCGCGCCAGCGCGCGGTGCTCGCCACCACCCTCCCCGCCCAGCAGGCCGGCGGGGCCTGGATCGGCCGCGGCGCCACGCTGGCGCAGGTGACGCAGGCGCGCGACCGGTTCCTGGAGGCACAGCTCCCCGCGGCGCAGGGCCGGGCTGCCCGCTCCGCCGCGGCGTCCTCGCTGCTCGGGGCGGTCCAGGTGCTGGACCCGGAGGCGGAGGGCGGGCCCGGCGAGGCGCTCGGCGGCCTCTACGCCTCGCTCACCGAGCTGTCGCAGGCGCCCTCGGATCCCGGCCTCCGCCAGGCGGCGGTCGCGGCCGCCCGCACGCTCGCGCTCTCGCTGAACCGCGCGCGCCAGGGGCTGGAGGACGCGCGCGCCGGCGCCGACGCGCGCATCGCCGCCGGCCTGTCGGACGCGAACGCCCTCGCCGCCGAGGTGGCCGCGCTGAACCGCGACATCCGGGCGGCGCGCGCCGTCGGCGCCGGCGAGCCGAACGACCTGCTCGACGCCCGCCAGCGCTCCGTGGACCGCCTCGCCGAGCTCACCGGCGCGACGCCGGCCGCGACGAGCGAGGGCGACGTCTCGCTGCTCCTGCCCGGCGGCTCCGCGCTGGTCGCCGGCCTGAGCGCTTCCACGCTGCTCCCGCAGCCCGGCCCGGACGGCCACCTCTCGGTGCAGCTCGCCACCGGCGGCGTCTGCGCGGACGTCGCGCCCGGGGGCGAGCTGGGCGGGCTCGTCGACGCGTCGTCCGGCCCTTTGAAGGACGCGATCACCGCGCTCGACCAGCTCGCCTGGGCGGTCGGCAACCAGCTCAACTCCGTGCACCGCGCCGGCTGGGGGCTCGACGGCGGCACCGGGCGGGACCTGCTCGACGTGGGCGCCACCGCCGCCGGCGCGGCCCGGCGCATCGCGGTGTCCGCCGCGGTGGCCGCCGATCCCTCGCGCCTCGCCACCGCCAGCGCCGCCGGTCAGCCCGGCGACGCCGGCAACGTCCTCGCGCTGCTCGCCACCTCGACCACGCGGATCGCGACCGGCCAGGGCTCCGACCTGCTGGCCGGCCTGGACGCCACCGGGGCGCTCTCGCGGATCACCGGCACGTTCGGCGCCGCCGCGCGCGGGCTGGCCGCGTCCGCCGCCCAGGACGCGGGGCTCGCCGGCCACCTCGCCACGATGCGCGAGTCGGCCAGCGGCGTCTCGGTGGACGAGGAGCTGCTGGAGATGGAGAAGGCGCAGCGCGCCTACGACGCCATCTCGAAGGTGATCCAGGCCTCCTCCGAGATGTTCGACACCCTGCTGAAGCTGGAGTAGCCAATGCGCGTCACCGACCGGATGACCTTCGACCGCGCCGCCCTCGAGGGCGGCCAGGCCCGCGCGCGGCTCGACCGCGCCGTGGCGCAGGCCGCGAGCGGCGTGCGCGTGGTCCACCCCGGCGACGACCCCGGGGCCGCCGCGCGCATCGCGGCCGAGCGGGTGAAGGTGCAGCGCATGGACGCGATCGCCACGGCCACGGCGCGCGCCTCGGACGAGCTCGCCGCGGTGGACGCGGCGCTCGGCGAGGTGGCGAACGGCCTCGCGCGCGCGCAGGAGCTCGCGACGATGTTCGCGAGCGCCCCCTACGACGCGGCGCAGCGGGCGGCGGGCGCGCGGGAGGTGCGCGGGATCTTGGCCTCGGCGGTGGCCAGCCTCGGCGTGAAGGTGGGCAACCGCTACCTGCTGGGCGGGTTCCGGGATGGCGCGCCCCCGTTCGACGCGGGCGGCGCGTACCAGGGGGACGGGGGGGTGCGCGAGGTGGAGATCGCCCCGGGCGTGCGGCAGCCGGCCGGCGTCCGCGCCGACGTGGCCATCGCCGGGGCGGGCGGCGGGGTCGACGTGCTCGCCACGCTCGGCGCGCTGGCCGCGGCGCTCGAGGCGAACGACCCGGAGGCCGTCCGCGCCACCCTCTCGCCGCTCGCGCGCGGCACCGATCAGCTCGCCTCCGGCCGCGGCGCGGCCGGCGCGGCCATGGCCACCCTCGACGCCGCGACGCGCGCCGGCGAGGCCGCCCGCGACGCCGCGCGGATCGCGATCGGGAAGCTGGCCGACGCCGACCCCATCGCCGCCGCGAGCGAGCTGGCCCTGGCGCAGCGCGCGCTGGACGCGGCGCTCACCGCCACCGCGAAGGGGTTCCAGCTCACCCTGCTCGACCGGCTGCGGTGACCGACGGCGCCGCCGGCTTATCGCCGGGCGCCGACGCGCCGATGCGGAGGGTGAGGGCGACCAGACGGTCGCCCCGCCACACCACCAAGGAGAAGCACGGATGTCCCTCTCGATCCGGACGAACATCGCCTCGCTCAACGCGCAGCGAAACATGTCCAACACGCAGAACGCGCTCGACTCGTCGATGTCGCGCCTGTCCTCGGGCTACCGCATCACCAAGGCCGGCGACGACGCCGCCGGCCTTGGCATCAGCACCAAGCTCGAGGCGCAGATCCGCAGCTACAACCAGGCCGTGCGCAACGCGAACGACGGCCTGTCGGTGATCCAGACGTCCGAGGCCGCGCTCAACGAGACCTCGAACATCCTCACCCGGCTCCGCGAGCTCGCCATGCAGGCGGCCTCGGACGGCATCGGCGACAAGGAGCGCGCCTACGTCCAGGCCGAGGCCGACCAGCTCACCGACGAGATCGACCGCATCGCCAACGTGACCAAGTACAACGGCACCGCGCTGCTGAGCGGCACGTCCACCTCGCTGAACTTCCAGGTGGGCGTGGAGAAGGACGCGTCGAGCAACGACCAGATCTCCTTCTCGACGCTGGACGCGACCGCGTCCAGCCTGGGCCTGGACGCGTCCACGCTGGACTTCACCAGCGGGACCGCCGCCCGCGACGCGCTCTCCTCCATCGACGCCGCCATCGAGACCGTCTCGAAGAACCGCGCCGACCTGGGCGCGGTGGGCAACCGGTTCCAGAGCGCCATCAACAACATCCAGTCGTTCTCGGAGGCGCTGTCCGCCGCGAACAGCCGCATCCGCGACGTGGACGTGGCGGAGGAGACCTCGCGCCTCGCCCGCGCGAACATCCTCCAGCAGGCCGGCGTCTCGGTGCTCGCCCAGGCGAACCAGATGCCGCAGCTCGCGCTGAAGCTGCTCGGGTGATCTCGCGGTGAACTTCGCGCGCCGCTCCCCGGCCACGCGCCGGGGAGCGGCCGGAGGCCTACATGGACGCATCGTTCCGCGCGGGCGGTCTCGCCTCGGGGATGGACACCAACGCAATCGTCGAAAAGCTCGTCGAGCTGGAGTCGCGGCCGCTCGGCCTCCTCCGGCAGCGGCAGGCCGCGTTCCGCACGCAGATCTCCGCGCTGGGCGACGTCATCTCCGGGCTGTCCACCCTCTCCGCCGCCGCCGCCGACCTGGGCGCTCACGGCGTCCTCTCCACCCAGGCGCGCTCCAGCCCGAAGTCCTTCTCGGCCGCCCCGGGGACGGACGCGGTCGCCGGCAGCTACCGGGTGGCGGTGAAGGCGCTGGCGCGCCCGGCCAAGTGGCGCTCGGACGCGTTCGCCGACGGCGTCGGCGTGGCCGGCGGGACGCTCCGCCTGACCGTCCAGGGCACGGCCTTCCCCCCCATCGCCGTCGCGGACGGCACCAGCCTCGCCGACGTGGCCTACGCCATCCGTCAGAGCGGGGCGCCGGTGTCCGCGGTGGTGCTCGACGACGGCACGTCGTCCTGGCTCTCCGTGACCGCCCGCGACACCGGCCACCCGCCGGGCGGCGCGCCCGCGGACGCGCTGTCCATCGCCTTCACCCCGGACGCCGGCGCCACCGGCCAGGCGCCGGGCCTCGCGGAGATCGAGGCCGCGCGCAACGCGCAGGTGGAGGTCGACGGCCTGACGTTCACCCGGACGGGCAACGTGATCGCCGACGCGCTGCCGGGGGTGACGCTCACGCTCACGAGCGAGGGCGGCCCGGCGGAGGACCTGGTGCTCGGGACCGATCCGGACGGCACCCAGGCGCGGCTGCAGAAGCTGGTGGACGCCTACAACGGCGTGATGCGGCTCGTGCAGCGCCACCTCGCGGTCGCGAAGGACGCCGACCGCGCCACCACCCTGGCCGGCGACTCCACCCTGCGCTCGCTGCAGGCCCGGCTCCAGCGCGTGCTGGTGACCGAGGTGCCCGGGCTCGCGACCGTGCGCACGCTCGCGGACCTGGGCGTCAAGACCGCCCGCGACGGCAGCCTCTCCATCGACGCGACCACGCTCGCCTCGGCGATCTCGCGCGATCCCGCCGCCGTGAACGCGCTGTTCTCGAACTCGGGGACGGGCCTGGCCGCGGTCGTGAAGTCGCTCGTGACCGACCACACCCGCGCCGGCGGCGGCACGCTGGTGCTCCGGCAGGAGGGGCTGGGCCGCACGGTGAAGGACCTCGACGGCCAGGCCGCCGCGCTGCAGCTCCGCATCGACGCCTTCCAGCAGAACCTGATCCGCCAGTTCACCGCGATGGAGAACACCGTCAGCGGGCTCAAGTCGATCGGGAGCTTCCTCGCCGGCCAGACCACGCAGCAGCAGAAGGGGAGCTGATCGTGACCGCCTGCCTCGCCGCGCCGTGCCCCCGACCCGCCTCGTGCGATCCCGGCGGCCACCTCCGCCGCGCCATCGCGCTGATGCGCACCGGCGCCGCGGCCCTCGAGGCGCGGCGGTCCGCGGAGGCCGTCCGCGCCCTGGGCGCAGCGGTGGACCACCTGGTCTCGGTCCGCCTCGCGCTGGAGCCGGAGCACGCGCCCGAGGGCCAGGGCACGCTCGCGGCGGCCTGCGTGCGGGCGGCGCGCCGGCTCACCGACGCGGCGCTGCTCGGCGACGCCGCGCTGGCCCGCGAGGCGGAGCGCGCCGTCGCGCCGCTGCTCGGGCCGGGGGCGCGCCCCGGGACGGCGCGATGAGCACCCTGCTCGAGGACGCGCTCGCCGAGGTCGAGGCCGCGCTCGCCCGCGACGACGTGGCCGCCGCGGCGAGGGCGGTGCGCCGGGCCGCGGCCGCCTGCGAGGCGCTCGCCGCCGCCCGCGCCCGCCTGGACCCGCGCGCCCTGGCCCGCGCCGCCGACGCCCAGCGCCGCGCGCTCGCCCGCGCCGAGGCCGGCCGCGCCCACCTGGCCGACGCGCTCGACCGGACCGCACGCTCGCGGCGCGCCGCGGCCGCGTACCGGCGCGGCTGAGGCGGGCGGCGCGCGGATCGCGCCGCCGCCCTTAAGCCCGGGCCGGAGCGCGCCGAATCCCGGGGTGAAGCGCCCCTCGCGTCCAGCCGGGCGCGCCCCGGAGACCCGACCATGTCCCTGTCCATCCGCACCAACATCGCCTCGCTGAACGCGCAGCGGAACCTGTCCACCACGCAGACCGCGCTCGAGTCCTCCATGTCGCGCCTGTCCTCCGGCTACCGCATCACCCGGGCCGGCGACGACGCCGCGGGGCTCGCCATCAGCACCAAGCTCGAGGCGCAGATCCGCAGCTACAACCAGGCGGCGCGCAACGCCAACGACGGCCTCTCGGTGATCCAGACCACCGAGGCGGCGCTGAACGAGACCTCCAACGTGCTGAGCCGGCTCCGCGAGCTGGCCATGCAGGCCGCCTCCGACGGCATCGGCGACACCGAGCGCGGCTACGTGCAGGCCGAGGCCGACCAGCTCCGCGCCGAGATCGACCGGATCGCGGCGGTCACGAAGTACGACGGGACGCCGCTGCTGGACGGCACCGGGACCGCGCTCGGGTTCCAGGTGGGCGTGGAGAGCGACGCGTCCGGCGACGACCGCATCGGCTTCTCCACCCTGGACGCGACCGCCAGCGCGCTCGGGCTGGACGCCTCCACGCTCGACTTCACCACCGCCACCGGGGCGCGCGACGCGCTCTCCACCCTCGACGCCGCCATGGAGACCATCTCCCGCAGCCGCGCCGACCTGGGCGCCGTGGGCAACCGCTTCCAGAGCACCATCGCGAACATCCAGTCGTTCGCCGAGGCGCTGTCCGCCGCGAACAGCCGCATCCGCGACGCCGACGTGGCCGAGGAGACCTCGCGGCTCGCGCGCGCGAACATCCTGCAGCAGGCCGGCGTGGCGGTGCTCGCCCAGGCGAACCAGACGCCGCAGCTCGCGCTCAAGCTGCTGGGCGGGTAGCGCCGCACCGCACCGTCCTCCCGGGATGATCCCGGGCCACGAGCCCCGCGCCGCCTCCCCACCCTCCCTCCCGATCCCGAGGTACGCCCGTGAACCCAGCCGCCCGCCGCTACGCCCAGGCCGAGCGCCAGACCGCCTCCCCCGAGCGCCTCATGGTGCTCCTGTTCCAGGCGGCGCTGCGAAACGTCCGCGCCGGCGCCGAGGCGCTCGAGCGCGGCACCGCCGCCGAGGCGGCGCGCCCCCTCACCCTCGCGTCGGACATCGTGGTGGAGCTGCACGCCACCCTGGACCGTCCGCGCGCGCCGGAGCTCTGCGACCAGCTCGCGGCGATCTACCGCTTCGTGTGCGATCGGCTCGGGGCCGCCGCGCTGGCCCGCGACGCGCGCGCGGCGCGCGAGGCGGAGCGGGCCCTCGCCCCCATCGCCGAGGCGTTCGAGGCCGCCGCCGCGCGGCTCGCGGCCGGCGGGCGCTGATCAGCCCGCGGCCGCCGCCCGCGCGCGCGCCAGGAACAGCCGCGCGTCCTCGAGCGCGCCGAGCGCGTGCGCGGCCCGGGCCGCGGCGGCCCAGGCGCGCGGTGGGCCGCCCGCGGCCAGCACCGGCTCGAGCGCGGCGAGCGCCTCCCCGGCCCGGCCCAGCGCCACCAGCGCCTCGGCCTCCCCGGCCGCCGCCTCGATCCCCTCGGCCGGCGCGAGCGCGTCCGCCGGATGCGCCGGGGTGCGCGCCGCGCGGTACGCCGCGCGCGCCGCCTCCGCCCGGCCGGCCCGCAGCTCGACCGCGCCGAGGCGCGCCAGCGCCCGCGCCCGCCGCGCGTAGATCACCTGGTCGAACACCCCGCCCTCCAGCAGCGCGAGCGCGCGGCGCAGCTCGGCAGCGGCCCGCGCCAGCCGCTCCTCGCGCCCGGGCGCGCCCGGGGCGCCGGCGGAGATCTCCAGGGCGCAGGCCCGGAAGAACGGCAGGTCCGGGTTCGCGCCGCCGGCGGCCTCCGCCCGGTCGACCGCCTCGAGGGCGACCGCGGCGTCGCCGCGGCGGACCGCGAGCGCCGCCCGGACCACCGCGAGGCGCCGGATCGAGCGGTGGCGGGGCTGGCGGTCCAGCGCGGCCCAGGCACGCTCCGCGATCTCCCCGGCCTCCTCGGCCTCCCCGAGCGCGAGCAGCTCCGCCGCGAGGTAGCCGAGCGCGATGACGCTGTCGGGCTCGTCCTCGGCGCGCCGGCGCAGCAGCGCCAGGTTGCGCGCGCGCTTGCCCCGCCCGTCCCAGATCTCCTTCGAGTAGCCGAGGTGCACGAGGTCCACCTCCAGCGCGGCGATGCGCCCGCCCCGCGCCGCGGCCCACTCCAGCACGCTCTCGTGGATCCGCCCGGTCCAGCGCAGCCCGGGCGCGCGCCGCACCACCCGCGGCAGCAGGGCCGGCGGCCCGGCGCGCCGCACGCCGGAGAGGACCTCGCCCGCCGGCGCGTCGGGCGCGTCCGCGTTGTGACACCGGACCAGGCCCACGTCGAACGTGGCGCGCCGCAGCGCGCGCCGCAGGGCCACCCCCGCGCCCGGCGCGAGCCGCTCGTCCGCGTCGAGCGGGAGGATCCAGTCGCCGGTGGCGTGCGCCGCGGCGAGGTTTCGCGGCGCCGCGAAGTCGTCGTCCCACGGGCGCTCCAGCACCCTGGCGCCGGCCGCGCGCGCCAGCTCGCGGGTCCGGTCGGTGGAGCCGGTGTCGACCAGCACGATCTCGTCGACGACCCCCCGGACCGACTCCAGGCACCCGGGGAGCATCCGCTCCTCGTCCTTCGCGATGAGGCAGAGCGACACATGGGCCATCCCTCGCAGCAGAGCAAGGGCGGTGCCGCCGCCGCCGCGCCCGTCGCGGCGCGGGGTTGCGCCCGCGTCACGCCGCTGGCGCGCCCGGCGCGTCGGCGCGCTGACACGGACCGCCCGCACCGAGCAGCGCCGCGGCCAGCTCGCCGAACCGGCGCAGGTCCACCGGCTTGGCCAGCACCACGGCGTGCGCGTCCTCGGCGTCGCTGGTGCCGCCGGCGGCGAGCAGGATCACCGGCAGCCGCGCGCAGCCGGGATGCCCGCGGAGCGCCGCGAGCAGCGGCGCCGCGGCGGCCCCGACGGCGTCGCAGTCCAGCACCGCCAGGCCGTGGGGCGTGGCCGCGAGCGCCCGGAGCAGGGCCGCGGGATCGGGCAGCGCCGCCACCTCGACGGCGCGCCCGCCGGCCCGGCCCAGCGCCTCGAGCGCCGCGGCCAGCCCGGCGCGGAGCAGCGGATCCGGGGCGAACAGGGCGGCGGTGAGCGGCCCCGCTGCGCGAGCGTCCCCGGGCGCCGGCGGCTCGGGGGCCGCGCCCGCCGTCCGCCGCTGGAACAGCAGGTCGAGCTGGACGCGATCGCGGTGCGAGGCCGGCCGGAGCTCCACCGCCGCGATCGCGCCGCTCGCGAGCGGCGTGGCCCAGCGCACCTCGCCGGCGAGGTGCAGCTCGACGCGCTCCTGCGCGAGCACGAGCCGGACGCGCAGCCAGTCTCCCGGGGTGACCGGCGCGCGGGTCCGGACCAGCAGGCCGTGCTCGAGCTGCGGGACCGCGTCGCGACGCGCCGCGGTGGCGGAGCCGTACGCGAGCCCGATCTCCTCGCCCTCCATCCCTTCGGCGCTGCGGTCGCGCATCCGCCCCCCGCCCGATGCCGGGCCAGGATTCCCTACCGCCACGCGGACGGAGCGTCAGTCCCGTGACCGTGGGTGTAAGCGGCGGGCGCATTCACCGACCGTCCGCGCCCGAGCCAGGGCGGCCGGCGACCCTCCCCCGCCGGGGCCGGGGTCTCGCGCGCCGGCGGAATCCCCGGATCAGGGCGCGGGCGCGAGGGCGGGGCCGGGTCGCACCGCGCCCAGCGTCCGGCGGAAGAATCCTGCGGTCCACTCCCAGCGCCGCTCCGCCGCGAGCGGCTCCGGCACCGCGTGCGTCGCGCCGGCGATCGGGACGAGCTCGAACGGGCGCCCGGCGCGGAACAGCGCGTCGGCCAGCGCGAGCGAGTGCGACAGGAACACGTTGTCGTCGGCCGTCCCGTGCAGCAGGAGCAGCGGCCGCTGCAGGCGCGGCGCCCAGGCCAGCAGCCCGCTCCGGGCGTACGCCTCGGCGCGATCGCCGGGCAGGCCCAGGTAGCGCTCGGTGTAGTACGTGTCGTACTGCTCCCAGTCCGCGACCGGCGCGCCCGCGACCGCCGCCTGGAAGCGATCCGGCCGGCGCATCACCGCGAGCGCCGCGAGGTAGCCGCCGAACGACCAGCCGGTGATCCCGGCGCGCGCCACGTCGGCCTCCGGGACCTCGCGCCCGAGCGCCTCGAGGGCCGCCACCTGGTCCTCGAGCGGCACCGTGCCGAGGTCGCCCGCGATGGCGCGCTCCCAGGCGCGGCCGCGGCGCGGCGTGCCCCGCCCCTCGAAGACGGCCACCAGGAAGCCCTGGTCGGCCAGCCACTGCTCGATCAGCATGGGCCGGTGCGCGACCTGCGGCACGTAGTACGCAGGCACCGGGCCGCCGTACACGTCCACCACCACCGGCAGCCGCGCCCCGGCGCCGAGCGCGCGCGGCCGCAGCACCGCCGCCCGGATCCCGTCCGCCCCGCCGAGCTGCCGCAGCTCGGTGGTGGGCACGAACGCCGGCTCCTCCGCGACGCTCGGCAGCACCGCCAGCCGCGCGCCGTCCGCGGCGAACACGGCGGTGACCGGCAACCGGCGCAGCGTGCTCCAGGTGACCGCCACGTTGCCGCCGCACGGCGCCAGCACCGCCTTGCGCGTCGCCGGCCCCGGCTCGCCGAGCGCGAGCCGTTCGGGCGCCGAGCCGGGCCGCACCCGGTACAGCTCCTCGCGCGTGGGATCCGGCGCGCCCGCGAACACCAGCGCGTCGCCGTCCACCCCCGCGAACGCCGCGTACCCGAGCTCGCGCGGGACCGCCAGCCCGAGCCGCGCGCCGTCGGGGGCGCGCAGCTCCACCTCCGGCGCGCCGCCGCGCTCGGTCACCCACCAGAAGCGGCCGTCGGGGAGGAACGCCGGCATGCCCGGCCACAGGTTCAGCCAGGCGTCGTCGCGCTCGGCGAGCAGCGCGCGGGTCGCGCCGGTGGCGGGATCGGCCGCGAGCAGCCGCTCCTCGCGCTGGAGCCGGTCCTGCACCAGCAGCGCGAGCGGCCCGCCCTTCGACCAGCGCACCGCGGCCAGGTACGGGTAGCGCCCCGCGTCCCAGCGCATCTCCACGGCCGGACCGCCCGCGGCGGGCACCACCTTCAGGCGCACGGCGGCGTTGGGCGTGCCGGCCCGCGGGTAGGCACGCGCCTCGCACGGCCGCGCCGGGCGCGCCGGGTCGCAGAGCATGCGCCGCTCCACCGCCGACTCGTCCACCTCCGCGTAGGCGATCCGCCGCGCGTCGGGCGACCACCAGAAGCCCTCGTCGCGGTCCATCTCCTCCTGCGCCACGAACTCGGCGAGGCCGTTCGTCACCTGCGGCCCGCGGGCGCGCGTGAGCCGCCGCTCGGGTCCGCGCGGCACCGCGCGCACGTACAGGTCCCCGCGCTTCACGTACGCGAGCGCGCGGCCGTCCGGCGAGAAGCGCGGGTCGAGCGCGCCCTCGGAGCCCGGCAGCGGGGCCGCGCGGCCGGCGGAGCGGTCGAGCAGCCACAGGCGCCCGCCCAGCCCGTACACCACCCGCGCCCCGTCCGGCGAGAGCACGAAGTGCGTGATGCCGCGCGCGGTGATGCGCTGCCGCTCCAGGCGCGCCGCCTCCTCGGGCGAGAGCGCCCCGGCCCCGTCCGCCTCGACGACGGTGCGCGTCACCCCGGTGGCGAGGTCGGTCTCGAGGAGCGCCTGCGCGCGCGACCGCGGCCCGGAGCGCAGGAACAGGGCCGTGCGCCCGTCCGGCGAGAGCTGGACGCCGGTGGGCCGCCCGGCGCGGAAGCCGCGCGTCTCGGCGTACTGGCGCAGGAACGGATCCGAGGGCGGCGGCGTGGGCGCGGCGTCGGCGGCCACGGCCGCGGCCAGGAGGAACGGGCACAGGAGCGCGGGCATCGGCCCCGTTTGTATCACCCGCGCCGGCGCGGCGCCGCGGACCGTCCGCCCGCCCTGCGCCGCGGGGCGGGCCCGAGCCGATGGCGGGTGCAGAGGAGGTCCGCGAGCCCGGAGGCGTCGTCGGCCTCGAACGCCGGGAGCGGGCGCGGTGGCGGCGCGTCGGTCACCACCGCGAACACCCGCCGGTCGCGCGCGCACAGGAACTCCGGCGACACGCCGCGCCGGTACACCTCGATCCGCGGCAGCGGCTCGCGCTTCCAGCCCTCGGCGAGCACCAGGTCCACCGCCGGCAACATGCGGGCGAGCGCGCGGGCGCCGCCGGCGGGTGGGCCGAAGTACGCCATGCCGGAGGGGCCCTCGATGGCGGCGGCCACTGCGCCGGCGCGCCGCAGCACCTCGGTGTCCTTGCCGCGCCGGTCGAACGGGTGCTCGTGGCCGGTGTGCTTCAGGATCCCGACGCGCAGGCCGCGCCGGGCCAGCTCCGCCACGAGCCGGCGCAGCAGCCGGGTCTTCCCGACGCCGCTCGGCCCGCTCACCGCCACGATGGGCGGCGCCCGCCGCGTCACCCTGCGCAGTCCTCGAGCAGCCACGCCGCCACCTCCGCGCCCTCCGGCAGGTCGCCGGCGTCGGCGGGCACGAACAGCAGCGCGTCGGCGAGCGCCGGCCCGCGCACCTGCGCCGAGTCGCGGCCCAGCGGCCGCGCGCGCCCGCCGGGCTCCACGGCGGCCCACAGCAGCCGCGCCCGGCCCGGCCGCCCCTCCGCCGGCGCGGCCAGCCGCAGCGGGACCACGCGCCGCTCGGTCCGGGCCGCGCCGCACAGCGCCAGCAGCGCCGGGCGCGCGAACACCTCGAACGCGACCAGGCACGCCGACGGGCTGCCCGGCAGCCCCAGCACCGGCGCGCCGCCGGCGAGCGCGAACAGGAACGGCTTCCCCGGCTTCATGGGCACGCCGTGCACGCGCACGTCGGCCTGCAGGTGCGCGAGCGCCTCCGGGACGAGGTCGCGCGCGCCGATCGACACCCCGCCGATGGTCACCGCCGCGTCGGCGCTCGCGAGCGCGTCGCGGATCGCGGCGACCACCGCCTCGAGCCGGTCCGGCACCGGCCGCCGCTCGACCTCCGCGCCCAGCGCGCGGACCAGCCCCGCCACCGCCTCGCCGTTCGAGTCCGGCGTGCGGCCGGACACGACCTCATCGCCGGTGGAGAGCACCGCCACCCGCGGCCGACGGCGCACCGACACGACCGGCCCGCCCACCGCCCGGAGCAGCGCCGCCTGCCGCGGGCCGACGCGAACGCCGGCCGCGAGCGCCAGCCCGCCGGCGGGCACGTCCTCGCCGGCCTGGCGCACGTGCTCGCCGCGGCGCGCCGCCTCGAGGAAGCGGACCCCGCCGCCCTCCTCGCGCGTCGCCTCCTCGCGCACCACCGCGTCCGCGCCCTGGGGCACCGTCGCGCCGGTGAAGATGCGCGCCGCCTCGCCGGGGGCGAGCGCCGCGGCGGGCACGTCGCCGGCGTAGATCGTCTGCCGGACCGGGAGCACGGCCGGCCCGGTCACGTCGCCCGCGCGCACCGCGTAGCCGTCCATGGCGGCGCACGTGTGCGGCGGGGCCGGAACGCTCGCCAGCGCGGGGGACGCGAGCCAGCGGCCGAGCGCCTCCTCGGAGGGAACGTCCTCGGCGCCGACCGGGAGCAGCGCGGCGAGGATGCCGTCGCGGATGCGGAGGAGCCTGTCCATCGTGGACCGCATCATGCCACGTACCGGGGCCGCGGCGGCCCGATCGCAAAAGGTGCGCAGAGCGAGTATTGATCCGGGCCAAAACGCAACGTCTGCGGCGGCAGGCGGGCAAAACCCCGCTCTCTCGCGGGCCTAGCTCGTGCAAACAGACGCCGATCAAGACGCCGTTCGCCACCGGAGGATCCAGCCGTGCTCTCCAACACTCCCGTCTCGGACTGCGGCTCCTGCTCGCTCGGGGTCGCGTCCCAGGGCCGCTGCCGGCTGACGCCGACCACCCGCGAATCGGGTGCGACCATCTGTGCCCAGGGCGAGCGCCCGCGCACGGTCTACTTCGTCAAGGAGGGCTTCGTGGCCCTCTCCGCGGTCTCGCCCCGCGGCTCCGAGCTGCTGCTCTCGCTCCGCGGCCCCAGCTCGCTGCTCTGCACCGAGGCGATGCAGGCCGAGCCCTCGCCGTTCGAGGTGCGCGCGCTCTCCCGCGTGAAGATCTGCGGCATCGGCGGCGACGCGCTCTCGCAGTGGGTGGGCCCGGACAAGAGCGCCGCGCGCGTGGTGCTCGACCTGCTGCTCACCGAGTCGCGGCAGCAGCGCGACGAGGTCAACTGGCGCCAGGGCGACTGCCTCTCGCGCGTGGCCCGCTTCGCGCTCGCCCATGCGAGGTTCCTCGCCGACCGGCCCAACGCGGTGCGGAAGCAGGTGGTCGCGCGCCTCCTCGGGATGCGCCCCGAGACGCTCTCGCGCTGCCTCACCAAGCTCGAGAAGGACGGCGTGGTGGACGCGTCGCGCGGGGTGAGGGTCCTGGATCAGCGCCGCCTCGCCGCGCTCGCGATGGAAGACAACGCGGCCTGATCCCTGTTAGAAGAGGAGCGCGTCAGGCGACGAAAGGAACACCCCCATGTTCGGTCTCAGAATGCCGGAGCTGCTGCTCATCCTCGCGATCGTCGTGATCCTGTTCGGCGCGAGCAGGCTGCCGGCGCTCGGCGCGGGCCTCGGCCAGGGCATCCGCAGCTTCAAGAAGGCGTTCGGCGGCGAGGACGAGAAGCCGACCGCGTCCGGCAACGGCAGCACCCCGACGCAGTCGTCGTCGGACCAGGGCTCGAAGCAGGCTTGATCGAGGGGCGGCCTCCGCCGCCCTCGCCTCCCCGCCAGCCTCGCTCCACGGCCGCCGGTGTCCCTCGGGCACCGGCGGTGCCGCATCGCGGGTGCGCGCTCTCGCACACGCCGCTCGCGCCGGCGCGCGCGGACCGTGCGTCTCCGCCGGCGTGGGGCCGCGGCACGCGCACGCCTCCCCCGGCCCACGCGCGCCGCGGCTGCGCGCTCGCGCCGCGAGCCCCCGAGCGCCCGCGCGGTCCGCCGGCGGATTTCCCGGCGCCGTCCCCTCGCCCGCGGTCGGACACCTCCCCGCCTTACCCGGCGCCGCACCCATCGCGGCTGGCCTCTCCGTTGCTCTCCGTCGTCCCAGGGACGCGTCTCGCGCATCCCGGGCAGACTCGCTGGAGCCACCCGCACAGGCGGGGGAGCCCAGGCGCCCGCGCGGCACCCGCGATTCGCCCGGCGAGCGTTCCGGGCGAGCCTGGAGATCGCGGCGGCCGATCGGACGCTGGAACGGGCGAGGCTCGCTGACCGGCCCGGCGCGCCAGCGCGTCCCGCCTCCTCTCGCGGCCCGCGCCGGCATCCCCCTTGAAGGGGAAAGGCGGTGCCTGCACCGGAGGGGAGCGGCCATGAAGCGGATCCTGGTGGCGGTGGACGGCTCGGACACCTCGCTGAAGGCGGCGCGGATGGCGTCGGACGTGGCGCTGCGCTTCGGGGCGAAGCTGACCCTGGTGCACGTCGTCCCGAAGCTGCTCCTGCCGCCCGACGTCTACGGCCTCACCATCGCCGAGGTCGAGAAGGAGCACCGCGCCTACGCGGACGCGCTGCTGGAGAAGGCCGTGAAGGCGCTGGAGGAGCCGGGGCTGGACGTCTCCACCACCGTCCTCTACGGCTCCCCGGCCGAGGCCATCGCCGAGGAGGCCGCGGCCATCGACGTGGGCATGGTGGTGGTCGGCAGCCGCGGCTACGGCGCGGTCGCCCGGATGTTCCTGGGCAGCGTCTCCGACCGCCTGGTGCACATCAGCTCGAAGCCGGTGCTCGTCGTCCGCTGAGGTCCGCGAGGCGGGATGCCGCGCGCCCGGTCCCGGGTTACACTCGCCGCGCGCGGGGCGCGCGCGGAGGCCTCATGATCTCGGTGGCGGACTTCATGACCAGGGACCTCGTCACCGTGCGCGAGAGCGACGACCTCGCGCTGGCCGAGTCGCTGCTCAAGCTGGGCGGGATCCGGCACCTGCCGGTCGTCCGCGAGCGCAAGCTGGTGGGCCTGCTCACCCAGCGCGACCTGCTCCGCTCCGGACAGGCGGGCGCGCCCGCGGCCCGCGACCGCGCGGTCTCCGAGGTGATGACGCGCGAGCCCGTGGCGGTCCGCCCCGGGACCGGGCTGGCCCACGCCGCGCGCCTCATGCTCGAGCGGAAGTTCGGCTGCCTGCCGGTGTGCGAGGACGACGGGCTGCTGGTCGGCATCGTCACCGAGGCCGACTTCGTGCGCTTCGCCGCGGACGTGGTCCGGGACCTCGATCTGGTCTCGGAGGCGGTCAAGGCGCGGGAGCGGGCCGGCCAGGCCTAGATCGCCCCTCATGTCCGGCCGCCCGCCGGCTCGCCCGGGGCAACGCGCGTTGACCGGCCGCCCGGGCCCCCCTTACATAGGGGTCGAATGCCCGAGACCGTGCTCGAGGAGCTGAAGCGCTACGTCCGCTTCGATGCCGGGGACGAGCGGGCGCTCCGCGCCCTCCACGGCGCGGCCGCGCCGCAGCTCGACCGGATCGCCCAGGTCTTCTACGACCGCATCCTCTCGCACGAGGGGGCGCGCACCGCGCTGGTGGGGGGCGAGAGCCGGGTGGGTCACCTCAAGGTGACCCTGATCGGCTGGATGGACACGCTGCTCAGCGGTCCGTGGGACGAGGGGTACTGGGAGCACCGGACCCGGATCGGCCGCGTCCACGTCCGCATCGGCCTGCCGCAGCACTACATGTTCGGCGCGATGAACGTGATCCGCACCGAGCTGATGCGCGTCTCCTGGGAGCGCTTCAACGCGGACCCGCCCGAGCTGGAGCGGGTGCGCAACGCGCTCGCGAAGATCCTCGATCTCGAGCTCGCCATCATGCTGCACACCTACCGCGACGACCTGCTCGCGCAGCAGGCGCGGGTGGAGCGGCTCTCGACGTTCGGCCAGCTCGTCGGCTCCATCGGCCACGACCTGCGCAACCCGCTCGGCGTCATCGAGACCTCGCTCTACATCCTGCGCGGGCGGGTGGGCGACGACGAGCGCGCCCGCAAGCACGTGGACCGCATCGGCGAGCAGCTCGGCGTCGCGAACGGGATCATCACGAACCTGCTCGACATGATCCGCAACCGGCCGCTGGCGCGCGAGCCGGTGGACGTCGGCCAGGTGGTCGCCGCCGCCGCGGCCGCGGTGAAGCACGCGCCGGGCGTGTCGGTCGCGGTGGAGGGCTTCGAGGGGCTGCCGCCGGTGGACGGCGACCCGGGCCAGCTCCGCCAGGTGTTCGTGAACCTGCTCGAGAACGCGGCGTTCGCGGCGGCGCCGCAGGGCGCGGTGACGGTCCGCGCGCGCCGCGACGACGGCGCGCTCGAGGTGGCGGTCGAGGACACCGGCCCCGGCGTGGACCCCGCCACGCGCCGCCGCCTGTTCGAGCCGCTCATCACCACCAAGGACAAGGGCATCGGCCTGGGCCTGGCGCTCGTGAAGCGCATCGCCGAGCGCCACGGCGGCTCGGTCGAGTACTCGGACCGGCCCGGGGGCGGCGCGCGGTTCACCGTTCGCCTCCCCGCCTGAGCGGAGGATCCCGCATGCGCCGCTACCTCATCGTGGACGACAACCGCGACTTCGCGGAGAACCTGGCCGAGATCCTGCGCGACGCCGGCCACGAGGTCGCGCTCGCCGGCGACGGCGCCGAGGCGCTGGCGCTCGCGCGCGGGACCCGCTTCGACGCCATCCTCACCGACATGCGCATGCCGCTCATGGGCGGCGCCGAGCTCGTCCACGAGCTGCGCCGCGTGGACCCCGGCGCGCCGGCCATGGTCATCACCGCCTACGTGGGCGACAACGACCTCGAGGCCGCGCGGCGCGAGGGGCTGGTGGCGGTGCTGCAGAAGCCGGTGAACGCCGCCTACCTGGTGGAGCTGCTCGAGGTGGCCCGGCGCGACGGCCTGGCGGTGGTGGTGGAGGACGACCCCCGGCTCGCCGACAACCTCTGCGAGGCGCTGCGCTCGCGCGGCTTCGCCGCGGTGACCGCCGCGTCGGTGCTGGAGACCGAGCGGCTCGGGCCGGTGCAGCCGTTCTGCGCGCTGGTGGACCTGCGCGTGCCCGGCGGTCCCGACGGCGCCGCCATGCAGCGCCTCGCCGCCAAGTACCCCGCCCTGCCCATGATCGTCGTCACCGCCCACCACGACGCCTGGCCGGCGCTCCCGCACCAGGGCTTCTTCCACAAGCCGTTCGACACCGCCTCGCTGCTCGCCGCGGTGGAGCGGCTCCACGGCGCCCGCGCCCCCTCGCCGGTGCCCGCCCCGTGAAGCACGGCGGCGGGCCGCGGCGGCCGCGCGTGCTGGTGGTGGACGACAACGCCAGCCTGGTGGACAACCTCTCCGAGATCCTGGAGGGCGCCGGCTACGCGGTGGCCGGGGCCGGGAGCTGCGCCGCCGCGCTCGCGCTCGCCGAGCAGGGCTTCGACGTGGCGCTGGTGGACCTGAAGCTCCCCGACGGCGACGGCACCGCGCTCGCGCCGCGGCTGAAGGAGCTCTCGCCGAACGGCGAGGTGGTGCTGCTCACCGGGTTCGCCACGCTGGAGTCCGCGGTGGCCGCGGTGCGCGCCGGCGCCTGCGCCTACCTGGTGAAGCCGTGCGCCACGCAGGAGCTGCTGCTGACGGTGGAGCAGGCCATGCGCCAGGTGCGCCTGCACCAGGAGAAGCGCGACCTCGCCAGCCGCGCGCAGATGGCCGAGAAGCTGGCCGCGGTCGGCACCATGACCGCCGGGCTCTCGCACGAGATCCGCAACCCGCTCAACGCCGCGGCGCTCCAGCTCTCGGTGCTGGAGCGGCGCATCCAGAAGCTCGAGGCGGAGCGGCAGGGGCCGCTGCTCGAGCCGCTCACGCTGGTGAAGGACGAGATCCGCCGCCTCGACCACATCCTGGAGGACTTCCTCCAGTTCGCCCGCCCCCGCGAGTTCGTCCGCAAGGCCATCGAGGTCGCGCCGGTGATCACGAAGGTGGTGGACCTGCTCGGCGGCGAGGCCGAGCGCCGCGGCGTGCGCCTGGAGCGCGAGCTCGAGCCGGTGCCGCCGGTGGCGGGGGACGAGGAGCGGCTCCGGCAGGTGCTGGTGAACCTGTGCCTGAACGCGCTCGAGGCGGTGGACGCGCGCGGGCTGGTCCGCGTCTCGTGCCGGCCCGCACCCGCCGACGTCGATCACCCCGAGGCGCCGGCGATGGTCGACCTCCTCATCGACGACGACGGCCCGGGCGTCGTGCCCGACCAGCGCGACCGCATCTTCGAGCCGTTCTTCACCACCAAGGCGCGCGGCTCCGGCCTGGGGCTCTCCATCGTGCACGCGATCGTGACGCAGCACGGGGGCACCATCCGGATCGAGGACAGCCCGGAGGGCGGCGCGCGCTTCGTGCTGCGGCTCCCGCGCGCGCAGTGAGCGCGCGCGGCGCCGCGCCCTACTCCATCCCGCCGGCCTTCTCGGGCTCGTGCTCGCCGTCGTGGGAGTGGTCGTGCCCGGCCCCGCCCTCCCGGCCGCCCGCGGCGTACTCCTTCAGCCGGTACTGGATCTTGCGGACGCTGATCCCGAGGATCTCGGCCGCGCGCGAGGTGGAGCCGCCGACCATCTCGAGCGTGCGCAGGATGGCCTCGCGCTCGATCTCGTAGAGCGTCGCGCCCGGGATGAGCGCGCCCGGCGCGCGCTCGCGCGGGCGCGGGCCGCGCAGCGTGGGCGGCAGGTCGTCGGCGGTGAGCTCCGAGCCCTTGCAGAGCACCACCGCGCGCTCCACCACGTTCTCCAGCTCGCGCACGTTGCCGGGCCAGTCGTGGCTCAGCACCGCGTTGAGCGTGCCGGGCGCGAGGCCGCGGATGTCCTTGCCGTACGCCTTCGAGTACTTGTCGATGAAGTGGCTCACCAGCGCCGGGATGTCGCCCTTGCGCTGGCGCAGCGGCGGCAGCGTCACCGCCACCACGTTCAGCCGGTAGTAGAGGTCCTCGCGGAACCGCCCGTTCTTCACCTCGGCGGCGAGGTCGCGGTTGGTGGCGGCGACCAGGCGCACGTCCACCTTGAGCGTCTGCGTCCCGCCGACGCGCTCGAACTCCCGCTGCTGGAGCACGCGGAGCAGCTTGATCTGGAGCGCCGGCGAGATGTCGCCGATCTCGTCCAGGAACAGCGTGCCGCCGTCGGCGAGCTCGAACCGCCCCTCCTTGCGGCCGATGGCCCCGGTGAACGCGCCCTTCTCGTGGCCGAACAGCTCGGACTCGAGCAGCGTCTCGGAGAGCGCCGCGCAGTTCACCTTGATGAAGGCCTTGTCGGCCCGCGGCGACTCCTCGTGCAGCGCCTGCGCGAAGAGCTCCTTGCCGGTGCCCGACTCGCCCAGGATCAGGACGGTGGCGCGGGTGGGCGCGGCGCGCTTCACCACCTCGTAGACCGCGTGCAGCTCGGGCGCGTCGCCGACGATGTTGTGGAACCGGTACCGCTCGCGCACGCGCTCGCGCAGGTTCGCGGTGTCGCGCTGGAGGCGCAGCTTCTCGAGCGCCTTCTCCAGCACCACCAGGACCGCGTTCACGTCGAGCGGCTTGACGAGGTAGTTCTCGGCGCCGGCGCGCATCGCCTCGACGGCGGCCTCGACGCTCGCGAACGCGGTCATCATCACGAACACCGCGTCGGAGCCCTGCTCGCGCGCGCGGCGCAGCAGGTTGATGCCGTCCATGCGGGGCATCCGCACGTCGGCGAGCACCGCCGCCGGCGCGAACCCGGGGAGCAGCGCCAGGGCCTCCTCGCCGTCCGCGGCCTCGGCGATCTCGTACCCCTCCTCGCTCAGGATGGTCCGAAGCGCGACGCGAGCGTTCTGCTCGTCGTCCACCACCAGGATCCGTTCCTTGCCCGGCCGGGCGCCCACATTCGGCATGCTCATGCTGCTCCTGACCTGCGCAAAGCCTGCGTCGGTCCGCAGGTTATGCACCATTCTCGCCTCGAGGTCCAGTGACTACCCGAGGCCAAGTGCTGAGGCCGACACCTGAAAAACCCCGTTACTCCCCCGGACCTTCCGGCCTTCAGCCCACCCGGGCCGACCCCGCCGAGGATGGGATGCGACCCACCCGGTCGTACGGGCGCCAACGGAACCGCGCGCCGAGCGATTCCGCGACCGCCCTGCAGGCCGCCTCGGAGACGCCCGGCATCGCCACCGCGCTCGCGGCGACGTCGGGGATGACGCCGACGGCGGCGCGGAGGAACGCCTTCACCGCGTCGTACGCCGCCTCGCCGTAGCGGCTCGGGCAGATGCGCGCGTAGGCCGCCGCGTCCGGCGCGTTCAGCGACACCGATACGGCGCCCACGCCGGCGGCCGCGAGCTCGGCGACCACGTCGCGCCCCTCGCGCAGGTTCGCGAGCCCGTCCGTGTCGAGCCGGATCCGGCGCGCGCCCGCCGCGCGGAGGCGCCGCGCGATCTCGAGCACCACCTCGAGCCGGCGGGTCGGCTCGCCGAAGCCGGTGAAGCAGACCTCCGAGCGGCCCTCCAGGCCCACCGCCTGGATCGCGCGCCAGACCTCGTCCGCGTCCGGGTTGCGCGCCAGCCGCAGGTCGAATCCACCCACCGTGAAGTCGTCGTCGCGGATCTTGGGGCAGAACGTGCAGGCGAGCGTGCAGCCACTCGTGACGTTCAGGTAGAGCGCGTCGCCCAGCGGATAGGCGAGCACCGGCACGTTCCTGGGGGAGGTTTCCGTGGTCACGAGCGCCCGGGTGAATAGCAGGACCCAGGCGGGAGCGCCACCCGGATGCGGCCTGCTGCGTCACCGTTTCAACCGGCGGCGCGGACGGGCATTTCCCGGGGACCGGGCGCTACTCGGCGTGGGGGTGGTGACCGCTGCAGGCGATGCAGTAGCGCGCCTCGGGGATCGCCCGGAGGCGCTGCAGGCCCATGGGGCCACCGCAGGCGAGGCAGGTGCCGTAGCGGCCCTGCTGGATGCGGTCGAGCGCCGCGTCGATGTCGGCGAGCTCGCGGCGCACGCCCTCGGGCACGGGCCCGGGGATGGACTCGTAGTCTGCCCAGCGCGCGGCGGGATCGGATGGGCGGGGCGGCGCGGCCCCCTGGCTGAGCGAGCGACGACGCCGCAGCAGCACCTCGCGGGCGTCCGCTTCGAACCGGCTCATGCCGGACACGCTCTTCACGAGCCGTGCCCGGGCGCACGGCGGCGATTTTCGAGCCGTTTCCGGGGATTCGGCCGCGAGAGTTGCGTGGCCCCCTTGGATTGGCGCACGGCTTGCGCAAGCGCGCGTTCAGCGATCGGGCCGGCGTGACACGCCGGCGGGAGGCGCTCGGGGCGGGGTCCGCGCCGGCCTCGTCCCGCGCCGCCGGACCAGCGTCCCCAGCGCGCGGAGCGCGTCCACCGTGGTGAACAGGCCGATGACCACGCCGCGATCCACCACCACCGCGGACCCGAGCCGGTGCTCGGCCATGTGGTCGGCGACCTGGTCCAGCGGCGCGTCGGGGGGCACCGCGAACGGCTCGGTGGCCATGGCCTCGCGCACCCGCTCCTGCTCAGCGTCCACGCCCCGCAGCGTCTCCAGCAGGTAGAGGTCGCGCTGCGAGACCACCCCGACCAGCGCGCCGGCGTCCACCACCGGGAGGTGGCGGATGCCGCGCTCGCGCATCAGCCGGTGCGCGTCGGCGAGCGTTCGCTCCGGCGCGATCACCACCGGGCCGATCGTCATGAACGCCTGGACGGTCTGCTTGCGCATGCGCCTCCCCCGCCCGCTCCGGTAGCAAGGGGGAGGCCACGCGGGCGTGCGCGCCGGCGCGCGCGCGTGACCATCAGTGATGGTGTGCCAGGTGTGGGCCTGGCGGCTCCAGCCCGTGCGCGCGCGGGTGGCAGCGCCGGTGCGGCAGCCGGCCCTGGATCCCGGCGGCGGCGAGCTCCTCCTCGCCGATGGTGCCGAGCACCAGGCCGCCCACGGCGACGGGCAGGCACCCCACCCCGCAGTCACCCAGCGTGACGGCCGCGTCCTCCAGCGTCGCGTCCGGGCGGATGGTGATCACCGGCACGCTCATGCGCTCCGAGACCTGCTCGTCCGGTCCGGCCGCGCGCAGGTCGCACGCGCAGAGGATGCCGATCAGGTCGTCGTGATCCATCACCAGCAGGTGCGCGGCGCCGGTGGTCTCCACCACGGCGAGCGCCCGCGCCGCGGTCACGTCCGCCTCCACCGACATCGGTGCCCGGTTCATCGCCTCGCAGACGAGCGTCATGGGACGACCTCCTCCTCGGGGCCGGCCCCTGCCGCGGCCCCGCGGAGCCGCCGCCGGCGCCCGTCCCTGGTCCCCCCCGCTCACGGGCGGACGCGTCCGCCCGTCGCTACAGCGGCACCGACTCCCGCGGCGCGCGCGAGGCGACCCGCAGCGTCAGCACCGGGCAGGTGGAGCGGCGCAGCACCGCCTCCGCCACGCTGCCGATGAGGAGGCGCGACAGGCCGGTCCGCCCGTGCGTCCCCATCACGATCAGATCCGCGCCGCCGTCCCGGGCGATCCCCAGGATCGCGTCGGACGGCTCGCCCGCCTCGACGCGCACCGAGACCGACCGCGGGCGCGCCGCCGCCTTCGCGAGGAAGTGATCCACCTCGCGCTGCACCTCGTTGCGCGTCTGCTCCCAGCCCGGCTGGCCGCTGCCCACCGGGAGCAGCGCGAGCGTGTCGGGGCCGACGTAGCCGGGCGGCTCCCAGACGTGCAGCACGTCGAGATCGGCGCCGTGCTTGCCGGCCACGAAGATGGCGTACTCCAGGGCCGCCCGCGACGACGGCGAGAAGTCGATGGGAACCAGCACTCGGGTGACGGCGGGCAAGCACACCTCCTCGACGGGCGCCGCCGCCATTCTAGCAGCAGAACGCGCCGCCGAGTCCCCCTCGCGCCGCCCGCGCGCGGATCCTCCGCGACGCCCGGCGGGGCGCAGGGCCGGCGCCGGCGCCCTCACCGGCGGCGCAGGGCGCGGGAGGCGACCAGGTACCCCGCGGCGAGCGCCGCCAGGGCGGGAAGCGCCCACCCGGCCCGCCGGAGCCGGTGCTCCAGCACGTCCACCCGGTCCGCGGCCAGCAGCAGGGCCCACCGCCCGGCGCGGTGCTCGGGGATCCGGTAGGCGGCGCGCCGCAGCGCGCCGGAGGCACCCCGCACCGGCTGCGCCGTGCCGAACACCGGCGTCCGCACGCGGAGCCCGGTCCGGCCCAGCGCGTCCGCACCGGGCTGGCGCGCCGGCTCCTCGCGATCCACGTCCGGGAGCGCGGTCTCCCGCCGCTCGCGCGGCACCCCGGGCCGCATCGGGCGGGCGCCGTCCACGCCCGCGCCCGGCGGCGGCCCGTCCCCCCGGTGCATCGCGCCTGGCCCCATCCCCTGCATCCGTCCCCCCCTTCGCCGCCGCGCCGGTCAGGCCTGGGCGCCCGGGACCAGCACGCACTTCACGCAGCCGTCGGCCCGGTCGCCGAACAGCGCGTACGCGTGCGCGGCGCGCTCCAGCGGGAACCGGTGCGTGATGAGCCCCTTCCCGTCGAGGCGCCCCGCGCGCACGTGCTCCAGCAGGTGCGGCATGTAGCGCTTCACGTTCGCCTGCGCGGTCCGGAGCGTGAGCCCCTTGTTCATCGCGGCGCCGATCGGCACCAGGTTCGCGGGCGGCCCGTACACGCCCACGATCGACACGGTCCCGCCCTTCCTGACCGCGTGGATGGCCCAGGAGAGCGCCACGGCCGACCCGGCCTGCAGCTTCAGGCCGCGGCCGAGCAGCGTCTGCCACGGCGAGCCGGACGCCTCCAGCCCGACCGCGTCCACGCACACGTCCGGCCCGCGTCCGCCGGTCTGCTCCTTCAGCACCGGCACCGGATCCCACCCGGCCGCCTCCAGGTCGAGCGTCTCGGCGCCGGCCCAGCGCTCCGCGAAGCGAAGCCGCGCCGGCACGCGGTCGATGGCGATCACCCGCCTCGCCCCGAGCAGCCAGGCCGAGCGCGCGGCCACCAGGCCCACCGGGCCGCAGCCGAACACCGCCACCACGTCGCCCTCGCGGACGCCGCCCATCTCGGCCGCCTGGTAGCCGGTCGGGAGCACGTCGGAGAGCAGCAGGACGTCCTCGTCCTCGAGGTCGTCCGGGATCTTCATGGGCCCGACGTCCGCGAACGGGACGCGCACGTACTCCGCCTGCCCGCCGTCGTAGCCGCCGGTGGTGTGCGAGTAGCCGTACACGCCCGAGGCCAGGTCGGACATGGGGTTCGAGGACTCGCAGTCGCCGTAGAGGCCGCGCGCGCAGTAGAAGCAGCGCCCGCACGAGATGTTGAACGGGACCACCACCCGGTCGCCGCGCCGCAGCGTCCGCACCGCGGGCCCGGTCTCCTCGACCACGCCGGTGAACTCGTGGCCGAACGTGCTCCCCACCCGCGTGTCCGGGACGAACCCGTGGAGCAGGTGCAGGTCCGAGCCGCAGATGGCGGCCCGCGTCACCCGGAGCACCACGTCCTCCCCGTGCTCGATCCGGGGCGCGGGCTTGTCCCTCACCTTGACCCGGTACGGCCCCTCGTAGACGAGCGCGCGCATCCCACCCCCGGGGTCAAGGTTCTCCCGGCCCGTGCGCGCCGCAAACGCCGGGCGCCACCCGGGCCGGCGGCGGCGGGAGCGCCCGCCGGCTGCTATGGTCGGGCGCATGTGCGGACGCTTCACGCTCACGGTGGCCGACCTCGCCGCGCTCGCCCGCGAGTGGGCGGCGGAGGTGGACGCGGCGCTCGCGGCGCGCTGGCGCCCGCGCTTCAACGTGGCGCCCGGCGATCCGCACCCGGTGCTGCGCGGGCGCGGCGGCGCGCGCCGGCTCGAGGCGGCCGCGTTCGGGCTGGCGGGCCCGGGCGGCAAGCTCCTGCTCAACGCGCGCGTGGAGGGCGCCGCGGGGCGGCCGGCGTTCCGCGAGGCGTGGGCGGCGCGGCGCGCCGCGGTGCCGGCCGACGGCTTCTACGAGTGGGAGGGCCCGGCCGCGGACCGTCGGCCGAGCTGGCTCCACCCGCGCGCCGGGGGCACGCTGCTGCTCGCGGCGCTGTGCGGGGACGCGCCCGGTGGCGGCCCCGCCTTCGCCATCCTCACCACCGCCGCGAACGCCGAGGTGGGCCGGCTCCACGACCGCATGCCGCTGCTCGTGCCCCCCGCGCTGCTCGACGCGTGGCTCGACGGCCCCCCGCCCGCCCTGCCCGCGCCCGCCGACGGCGTGCTCGCGGTCCGCCCCGTGTCACCGCGCGTCAACTCGCCCGCGAACGACGACGCCGCCTGCCTCGCGCCGCCGCCCGAGCCGCTCCAGCGCGCGCTGTTCTGAGCACCGCCTCAGCGGATCAGGTCCTGGCTGACCGCCAGCCGCGCGCCCGCGGCCGCGAGCTCCCGGTCCACCTCGTCGCGCCGCTCGGGGAACACCGCGCGCGTCAGGTCGTCGAGCACCACCACCTCGAAGCCCTCTACAGCCGCGTCGACGGCGGACACCCGCACGCAGAAGTCGCGCGCCAGCCCGCCGAGGAACAGGCGGCGCACGCCGCGGGCGGAGAGCCAGGCGCCCAGCCCGGTGGACGGGCGCCGGCCGTCCGGGCCGACGTTCTCGCGGAAGGCGCTGTAGGAGTCCACCTCGCGCCGCGTGCCCTTGCGCAGCACCAGCGTGACCGCCGCGTCGGGGAGCGCCGGGTGCAGGGCGGCGCCGCGCGTGCCGCGGACGCAGTGGTCCGGCCAGAGCTCCTGCGGCCCCTGCGAGAGCGCGATGGACGCGTAGGGCTCGCGCCCCGGGTGCGTGGAGGCGAAGGACACGTGGCCGGGCGGATGCCAGTCCTGCGTCGCCACCACGGTCGAGAACGCGGGCGCCAGGCGCGCCAGCGGCTCCACGATCCGGTCGCCCTCGGCGACGCCGAGCGCGCCGCCCGGCAGGAAGTCGTGCTGGAGGTCCACCACCAGGAGCGCATCCGACCCGGGATCGATCCGCATGGGCACCCCATAACACCGGCGTGGCGGATCGTCCGCGGAGGTGCCGCGCCGCGTCCCCCGGCGGGGCCGCCGCGAGCGCCGTCGCACACGCCGGAGCGGCGTCGCGCGGAGGCCGCGGATCGCCCGATTCCGGGCCCAATCCGTGTTGTGTCCGCGCGCGGCCTGAGCTAGCTTGCGCGCACCATGGACAAGATCTGGGCCAAGGACGTCAAGGAGGGAGAGCGCGCCAAGAGCGTGTTCCTCGTCGCCCGCAAGGCGATCCCCACCGCGAAGAGCGGCAAGACGTACCTCTCCGTCACCTTCCAGGACAAGACCGGCGAGCTCGAGGCGCGCGCCTTCGAGAAGGTCGAGGAGCTGGCGGCGGCCTTCGAGGAGAAGGATCTCGTCGAGGTGGAGGGCGCCATCGGCGCGTTCCAGGGCAAGCCGCAGCTGCGCATCGAGGCGCTCGCCAAGGTCGACCCGACCACGCTGGACGCGGCCGAGTTCGTGTGGGCGCCGCCGCCCGAGCCGAAGAAGCCGGAGAAGTCCGGGCCGGCCGAGGCGGAGTCGGGGCACTGGAACGAGCTGCTCGCGCTGGTGGACTGCGTCGTCGACCCGCACGTGAAGGACCTCATCAAGGCGTTCGTCGAGGACGACGACGTGGCGGCCCGGCTGCGCCGCGCCCCCGCCGCGAAGACCGTCCACCACGCCTACCCGGGCGGCCTGCTCGAGCACACCGTCTCCTGCCTCAAGCTGGCGCACCGGCTCGCCGACCACTTCCCGCAGGTCGATCGCGACCTGCTCGTCGCCGGCGCGTTCTTCCACGACCTCGGCAAGATCCGCGAGCTGAGCGGCGACCGGAGCACCGAGTACACGGACGAGGGCCGGCTGATCGGGCACCTGGTCATGACCGCCCAGTGGATCCACGACAAGGCGCGCCGCGTGGGCGCCTCGCGCGACCTCGAGCACCACGTCGTGCACATGGTCCTCTCCCACCACGGGCGCCTCGAGTACGGCTCGCCCAAGGTGCCGATGACGCTCGAGGCGATGCTCACGCACGCCATCGACGAGATCGACAGCCGGGTGAACTCCTGGCTCAACCTGATGGGCAAGGACGGCGGCAACCGCCGCTGGACCGACGCGAACAACGTCTACGAGCAGCCGATCTGGCGCGGCAGCCTGCCGACCGTGCAGGCGGAGAAGAAGGGACCGGCGCCGGAGCTCCTCACCCCGGTCATCTACGTGCCGCGCAACGGCGCGAGCGCCGGCGGCGGTGCCCAGCCGCGCCCACCGAAGAAGCCCAGGGATCGCAAGCGCGAGCCGCGCCCGCAGGGCGGCGCCGCGGAGGCGAAGCCGGCCGAGGGCGCCGGCGAGGCGAAGGCCGAGGGCGCCCCGGCGGCGGCGCAGGCGCCGCGCCCCGAGGGCCGGCCCGAGCGCCCGGATCGCGGCCAGCGCGAGCACCGCGGCTTCGGCGGCGGCGGCGGCGGCTTCGGCGACAAGAAGCGCGGCTACACCGGCCCGCGGCTGCCCGGCGACAAGGGACCGCACCGGCCGCCGGAGAAGAAGAACCTGACGCACAACCCGTTCGCCGCGCTCGCGCAGAAGCTCGAGGACGCCGGGAAGCCGGCCGAGGAGAAGCCGGCCTCGCCCGCCGAGGCGGAGCAGCAGCAGGCGCCCGCCCCCACGCCCCCCGAGCCGCAGGACCAGGCGGTGGCGGCCCGCGAGCCCGACGTCGCCCCGGAGCCCGCTCCGGCCGGGACGCCCGCTCCCGAGGACAAGCCGGCGGGGTAGTTGTCGTAGAATCGCCTCCTCGCGCCCGGCGCGGCCGCGCGGCCGCCCGCCGGGCGCGCGGGGGAGGCGCACCGGTCCATGGTCCCGTTCGGCCGCACGGCCGCCATCTTCGACGTCGACGACTCGCTCCTCGACGGCAACGCCGGGACCATCTTCACCTGGTACCTGTACAGCGAGCGCGTGATGCGGCCCGAGGTCCGGTCCCGCATCCCGCGCGTCATCTACGAGTACGCCCGCAGCCGCCTCACCGAGCAGGACATGGTGGAGGTGGGCTCGCGCTGCCAGCAGGGCCTCTACGCCGACCAGGTGAAGGCGCACGCCCACGTCTGCTTCGAGCGCCACCTGCGCAAGCGCATCACCTCCGGCGCCATCCGGCAGATCCGCAAGCACCTGCTGTCGGGGCACTTCGTGGTGATCGCCTCCGGCTCCTCGCAGTACATCATCGACGAGGTGGGCCGGCACCTCCGCGTGCACGCCGCGGTGGGCACGCGCACGCGCATCGTCGACGGCCGCATCACCGACCAGATCCTGCCGCCGGTGGTGTTCAAGGACGGCAAGCGCGCGGCGGTGGAGGCGATCGCCGAGCGGTTCGACCTCGACCTGACCCGCAGCTTCCTCTACTCCGACTCGAGCGCGGACGTGCCGCTGTTCGAGGCGGTCGGCACGCCGGTGGTGGTGAACCCCAAGGCGCCGTTCCGCGCCGCCGCCGAGAAGCGCGGGTGGGAGATCGTCACCTGGAAGGAGCGCAACCGGCCCGGCGCCGAGCCCGACCTCGCCGACGAGTGGGGGAGCTGGGAGGGCTGACGGTGGGGCGGGGCCGGCCCGCCGCAGCTCAGGCGAGCCGGAACAGCCGCCGGGTGTTCTCGGCGGTTCGCGCGGCCACCTCCTCGAGCGGCGCGCCCCACAGCTCGGCCACCTTGCGCGCGGTCTCGACCACGTGCGCGGGCTCGTTCCGCTTGCCGCGGAACGGGACCGGGGCGAGGAACGGGCTGTCGGTCTCGACCAGCAGCCGGTCGCGCGGGACGATGCGCACCGCCTCGCGGATGGGCTCGGCGGTCTTGAAGGTCACGATGCCCGCCACCGAGACGTACAGGCCGAGGTCGAGATAGGCGCGCGCCGCCGGGGCGTCGCCGGTGAAGCAGTGGATCACCCCGCCCGCCTCGGGGACGCCCTCCTCGCGCAGCACGCGCAGGCAGGCGGCGTCCGCCTCGCGCACGTGGATCACCACCGGCTTCCCGGCGGCGCGCGCGGTCCGCAGCGACCGGCGGAACGCGGACTCCTGCACGTCGCGCGGCGAGTGGTCGTAGTGGAAGTCGAGGCCGGTCTCGCCCACCGCGGCGACGCGCGGGTCGCGCGCCAGCGCCTCGTGACGGGCCCAGTCCTCCTCCGGCACGCGCGCGGCCTCGTGCGGGTGGATCCCGATGGTCGCGGCGAAGTACCGGGGGTCCCGGTCGGCGAGCGCCAGCGCGTTGCCGAAGTCGCCGGGCCCCCGCCAGAGGCCGACGCAGACCACCCGCGCCAGGCCGGCCTCGCGGGCGCGGGCGATGACCGCGTCGAGGTCGCCCCGGTAGTCGTCGAGATCGAGGTGGGCGTGCGAGTCGATCAGCATCGGGCGGATCTAACCCGGTCCGCCCCGCCCGCAAGGCGGGCGGGCGGACCGTGCGAGGCGCTACTTGACCCGTGTCCCGGGCGCGATGCCCTCGCCCACGGTCACCACCTGGAGGTTCGGCGGCTCGCCGGCGGCGAGCAGCATCCCGTGGGAGGTGATCCCGCGCAGCGGACGGGGCGCGAGGTTCGCGACCACCACGATGCGCCGGCCCACCAGCGCCTGCGGCTCCGGGTAGGCCTGCGCGATGCCGGCCACGATCGTGCGCGGCTCCGGCTCGCCCACGTCCACCGAGAGCTTCAGCAGCTTGTCGGCCTTCTCCACCTTCTCGGCGGCCTTCACCAGCCCGACCCGCAGCTCCACCTTCGCGAAGTCGTCGTACTGGATGACCCCGGGGACCGGCGGGGGCGCCGGCTTGGCGCTGGCGCGGGTGGCCGTCTCGGCGGGGCTCTGGGCGCGCGCGACCTTCGCCGGCGCCGCCTCGGCGGCCGGCACGATCAGCCTCTGCACCTGCTTCGCGTCCACCCGCGCGATCTGCGGCGGCTTCTCGACCACCTGCACCGGCGCGCCGTCGAACGGCTCGAGGTCCGGCGTCCAGGCCGGCAGCTCGGGCCGCCCGTAGGCCGCGGCGAGCGCCGCCGAGAAGCGCGGCAGGATGGGCGCGAGCACGCGGGCGAGGCCGAGGAGCGCCTTGCCGGTGGTGTAGAGCACGCTCCGCTCCGCGTCGCCGGCCGGGTTCTCCCAGGGCTTCGTCTCCTGCACGCGGCGGTTGCAGACGCTGGCGGCCTGGCTCACCAGGCGGACCACGTCGCGGGTCTCGAGCACCTGGTACGCGGCGCGGGCGCCCTTCACCGCCTCGCGCGTCGCGGCGGCGATCTCGGGGTCGAGCGGCGCGGTGACGCCGCCGGGCAGCCGCTGCAGCAGCGCGGCCACGCGCGAGGCCAGGTTCGCGACGTTGTTCGCGAGGTCGGCGTTGATGCGGTTGCGGAACTCGTCCAGCGACAGGTCGAGGTCGGAGACGCCGCTGCCCAGGTTCGCCGCGTAGAAGTAGCGCAGCAGCTCCGGGTCGAGCCCGGACTCGAGGTAGGTCCGGCCGGTGACGAAGGTGCCGCGGGACTTCGACATCTTCTCGCCGTTGACGGTGAGGTGCCCGTGGACCGGCATCCGGTCCGGGCGCTTCAGGCCGGTGGCCCAGAGCATCGCCGGCCAGAACACCGCGTGGAAGCGCAGGATGTCCTTGCCGATGAAGTGCTCGAGCCGGGCCGGCGCGCCCACCGCGAGGTAGCGCCGCTCGAACTCGGCCGGCGCCAGCCGCTCGCCGTCCGGCGCCTCGGCCGCGAAGTAGTGCTCGGCGGAGGACAGGTAGCCGATGGGCGCGTCCACCCACACGTAGAGGAACTTGCCCGGGAACTCGGGGTCGGTCACCGGGAAGCCGAAGTACGGCGCGTCGCGGGTGATGCACCAGTCCTGCAGGTCGGCGAGCCAGCCCTTCACCTGCTCGCGCACCGCCGGCTCGAGGTGCCCCTCCGCGTTCACCCACTCGTGGATGACCGCGTTCACGTCGGGCTTGCGGAGGTTGACGTACGCGTGGTCGCTGGCGCGCACCACCGGCGACGAGCGGCAGATGGCGCAGTACGGGTCCTTCAGCTCGCGGGGATCGTAGGTGGTCCCGCAGTGCTCGCAGACGTCGCCGTACTGGTCGGGCGTCCCGCACTTCGGGCAGGTGCCCTTCACGAACCGGTCGGGCAGGAAGCGCCGATCGACCTCGCAGTAGAGCTGCTCGACCGACTTCTTGTAGATGAGCCCCTTCGCCTTGAGCGCGTCGTACACGCGGTAGGCCCAGCGGCGGTTCTCGTCGGAGTCGGTGGTGTAGTAGGTCGAGAACTCCACCCCGAACGCGTGGAAGTCGGCGTGCTGCTCGGCGCGGTACTTCTCCACGAACGCCTTCGGCGTCATCCCGACCTTGGCGGCGTTCACCTCGATGGGCGTGCCGTGGGAGTCGGCGGCGCACACGTAGGCGACGTCGTCTCCGCAGGCGCGCCGGAAGCGCACGTAGACGTCGGTCTGGACGTACTCGACCAGGTGGCCGAGGTGGATGGGGCCGTTCGCGTACGGCAGCGCGCTCGTGACGAGGAGACGCTGGCTCAAGGGGTGCTCCTTTCCCGGTTGTCGCGGGCGAGCAGGCCGATCAGCACCCGCTCCAGGCGCACGCGCCCGTCCTGCCCGCTCTTCATGGCGACGTCGGCCTCGGCGAGGCCGGCCAGCGCGTCGAGCAGCTCCGCGCGCGAGAAGCGCGCCGACGCCTGGTACTTCATCCAGAACCCGTAGGGCTTCTTGCCGTCCAGCTCGTCCTCGTCGATGGACGGGAGGACCTCGGCCTGCCACTCGTTGAACGAGCCGATGCGCCGCTCACCCACCGCGGCGCGGGCGCGCTCCCGCTCCACCACCAGCCGGCGCACCGTGGCGGCGAGCGAGCCGAGCAGCATGAACGGGCTCGCGCCGTCGGCCACGGAGCGGTCGAGCACGCCCATCGCGAGCGGCAGGTCCCGCGCCTCGACCGCGTTGCCGAGCGCGAAGAACGGATCCGACGCGACCCGCGTCACCACCGCGTCCACGTCGGCCGCGCCGATCACCTTGCGGTCGCCCACGTAGGCGGCGAGCTTCGCCACCTCCGACGCGAGCGTGCGCGCGTCCTCGCCCACCAGCTCGGCGAGCCGCGCCTCGCCGCCGCGGTCCACCCGCTTGCCGGTGCCGGCGAGCAGCGCCTCCAGCACCGGCCCGAGCACCAGCCGCTGCGCGTCCCAGGTGCCCTCCTTCTCGAGCTGGGTGGTCACCCGGCGCCCCGCCGCGGCGAGCTTCTTCACCACCGGCAGCCGGCCGTCGATCTTCCCCGCCGCGATCACCAGCACGTGGCCGGGCGGCAGGCCGGCGGCGAGCGCGGCGTCGAGCGCGCCCGCGTCCTCGCCCTTGCCCACCTTCAGCTCGCGCTCCTGCGCGTACCGCGCGGCCGCGTCCACGAACGCCGCGGCGGCGCCGTCCATCGGCACGCCCAGCTCCTCCGCCAGCGCGGAGCGGGCGCCCTCCGGCACCCGGCCGTCCTCGCCCGGCGCGAGCGCCCGCGCGCCGATGCCGGCCTTGCCCGCGAGCGCGAGCAGGCGCCGCGCACCGTCGCGCTGCCGGCCGTCGGCCCAGCTCTTCATGGCGGCGCGGAACGCGTCCGCGGCGTCCTCCTTCGCGGTCAGGAACGCCGGCTCCTGCACCAGCACCAGCTTGCCGCCGCCGAACAGGCCGCCCGTGGCCAGCTCGGCCGCCACCTCGGCCGGCGAGGCGGCGGCGTCCAGCTCGACCAGGTTGAGCGCGCGCTGCGCCTCCGGCACGAGCGCCCCGGCCAGCTCGCGCGCGGCGCGGAGCGACAGGAACGCGTCGCCGTCGAACAGGTAGACCGGCTGCGCGCGCCCGGCGCGTGCCTCCTCCAGGCAGGTCTCCAGGGTGGCCCCGGCGACGGCGCGCGCGCGCCCTCCCCCGGCCCTAGGCCCGGCCATGGAACCACCCGATCATCAGCCGCTCGAGGGCGAGCTGCGAGGTCGCGTTCTGCCGCAGCGCCCGCATCGTCCGGAGCACCTCGCCGCGCCGGCGCACCACCTCGCCGGGCGGGAGCGCCGCGGCGGCCCGGCGCGTGGCGGGCTCCAGGTCGGCGACCGCGAGCCGGTCCGCGCCGGCCTGCACCGCCAGCACGTCGCGCAGCCACACCAGCATGAGCTCGCAGATCTCCGGCGCGAGCTCCTTCACCTCGGCCTTGCGGTCGCGGTCCTTCGCGCGCGCCTGGGCCGGGTCGGCGCCCGGGTCCGCCGCCCAGGCCAGCCACGCGCCCGCGTCGTCCGGCCGGAGCGCCGCCGCCTGGGCCACGGCCCGCAGCGGCCGCCGGGCCGCGTCGCCCGCGTGCGCGCGCGCCCGGCCCAGCGAGCCGCCGGAGAGCGCCGCGGCCACGCGCGCCTCCTCCGCCGGGATCCCCTCCTCCTGCAGCCGCGCCGCGATCGCCGCGGCCGGCAGCGGCCGGAAGCTCACCCGCAGGCAGCGCGAGCGGATGGTGGGGAGCAGCGCGTCGGGGCTCGAGGCGACCAGCACGAGCGTGGTGTCCTCGGGCGGCTCCTCCAGCGTCTTCAGGAGCGCGTTCTGCGCCTGCGGGTTCATGGCGTCGGCCGGGTCGATCACCACGAAGCGCCGCCGCCCCTCGAAGCGCTTCATGGCCAGGCGGTGGTCCACCAGGTCGCGCACCTGGTCCACCACGATGTCCTTCGACGGCGCGCGGCCGCCCTTCGGCTCCCATCGCCCGGCCTTCGCCATGGTCCGCTCCGCGGCGAGCACCACGACGTCCGGGTGGAGGCCCCGCTCGATCTTCCGGCAGGGGCCGCACGCGCCGCAGGGATCCTCGCGGAGGCCGCCCGGCCCGGCCTGCCCGCCCTCGCAGTTCGCGGCCTGCGCCAGGAGCACGGCCGCCCGCGCCTTGCCGGCGCCCTCCGGGCCGCCGAAGAGGTAGGCGTGGTGCAGCGAGCCGCGACGGAGCGCGGACCGGAGCGAGCCGACGGCGCGTTCCTGCGCGATGAGCTCGGAGAACGGCATGGGCGGCGCGGAACATAGCATAAGCGCCGGAACCCACGGCCGCTTCCCGGGTCGCGGCCCTCGCCCCGGCGGCCGGGGGGCGAGGTGGACACCCGGCCGCGGGCCGCTATCATGACCGGCGGAGCGACCCATGAACATCACCCCCCTCGACATCACGCAGAAGCAGTTCCGCAAGACCTTCCGCGGCCTGGACGCCGAGGAGGTCGAGGCGTTCCTGGCGCTCGTCGCCGCCGAGTTCGAGGGGCTGGTGAAGGAGAACCTGGCGCTCCGCGAGGACAACCAGCGCAAGGCGGACGAGATCGCCGATCACCGGGGGCGCGAGCGCGCGCTCCAGGAGACGCTCGTCACCGCCCAGAGGGCGTCCGAGGAGATCCGCGACTCCGCCCGCAAGGAGGCGGAGATCACCATCTCCGACGCCGAGCTCCAGGCCGAGAAGATCGTCCAGGGCGCCCACTCGCGCTTCCTGCGCATCGTGGACGACATCAACGAGCTGAAGCGGCAGCGCGTGCAGTTCGAGGCGAACGTCCGCACGCTGGTGGAGAGCCACCTCAAGCTCATCGAGGCGTTCCGCGAGCCCGCGCGCGAGGAGGCCGTGCAGCTCATCCCCGGCCGCCGCCGGGCCGCCGACGAGTAGCGCCCGCCGTCCGCCGCGCCGTTCAGTGCCCCTCGGCCCAGGTCTGGCCGTGGCCGACCTGGACCTCGAGCGGGACCTTCAGCCGGGCCGCGCCCTCCATCTCGCGGCGCACCAGCGCCTCGACCGGCGCCAGCTCCCGCTCCGGCACCTCCAGCACCAGCTCGTCGTGCACCTGCAGCAGCAGCCGCGCCGCGCGGCGCTCCTGCGCCAGCGCGTCGTGCACGCGGATCATGGCGATCTTCACGATGTCCGCGGCCGTGCCCTGGATGGGCGTGTTGATGGCGGTGCGCTCGGCCGCGTTGCGGAGCGCCGGGTTGCGCGCGCCGATCTCCGGCATGGTGCGCGCGCGCCCGAACAGCGTGCGCGACTCGCCCTTGGCGCGCGCCTCCTCCACCGCCCACTCGATGTAGCGGCGGACGCCGGCGTAGCGCGTGAAGTAGCGGTCGATGATCCCCTGCGCCTCCGACGGTGGCAGGTCGAGGCGCTGCGACAGCCCGAACGCGGAGAGGCCGTAGGCGATGCCGAAGTTGAGCACCTTGGCGATGCGCCGCTGGTCCGGGGTCACCTGCTCGGGCGGGACGCCGAACGTCTCCGCCGCGGTGCGGGTGTGCACGTCCTCGCGGTCGCGGAACGCCTGCAGCAGGCCCGGGTCGTCGGAGTAGTGCGCCAGGATCCGCAGCTCGATCTGCGAGTAGTCGGCCGAGAGCAGGCGCGCGCCCGCCGGCGCCACGAACGCCTGGCGGATGCGCCGCGACAGCTCGGTGCGGACCGGGATGTTCTGGAGGTTCGGATCCGAGGAGGAGAGCCGGCCGGTGGCCGCGCCCGCCTGGTGGAACGTGGTGTGGATGCGCCCGTCGGCCGGGTCCACCAGCTGCGGGAGCGCGTCGACGTAGGTGCCCTTCAGCTTGGAGAGCGAGCGGTGCTCCAGCACCAGCCGCGGCAGCGCGTGCTGCTCGGCCAGCTTCTCGAGCACGTCCTGGTCGGTGGACGGGCCGGTCTTGAGCCGCTTCACCACCGGCAGCTCCAGCTCCACGAACAGCACCTGCGCCAGCTCGCGCGTCGAGGCGACGTTGAACGGGTGCCCGGCGGCCGCGTGGATGCGCGCCTCCAGGTCCTGCATCGACCTGCCGAACTCGGCGCTCATCCCCTCCATCGCGCCGCGGTCCACCAGGATGCCGGTCCGCTCCATCTCGACCAGCACCGGCACCAGCGGCCGCTCCACCTCGCGGTAGAGCGGTGACAGGCGCTCCGCCTCCAGGCCCTCGGCGAGCTTCGCGGCCAGGTCCGGCAGCGACGCCGCGCAGGCGCCGGCCCAGGCCGCCACCCGCTCCACCTCGAGGCCCTCCAGCCCCGGCGCCCCGCGCTTCGCCCCGTCGGCCGGGTTGCGCGGCAGCTCGCAGCTGGTCCGCTCCCGCGCCACGTCCACCAGCGCGTGCTCGCGCCGGGTGGGCAGCAGGAGCCGGCTCATCAGCTCGGTGTCCTCGCCCGGGCCCGACCGCGCCAGCCCGAGCCTCGCCAGCGCGTGGGCCGCCGCCTTGAGCTCGTGGGCGTGCAGCGGGAGCGCCGCCTCGACCAGCGGCCGGAGCCCCTCGCGCACGTCCGCCGGCGCGAGCGGCGCGGGCGCGCCCAGGTAGCGGTGCCCGAGCGGCAGGTAGAACGCGCGCCCCGCGCCCGCGAACGCCAGCCCGACGAGCGGCGCGGTGCGCGGCGGCCCCTCGCCCAGCACCGGCAGGAGCCCGACCGGACCGCCGGCCTGGACCAGCGCCGCCACCGCGGCGTCCAGCGCGGCCCGGCCGTCGATCGTCTCCGGCGTCTCGGCGCGCGCGGTGGGCGGCGGCGGCGGGAGCTCCTTCACCAGCCGCGAGAACTCCAGCTCGGAGAACAGCGCGCGGGCCCGCTCCTGATCGGGCGGCCGGCGGCCGAACGCCTCGGGCGCGAAGGGCAGGTCGAGGTCTCGCCGCAGCGCGACCAGCCGGCGGTTGGTGCGGATGCGCTCGGCGTTCGCGACGACCTTGTCGCGCAGCTTCTCCCCGCCGCGCGACACGGCCGCCGGGATCTCCCCGGGCCGCGCCAGCATCGCCTCGGTGGTGCCGAAGTGGCGGATGAGCGCCGCCGCCGTCACCTCCCCCACCCCCGCGATCCCGGGCACGTTGTCGATCTTGTCGCCCAGGATGGACTGGTACTCGACCACCTGCTCCGGGCGGACCCCCATCTTCTTCTCGACCTCGGCCGGGCCGGTCCACCCGCCGCGCCCGCTCGCCTCGGCCATGGGGTCGTAGAGCGACAGGCCGCCGTCCACGAGCTGCGCGAAGTCCTTGTCGCCGGTGACGACCACCACCTCCCAGCCCGCCGCGCGCGCGCGGCCGGCCAGCGTGGCGATGATGTCGTCGGCCTCGAACCCGGGCTCCTCGATCACCGGCACGTTGAGCGCGCGGGCCACGTCGCGCACCAGCGGGAACTGCGACGCGAGGTCGTCGGGCGCCTCGGGGCGGTTCGCCTTGTACTCGGGATCGATGTCGTGCCGGAAGCTGCGGCGCCCCGCGTCGAACACCAGCGCCACGTGCGTGGGCGCGTGCTCGCGCAGCGCCTTCAGCAGCATGTTGGTGAACCCGTAGACGGCGTTGGTCGGGATCCCCTTCGTGGTGGAGAGGTGCGGGATCGCGTGGTAGGCGCGGAAGATGAAGCCCGAGCCGTCGATGAGCGTCAGGGTGGGCATGTCGCGGTGAAGGGTAGCCGCGCGGGCGCGCGCCGGCGCGGGAAAAGCGCGGCGGGGCCGGATCCCGCCGCCGCGAGGCTACCGCAGCCCGCAGCGGAGCCGCTCGGCGCAGACGAAGTACTCGTCCCCGTCCTCGATGCGGCGGCGCTGGATCCGCTCCTGGTCGTGCCAGGTGCCGTTCGCGGAGCCCAGGTCCTCGATGAACCAGGCGTCGCCGTCGCGCACGATGGCCGCGTGCTCGCGCGACACCTTGGCGCTGTCGATCACCAGGTCGCAGTGGCGCCCGCGCCCGATGAGGAACCGGTCGCGGGCCACCTCCCACTCCGAGCCGTCGTCGCGGCGCAGCGACAGCGACGGCGCGGTGCCCGCCGGCTCGCCCAGCGGCGGCGGGCCCGCGCCCGGCGTGCGCTCGTGGATCGCGCGCTCGAGGCGGGCGGCGGTCTGGAGCACGCGCTCGGCGACCGCCAGCCGCTCGGAGTTCCCGCGCGGCGGGCTCGCCGGGCGGGGGCCGCGCGGCGCGCCCGGCGGCTCGGTCCGCGGCTCGAACGCCCCACCGGTCAACACGTAGCCGTGCAGGCGGGCGTAGACGTGGATCGCCTGGTTGAGCAGGCCCTCGCGATCGACGCCCATCTCGTCGGCCATGCGCCCGAGCGCCTCCCAGAGGTGGTCGGCGATCGCGACCTGCCGGACGGATTTCATGGGCGCCCTCCGCGTACCCCGCTCCCGTCCACCGTAGCAGACGGGGGGCGCCCGTCAAACGAGGGCGTCCCGGGCGGGGATCAGCGGATCACCTTGGACGTGCTGTAGGCAGTCGCGGGGGACATGTCGAGGAGGAAGTTCTCCGAGTAGGTCACGAAGAACCGGTAGCCGTCCGCCTGCTTCCCCGGGAACGGGCTGCGGTCGAACGGGACCGCGGCCACCGGGAAGCTCGAGGCCGCGTTGGAGCCGGTGGTCGGGCCGCGGTACGCGTACGCGATCCCGCTCTGCGTGATGAACGTGAGCGACATGTCGCGCTCGAGCTCGGTCGTGCAGACGTCCTCGACGACCGTCTTGGTCCGCGGGTCGATGACCACGTCACCGTTCGCGTCCACCTGCGCCTGGCCGCAGCCGAGGTGGAAGGACACGATCGGGCCGCTCGCGTCCGGGAGCGTGTCCGCGATGGCCGCCCAGTCCACCCAGCAGCCCTTCGTCGCCGAGGCCTTGGGGCCGTCCACGATGTCGAGGCACCGGTCGGACAGATAGTAGAGGCGCCGCGCCTTCCGCGCGAGCACGAGCCGCTCGCACTCGGAACGGCACGCCTCGTCCACGCAGGCCGTGAACGCCGCCGGTGCGTTCGGACCGTAGGCCTCCGCCGGCCAGGGCAGGATCGGGCAGCTGATCGCGTCCTCGCCGAGCGGCGGCGGCGCCAGCGCCGAGTAGGTCAGGTGGAACGGATCGGCAGCGGTCGGATCGCTCTCGAGCTGCGGCCGCCCCACGTAGCCCATCGAGGCGCCGCCGGCGATCAGGCCCGCGGCGCGGATGGTGACGAGCATGTTGCCCGCGGGGGCGACCTGCTTCAGCGCGGCGATGCACTCCGGGGTCGCGGGCAGCCGCTCGGCGGCGACCGGGTTCCGCAGGTCGATGAGCTGCGTCTCGTCGAGCGTCACCGCGCCGCCCGGGTACGCGGCGGAGGGCGGCAGGATCGCGGTGATGCGCGTCTCGTAGGAGGTGGTGCTGGGCGTCTCGGTGTCAGGGTCGGTGGTCAGGCAGGCGGTCACCGTGCTGGCGGGCGCGAGCTGCGCGATGTCGCCGACGTGGACCGCCAGCGAGGGATCGAACAGGCGCGCCACGTCCACCAGCTGCGTGGAGCCGTCTGAGCGCGGGAGCGGCGTCTGGACCGCGAGCCAGAGGCGGCCGTCCGCGGTCGCGCCGGTCTGGCCTGCCCGCGCCGAGAGCCCGGGGAGCGGTCCCTGGTACAGGACGGTCCAGGTGTCCGTCGCGGTGTAGCCCGGGGTGACGCGCACCGTGCGCGGCATGTTGGCCGAGGTGGAGGCGAGCGCCGCGGTCGGTCGCGTCACCGTCGGCCACGCGGTGAGGTCCCAGAGGCCCAGCCGCAGCCGCGAGGGCTTCACCAGGTACTTGCCGGGGTTCTCGGGGTCCGGCACCACCAGCGACGGCGAGAACACCGTGCCGCCGGTGACGCTGGTCCGGGTGCTGGTGCGGAGGATGGAGGCGTTGAGCGGGATGTGCCAGCGCGCCAGGTCCACCATGTAGACGCGCCCGTCGCCGGAAGCGAGGACCGCGACGCCGGTGGTCTTCACCTGGCCCGATCCCGGGGCGAGCAGCATGTAGCCGTTCGCGGCCGACAGCTGCACGTCGCTGGGCTCGTTGGTGGGCGGCAGCGCCGGCGGCCCCGAGATCGCGATCGCGATCGGGATGCTCGGGACCGCCATCGGCGCGAGGTACGGCATCTCGCCGGTCGGATCGGCCATGAGGCCGCCGCGCGCCGGGTCGATCACCGCGAGCCCGCACGGCATCCGCGCGGTGCGCCCGCAAGCGGCCGGATCGAGGAACGCGTACACGCGGAGATCCTGGTTCGGCGCCTTGCAGAAGGGATCGCCGGGCTGGCGCACGCAGAACGTGTCGCCGTCCTGCACCCCCACGAAGCGTTCGGTCACCTTCGCGGCGGCCACGAGCGTGGTGCCGACGCGCGCGTCGAGCGCGCGGACGGTCCAGGAGCCCACCGCGCCGGTGGTGTCGATCTCGCCGACGCCGAAGACGCCCGACCCCGGGATCACCTCGTCCACGGTGGCCGCGAACAGGCGGTCGTGGTCGGGCGACTCGGCCAGCGAGAGCGCCTCGAAGCCGAGGTCCTGCAGCGCCGGCGTGCCGCTCGGCGCGATGCTCCCGTCCGCCTGCCGCGCGAAGTCCACCACCGCGAGGCGGCCGCCCGCGATGCTCGCCAGGACGCGCGCCTTGCCGCGGGCCACCTGCCAGGTGCCGGCGGTCGCGCCGGGCTCGAGCACCGGGACGGCGATCATGTCGAGCACCTGCGCGCCGGGCGCGAGCGCGCCCAGGTCGAGCGGGTCCGCCCCGGCCGGCTGCACCACGTGCGTGGCCAGGTCCCAGGTCGCCACGAGCTGCAGCCGCGACGAGCCCGGCGACACCACCACCAGGAGGTCGGGCAGGCCGGTGCCGTCGGCGTTCTGGCCGTCGTGCAGCCCGGCCGAGGCGAGCAGCGTCGGGTGCGGCTCGCCGGGGAGCGTCGGCACCGCCAGCGGGCGGATCACCACCGGCGCGAGCACCGGTTCGTCGTCCAGCGCGTCGATGAAGATGAGCTCGTCGCGGCCGGAGTTCGCGACCGCGACGTACGGGTGCGCCGGGTCGAGGGCGTTCTTGGTCGTGAGGCCGCGGAACACGGCCACGCCGCCCGGGCTCACCAGCCCGAGGTCCGGCTTCGCCGCGGAGCTTCCGCAGCCGGCGCTCGCGGCGAGCGCCAGCAGGAGGAGGGCGTTGCGTGCGGTCACGGGCGCTCCTGGCCCAGGCGCCGCGGCACCTGGCGCGTCGGATCGTTGGGGTCGGCCACCTCGACGATGGCCGCCTCGCCCGGGTTGTCGAGCGGCACGTCCACCGGGGTGACGAAGCTGGAGTCGAACGCGGACACGTAGAGCCGCGCGCTGGCGCCGCGATCCTGCACGGCGATGCCGTACGGCACGCGGCCGAGCAGCGGCGCGCCGGTGACGTCGTCGCGCCCGAACACGCGCGCCATCGCGCCGACGTCGTCGTCGTAGATCCAGAGCAGGCCCTCGTCCGACACCGTGATCGCGACCACGTCGCGCTTGCCGGGCCGCCGCGGCAGCACGCGCACCTCGGCCGGCCCGAAGCCGACCGGGATTGCGCCGATGAAGCGGAACGCGGGCACGCCGAACTGCGCCTCGTCCACCTCCAGCACGATGAGCACGCCGCCGGTGTCGAAGCCGGGGCGCCAGCCCAGGGAGGCCGCCAGGTCCGCGTCGAACAGCCGGGCCCCGATGTAGAGCCGGCGCGGCATCGGCTTGCCGTCCGCGCCCACGTTCGGGTTGGAGATCGCGATCCCGCCGAGGTCGGCCCCGCGCACGAACTCGCCGACGTTGACGACGTCCGCGTGGCACTCCGCCAGGTACAGCGGCGGGTCGCACCAGCGGGTCACGTCCACGTAGCGCAGGGCGGCGCTGCCGTAGTCGGCGCTGCTGGTGAAGTAGATGCGGTCGAGCGCGGCGTCGTACACGACCGAGTGCGTGGTCCCGTAGCCGAAGTCGGCCGTCCGCTGCTCGCCGGTGGAGAGGTCGATCTCCACCAGGCGGGAGACGGCGCGGTTGGTGCGCCGCGCGGTCACGAAGGCGCGCGGGCGTCGCGCGTCGCGGCAGGCGACGGTCACGCCGAACGGATCCAGGAAGTCCTCGGGCAGCAGCTGCGGGCAGTCGGCGCCGCAGGTGAGCGCGCCGTCCGCCCCGAGCGCCACCTTGTAGACCTGCCGGGTGGCGCGGGACGCGACCAGCGCCACCGACTGCGGCAGGTCGCAGGCATCGGCGGACGTGTCGAGCCCCGCCGGCGCGGCCGCCTCGGCCACGGCCAGCTCGCCGCCGAAGCTGCCCATGCGCAGCGTGTCGTCGATGGCGAGCCCGCCCTGCGGGCTCGCCTCCGGCCCGACCGAGAACAGCACCCCGCCCTCGTCGCGGTCGTAGGCGAGGTCGTAGTTGGAGGAGACGACGAGGAGCTGTTCCTGGCCGGCGGGGCCGCGGACCGCCACGCCCACCGGGTAGTGGAAGCGATCGAGCGGCGAGGGCGGCGCGGTTCCGGAGCTTCCGCACGCGGCCGCGAGACACATCAGGAGGATCGGGGCGCTGCGTCGAGCGACGTGGTGCACGGGGTGCGAACCGTAATCCGGCGTCCGAGAGAGGGTCAAGCGCTCCACCTACCCGGCCCTGGCCTGGGCGGGCGCCTCGGCCTGGATCTTGCGGAAGTCGGCGAGGTCGGAGAACAGCGCCGCCACCCGCCGCATCAGGCCGAGCCGGTTGGCGCGGAGCGCGGGGTCCTCGGCCATCACCAGCACGCCGTCGAAGAAGCGCGCCACCGCCGGCTCCAGCGTCGCCACCGTGCGGAGCACGGCCGGGTAGTCGCGGGCCGCGCGGCGCGCCACCACCTCCTGCTCCACCTTCTCGAGCGCCGCCAGCAGGTCCTTCTCCGCCGCGTCGCGCAGCAGCGCCGGATCCACCGCGGCCGCGCCGGAGCCGCCCGCCTTCTCCTGGATGTTCGCGACGCGCTTGAACGCGACGGCGAGCGAGCCGAAGTCGGGTCGCGCCTTGGCGTCGGCGAGCGCCTCCAGGCGCCGGCGGGCGTCCACCACGTCGTCGGAGCCGGCCGCGAGCACCGCCTCCACCAGGTCGGCGTCGAACCGCTCGGTCCAGGCGGCGCGCACGCGCCCGCGCAGGAAGTCCAGCACCTGCTCGGCCACCACCGCGCGGCCGGCGGCGAGCTTCACCCCGGAGAGCGCGTCGAGCGTCTGCTCCACCGCCGCGGCGAGCGACAGGTGGTACCCGCGGGCGATGACGATGCGCAGGATGCCGATGGCGGAGCGGCGCAGGCCGAACGGATCGGCGGCGCCGGTCGCCTTCTCGCCCACGCCGATGATGCCCACGAGCGAGTGGAGGCGGTCGGCCACCGCCACCAGCGCGCCCAGGTCGCTGCGCGGCAGCTCCTCGGCCGCGCCGATGGGCTTGTAGTGGTCCTCGATCGCGTCGGCGATCTCCGGCTTCAGCCCCTCCAGCCGCGCGTAGTGCGCGCCCATGGTGCCCTGCAGCTCGGGGAACTCGCCCACCATGCCGGTGTTGAGGTCCACCTTGGCGAGCCGCGAGGCCTCGAGCAGGTCGGCGACCAGCGCGTCCTTCCCGAGCGCGCGGGCCAGCGCGCTCGCCACCGCGCCGATGCGCTGGGCGCGATCCAGCTCGCTCCCCAGCTTCGCCTGGAACGTGCGGCGACCCAGGTCCTCGATGCGCTCGTGCAGCCTGCGCTTGCGGTCCTCCTCGAAGAAGAAGCGCGCGTCGGCGAGGCGCGCGCGGAGCACGCGCTCGTAGCCGTGCCGCGCCACCGCGGGATCCTTCACCCGCGTGGCGGAGACGGCCACGAAGCGGTTCTTGAGCCGCCCCTTGCCGTCCACCACCGCGAAGTAGCGCTGGTGGTTGCGCATCTCGGAGATCACCACCTCCGGCGGCAGCTCGAGGTTCGACTTCTCGAACTCGCCGACCACCGCGGTCGGCTCCTCCACCAGGTACAGCACCTGCTCGACCAGCGCGGGATCGTCGCGGACCTTCCCCGCGGCCTCCTTGCCGGCGCGGGCCAGCTCGGCGAGCAGCGCGGCGCGGCGCTCCACCGGGTCGGCGAGGACGTGCGCCCGGCGCAGCTTCGCCAGGTAGTCGTCCGGCGTGCCCTTCAGCGCGATCGCCTTCGGCGCGAGGAAGCGGTGGCCGTAGGTGACCTTGCCCGAGGTGACCTCGCCGTGGCGCACCTTGAGCGGGCGCCCGCCGAGGAGCGCCACCATCCAGCGCACCGGGCGCGCGAAGGTCGCCTCGTCGAAGCGCGAGCGCATCGCCTTGCGGAAGCGCAGGCCGCCGACGAGCCGCTCCAGCAGCGCGGGCAGGACCTGCTCCGCCCTGCGGCCCTTCTCCACCTTCGTGACCGCGACGCGCTCGCCCTTGGGCGTCTGGGCGCGGACCAGCGCCGAGACCTCCACGCCCTGGCTGCGCGCGAAGCCGGTCGCGGCCGGGGTAGGCTTGCCCTCGGCGTCGTAGGCCTGCGCCACCGGGGGCCCGAACGCCTCGGTGCGCGCGTCGGTCTGCTTCGGCGCCACGTCGCGCGCCCAGACCGCCAGGCGGCGCGGCGTGCCGACGGACCTCACCTCACCGTGCGCCAGCCGCGCGTCGGCGAGCGCCTTCGACAGGTCGTCCTCGAGCTGCCTGAGCGCGCCCGGCACGAAGCCCGCCGGGATCTCCTCCGCACCGATCTCGAACAGAAGGTCAGCCATGATCTCGTTCCGTCCCCGCTCCCCCGCCGCGCGCGGCGAGGGAGGCCCGGGGGTGAGGGGTCGTCACCTGGACTCGCGCGCCTCGCGGGCCGCCCGCGCAGCCTCCACCGCCTGCTTGCGATCGGCCGGCGGGAGCAGCGGGAACCCGAGCGCCTCTCGCGAGTCGAGGTAGCCCCTGGCGCACTCGTGGGCCAGCGCGCGCACGCGGCCGATGTAGGCCGCGCGCTCGGTGACGCTGATGGCGCCGCGCGCGTCGAGGTTGTTGAACGTGTGCGAGCACTTCAGGCAGTAGTCGTAGGCGGGCAGCGGCAGCTTCAGCCCGTTGAGCCGCTTGCACTCCGCCTCGTAGGTGTCGAACAGGCCGAACAGCATCTTCGGGTCCGACGCCTGGAACGAGTAGGTGCTCATCTCCACCTCGTTCCGGTGGAAGACCTCGCGGTACTTCACGCCCTTCACCCACTCCACGTCGAACACGTTCTCGACGTCCTGCAGGTACATGGCGATGCGCTCGAGGCCGTAGGTGAGCTCGGCCGCGACCGGCCGCACCTCGAACCCGCCGGCCTGCTGGAAGTAGGTGTACTGGGTGATCTCCATCCCGTCGCACCACACCTCCCAGCCGAGGCCCCAGGCGCCCAGCGTCGGGCTCTCCCAGTCGTCCTCGACGAAGCGGATGTCGTGCTCGCGGGGATCGATCCCGATGGCGCGCAGCGAGCCGAGGTAGAGCTCCTGCACGTCGGGCGGGTTCGGTTTCAGGATCACCTGGAACTGGTGGTGCTGGTAGAGGCGGTTCGGGTTCTCGCCGTAGCGGCCGTCGGCCGGCCGGCGCGACGGCTCGACGTACGCGACGTTCCAGGGCTCCGGGCCGAGCACGCGCAGGAACGTGGACGGGTTCATGGTGCCGGCCCCGACCTCCTGGTCGTAACCCTGCGCGAGGATGCAGTTGCGGCTCGCCCAGTAGGTCTGGAGCTTCAAGATCAGGTCCTGGAAGTACACGCGCGTCCTCTCCTCGCGTTCGAGCCGGCGCGCGCCCGCGGATCATCCGGCGGGGCGGCCGCGCCGCGGCGAACGGGCCGGGGAACGGGCACCGTAGGGCCGTAAGGTGCGGGTGTCAAACGGAAATCTCGCCAGTGTGCGGCAGCCCGGCGACCGCGCCGACGCGCGTGCAGACGCGCCCCGCCACCCGGTTCGCGAAGCGCACCGCCGCGACCACCTCGGCGAACGAGCGGGCGGCGAGCGGGGCCGCGCCGCGCGAGAGCGCCGCGAGCAGCCCGGCCACGAACCCGTCGCCGGCGCCGGTGGTGTCCACCACCGCCACCGGCTCGGCCGGCACGTGCGCCTCGTCGGCGCCGCGCCGTACCAGGGCGCCGCGCGGGCCCAGCGTCACGCAGGCGATGCCGACGCCCATCGCGACGAGCCGCGCCGCAGCGCGCGCGGGGTCGGCCTCGCCGGTGCAGAGCGCGATCTCCTCCTCGGAGAGCTTCGCCACCGCGCAGCGCGGCAGCACGTCCTGGCAGAGCGCCCGCAGCGGCGCGAGGTCGTCCCACAGGTGCGCGCGGACGTTCGGGTCGAAGGACACCTCCACGCCGAGGCGCCGCGCCGCCTCCACCGCGGCCCGCAGCGCCGCCCTGCCCTCCGGCAGCACGTGCGCCGAGGTCCCGGTGTGCAGCACGCGGGCGCGGCCGATCGCGGCCGGGTCGGCGTCGGCGGGCGCGACGAGCTTGTCGGCGGAGAAGCGGGCGTTGGGCGAGAAGAACGTCCGCTCCCCCGCCGCGTCGAGCGCCACGAACCACATCCCGGTGGGCCGCTCGCGCGCGAGCCGGAGCGAGACCTCGATGCCCTCGGCGGCGAGCCGGCGCGCCAGCATCCGGCCGAACGGATCGTCGCCGACCACGCCGCGGAAGCCGGTGCGGACCCCGAGGCGCGCCAGCCCGGTGGCGACGTTCGCCGGCGCGCCGCCGGGGCACGCCTCGAAGCGGCCGCAGTCCTCCAGGGCCCCACGCCGATCCGGCAGCAGGTCCACCAGCGCCTCCCCCAGGCACAGCACGTCGAGATCCCTCATGGCGGCCTGCCTCCGGGCGTGGCGCGGTCGAGCGGATGCGATGGCGGGCCGGCGCGGGCCGACGTCACGTCAGGCGCCCAGCAGCGGCCCGATCTCGTCGAGGAAGCGGCGGGCCGCGAGCCGCCGGCCGAGGTGGTGCTCCAGGAACGCGGTGAGCGCCTCGCGCGCCTCGCGCCCGGCGGGCGGGGCGAGCGGCTCGGACGCGGCGGCGGCGAGGCCGCCGTCCTGGAGCCGCAGGAGCGCGGCGAGGGTGCCGGCGGCGAGCGGGAGCGTGCGCGGGACGCCCGGCGCGCAGCCCGCGCAGAGCGCGCCCCCCTCCCCCGCGTCGAAGCGCACCGGGCCCTCGCCGACCGGCGCCCCGCAGCGCGCGCAGGCGTCGAGGCGCGGCATGAGCCCGGCGGCGCGCAGCGCGCCCAGCTCGAAGGCGCGCAGCGCCGCCGGGCGCGGCGGCCCGGCGTCCAGCGCGTCGAGGTAGGCGACCAGCAGCTCGAACAGCTCGTCGTGGGGCTGGTGGTCGCGCACCAGCTCGCGCGCCAGCTCGGCCGCATAGCCGGCGCAGGCGATCCGCCCGAGGTCGCCGCGGAGCGCGCCGAAGCCGCGCACCACCGACACCGAGTCCAGGCCGAGGAGGTCCGAGCCGGAGCGCTCGCGGACCTCCGCCGAGAGCAGCGTGAACGGCTCCAGCGCGCCGCCGAAGCGCCGCCGCGAGGCGCGCGCCCCGCGCGCGAACGCGGAGACCTTGCCCCGCTCCGCCGTGAGCAGCGTCACCACGCGATCCGACTCGCCGTAGTCCACGGCGCGGAGCACCACGCCGGTGAGCTTCGCCCGGTCCATTCCCGGCCATCTTACCGGCCAGGCGGCGCGCGCGCTCGGGACCTCAGCGGCCGAGCATGGCCCAGGCGGCGGCCGCGGCGACCGCGAGCGCCAGGGCGGCGCCGGCGAGGACGCGCGGGTCGGTCCCGCGCCGCGCGCGCCGGGCGCGCGCCTCCACGGGCCCCGCCGCCTCCTCGAACCGGAGCACGACCTCGTCCGGATCCAGCCCGACCGCGGCCGCGTAGCCGCGGAGGTAGCCGACCACGTACGCGCGCGGCGGGATGCGCGCCTCCTCGCCGGACTCGAGCGCCTCGACCACGCCGGGCGCGAGCTTGATGGCGCGGGTGACCTCGTCGCGGGTCAGCCCGCGCAGCTCGCGCTCCCGCGCCAGCCAGCGGCCGAAGGCGGGCAGGCCCTCCTCGGCCGGCGCCGCCCCGGTCTCGGGCGCCTCCGCGGCGGGCGCCTCCGGCGCGGGCGTGTCGTGCTCGTCGCTCATCGCGTTCCCGGCGTCACTGGAGGCGGCCCAGGCTCCGGCGGCACTCCTCGCCCTCGTTGGTCCCGTCGCCGATCGCCTGGCACTTCTCGAACGCGGCGCGCGCGCCGGCGAGGTCGCCGGCCTTCATCCGCGCCAGCCCGAGCTGCAGGTGCGCGTCGGGGCGCTGGTCGCAGCTCCGCGCGTAGGCGTCGAGCTCCTCCAGCGCCTCGGTGATCTGCCCCTCCGACAGGCGGATCCGCCCCAGCTCGCGCCGCCCGTCGCAGTAGCGCGGCGCCATCGAGAGGCAGGTGCGGAGCTCGGCGAGCCCCTCGTCCTTGCGCCCCATGCGCCAGAGCGCCTGGCCCTTGTTGCAGCGGGCCACGTACGGCTCCCGGTACATCATGTCGGCGAGCGCGAGGTCGAACTCGGCCACCGCGGCCTGCAGGCGGCCGGTCTTGGCGAGGAGCTGCCCGAGGTCGTTGTGCGCCTCCGAGTAGCCGGGGCGCAGCGCCAGGGCGCGCCGGTACGCCTTCTCCGCCTCGTCGAGGCGGCCGAACCCGAGCTCGAGCACCAGCCCGCGCCCGAGGTGCGCCTCCGGGAACTCCTCCACCGCCGCGAGGGCCTGGTCGAACTCGCGGAGCGCGTCCGGCGCGCGCCCGGCGCGGAGCGCCTCCAGCCCCAGGTCGTGGTGGATCTCGGCGCCCCGGCGCTCCTTGGCGCTGGGGGCGTGGGCGCAGGCGAGGGCTGCGGAGAGGACGGCGGCGAGGGCGAGCGATGAGGGGCGCATGATCAGAACGAGGCGAGCAGCCGGGCGAGGCGCGCGGGGTCGGCGGGCGCGGTGCCGCCGCCCGGCGCCGCGGCGCCGGGCGCCGCCGGGCGGGGGGGCGAGAACAGCGGCGTGCGCCGCAGCGCCTGCTCCTGCACGTCGGGGGTGAGGTTGCGGAAGTTCAGGTTGTCGAGCATGAAGCCCATCGACTCGAGGAACTGCAGGCCCTCGATCTCGACCTGGCGGTACTCCTCCACGGTGAGCTGCCGGCGATCGTGCACGTACACGACGTTCTCGCCGGTGCGCACCAGGTGGAGCCCCACGTAGATGGAGAGCGTGCCGTTCGCGTTGCGGACGCCGCAGAGGTGGCCGACCACCGCCTGCGGCGCCTTGCCGGGGACGGAGACCTGCGGCTGGTTGATGCTCTCGATGACGGCCACCACCTGCTCGCGCGTGGCGGACAGGTGGGTGATGCTCGGATCCGGCACGAACACGTCGCCCCCCTCGGCGCTAGCGCGCCTCCACCACGAGCTCCTCGGTCCGGTCCTCGGTCTCGCCGGCGGTGCGCGTCAGCTCCACCAGCGGATTGTCGATGACCACCTGGCCCCCGCCGACGGTCCCCTCGCCCACGACCGCCCTGAGCGCCAGGGCGTCGGGCGATGGGGCGGGCGGGCCGCCGGCGCGCCGGGAGGCGGCGAGCACGATCCGGTTCGGCCCGGGGTTCAGCCAGCGGGTGAGCTCCATCACCACCTGCGGCTCGCCGGCCTTCACCTCGCGGATCCACTGCGCGTTCACGAAGACCGCCAGGTCGTACCGGGCACCGGGCTGGGCGTGCTCGGCGACCAGGAAGTAGCGACGGGAGAGCCGGGCCGGCGCGCTGCCGGCGGCCACCGCGGCCGCGGCGCCCACGGCCGCGACCGGCGCGCTGCGCGGGGCGGGGTCGCCGGCCGGGCGCGCCGCGTAGCCGCGGGCCTCGATGTGCACGTCGCCGCGATCGTCGATCACGACCGTCGCGCCCTCGAAGCGCTGGCCGGTGGCGCCGTCGATGGGGACGCCGTTCAGCGTGATGGCGGGGCCCGCGAAGGCGGGGCCGGCGGCGCCGGCGAGCGCGGCGGCGAGCGCGAGAGCGGGTGGGCGCATCCGTTCGCCTAGCTAGCCCCGCCCGGCCCGCCGCGTCAAGGAAGCGGGCGTGCGCGCGGCGGCGTGAGGGTGGGCACTCCGGGATCGCCGGTTGGACGCGCGAGCGGGCGCCGGTATTCGAGCGCGCCGCGGGCCTACACGCCGTGCACGTCCGGGCCCCAGACCACCTTGTGGACCTGCAGCGAGAGGCGCGCGTCGAGCCCGCTCTCGAGCATCCAGCGCACCAGGTCGCGCGGCGCCACCTGCCCCCACGCCGGCGAGAAGAGCACCTGCACCCTCCCCTCCAGCGCGTGGCGTCGCACCACCTCGCGCGACCAGCGGAAGTCGTCCTCGGAGCAGACCACGAACTTCACCTCGTCGTGCGGCTGCAGCCGATCGAGGTAGGCGAGGTCGGTGGCGACCTCGCCCGAGCCGGGCGTCTTCACGTCCACCACCCGGATGGCCTCGGCCGGCAGCGCGTCCAGCGGCCGCTGCCCGTGCGTCTCCACCGCCACCTCGTAGCCGCGCGCGAGGAGCTCGCGGGCGAGGTCGGGCAGCTCGCGCTGCAGCATGGGCTCGCCGCCGGTGAGGCAGACGAAGCGCGCCGGGTGGCGGGCCACCTCCGCGAGGATCGCGGCCCGATCCATGTCCGCGCCGCCGTGGAACGCGTAGGCGGTGTCGCAGTAGCCGCAGCGCAGGTCGCAGCCGGTGAACCGGACGAACACGCAGGGGCGGCCGGCGCGGGAGCCCTCGCCCTGGATGCTGAAGAAGATCTCGGTGACGCGCATGGGAGCCTGGCGCCCGGCGGGGCCGGGCGGACGGGGACAGGGTGTAACCGAGATCGGCCCTACTCGGCCACCGGCGCGGGCGCGGCGGCGGCCGCCACCGCCTCGGCCGGGCGCTCGTCGCCGATGTCGCGCCGGATCCGGCGCAGCTCCGCCTTCACGCGCCGCGGGTACACGTGGAAGCGCTGCGGGATCGCGCCCTCGCGCAGGTAGCCCAGGATCCGGTTCGGGCCGGCGTTGTAGGCCATCAGCGCCACCTCCTCGCGCCCGAAGGCGTCGAGGAGCCGGCGCAGGTAGCGCACCCCCGCGCGCACGTTGAGCACCGGATCGTGCGGGTCCCCCGCCGGGAGGCCGACGCGCTCCAGCTCGCGGCGCAGGGTGGACTCGCGGAGCTGCATGAGCCCCTTCGCGCCCGCACCGGACAGCGCGCGGGCGTCGAAGGAGGACTCGACCTCGATGAGCGCGAGCACCAGCAGCGGGTCGATCCGCGCCGCCTCGGCCTCCAGCACGATGGTGCTCGCCAGCCGGGTCCGGTCGCCGTCGGCCAGCCCGGGCATCCGCGCGGCGATCTGCGCGTCGATGGCCTCGACCAGCGGATCGGCCTCGGGCTCGCACCCGCTCGCGCCGCAGCCCGGCTCGCCGGTCCCGTGCGTCCGCGCCTCGTGCGAGAGCGTCCGCGGGAACGCCGCGACCACCACCCACGCGGTGATGGCCAGGGCGGCCCCGAGGAGCCCGCTGAGCCGCGGCATCCGCACTATTCCCCCTGCTCCTGCCGCGGCGGCGGCGGCGCGACCGGCGCGCGCCGCGACAGCGCCTCCACGCGCTCGGAGACGGCGTCGAGGCGACGCTGCAGCGTCTCCAGGTCGTCGCGGGTCGGGATGCGGAAGCGGTTCGCCGCCCGGCGCACCGCGTCGTCGAGGCCGCGCTCGAGCCCGCGCCGCTCGCGGTCGAGCCGCTCGCCCAGCTCGCGAGCCTGGCGCCGCACCCCCTCCGTCGAGACGCCGATGCGGCCGAGCACCTTCTCCGCCTCGGCCTCGGCCGCGGTCACGCCGGCGCGCGCGCTGGACCAGACGTCCTTGAACATTCCCTGGATGTCCGGCATCGCTAGCCCTCCGCCCTGGCCTTCTTCGCGTTGCGGCGACCCTTCTCCGCTCGATCGAGGCGCTTCGCGAGGCGCTCCAGCTCCCGGCTCAGCTCCTCCACCTGATCCCGCGTGGCGACGCCGAGGAACGCGACCGCGCGCGTCTGGAGGTCCGTCACCCGCTCCAGCGCCTCCGTGCGGAACGTCTCGGCCTTCCCCCGCCACTCGGCTGCCCGCTCCACCCCCTGCTCCCGGAGCTTCCCGAGCCGGTGCTTCACCTCGGGGAGGTTCCAGTCCTGCCGGGACAGCCGCTGCATCATGTGTTCGATGTCCTTCCTTCCCGCACGTCCCCTGACCATGAGGTCCTTCAGCACCCGCTGGGCCTCCTCCTCGATCTGGCCGAAGCGGACCTGCGCCGCCTCGAGGGGCTCTCTCAAGAATTCCGGAACCTTCAACTTCTCGATCCGCTGCATCTCGGCCATGTGGAACCTCCGGGTTTGGGCCGGCGTGGCGTTCCCGCCACCCCATCTGCCCCGACCGTAACGCGTCGCGTCAGACCTCTCAAGACCCTACCGCGCTGCGTCAACTTTCAGGCCCCTACATGGTTGTTCCCCGATGAGGGAACGTAAACGACCTGCGAGGGACGGCCGTAGGTCAGAACGCACGCCTACCCCGCCGCCTTCCCGCCGCCCTGTCGGTGGTCTGCGCCGACCGCGTCCGAAAGGGTGCTGAACCCGTCCCGCTCGAGCAGCCGGGCCAGGCCGGCGTTCACCCGGCCCACGAACGCGGGGCCGCCGTAGATGAGCCCCGTGTACGCCTGGACCAGCGTCGCGCCGGCCCGGATCTTCGCGTACGCGCCCTCCGCGTCCATCACCCCGCCCACCCCGACGATCGGGACCCGGCCGGCGGCGCGCGCGTAGCAGCGCCGGACCACGTCGGTGGCCAGCCGCTCCAGCGGCGCGCCGGAGAGCCCGCCCGCCTCCGCGGCGCGCGGGTGACGCTCGACGCCGGCCCGGGAGAGCGTGGTGTTGGTCGCCACGATCCCGGCGGCGCCCGCCGCGATGGCCACGTCCACCGCCTCGTCGAGCGCCTCGGGCGAGAGGTCCGGCGCGAGCTTCACCAGGAGCGGCTTGCCCGGCGCCCGCTCCGCCAGGTGGCGCACGCAGGCGCGCAGCAGGCGATCCAGCGCGTCGCGCTCCTGGAGCTGGCGCAGCCCCGGGGTGTTCGGCGACGAGATGTTGACCACCAGATAGTCGGCGTACGGGTGGAGCCGCTCGATGCACGCGAGGTAGTCGGCGGCGGCGTCCTCGTTCGGCGTCACCTTGTTCTTCCCGACGTTGATCCCGACGGGCCCGAGGCGCGCGGCCGGAGGGAGCGCCGCGAGCCGACGCGCGCAGGCCTCCATCCCCTCGTTGTTGAAGCCCATCCGGTTGAGCAGCGCGCGGTGCTCGGGAAGGCGGAACAGGCGCGGGCGATCGTTGCCCGGCTGGGGGCGCGGCGTGATCGTCCCGATCTCGACGTGCGAGAAGCCCAGCCCGAAGAGCCCCGGCAGCGCCACGTCCCCCTTGTCGAAGCCGGCCGCCAGGCCCACCGGCCCGTCGAAGTCGAGCCCCATGCAGCGGACCGCGAGGGCGGGGATGGACGCCGGCCGGCGCGCGCGCGCCACGGCGAGCGGGACGCGGTGCAGCGCCCAGTGCGCGAGGTGGTGCACGCGCTCCGGGTCGAGCTGGAACAGGACGGACCGCAGGGCTGGCCAGAGCATGGGGCGGCCTGCTTACACCAGCGGGGGGCCGCCTGTCAGCCCGCCTCCGCCCGGCGCGGCCGGCCGCCTAGGGCAGATCCGCGGTCATGACGACGGCGTCCTCGCCCTCCTCGGCGTAGTAGCCGGGCCGGATCCCCACCTGGCGGTAGCCGAGCGAGCGGTACAGCTCGATGGCCGCCACGTTGGAGCGGCGCACCTCGAGCGTGGCGAGCACCGCGCCGCGGCCGCGGCCGATCCGGTGCCCCTCCAGCATGAGCGCGCGCCCCACCCCGCGGCGCCGCGCCTCCAGCGCCGTCGCGATGTTGAGGACGTGCAGCTCGTCGTGCACCAGCCAGAAGACGATGAAGCCGAGCACCACCTCGCCGCCCGGGCCGTCCTCCACCGCGAGCAGCGTGCTCGACCACGCGTGGCCGAGCTCGCGCTCGAGCAGCTGGCGCGACCACGGGTTGCGGAACCCGTCCTTCTCGATGTCCACCACGCGATCGAGATCCGCGGTCCGCATCGGGCGGAAGCGGAGCGCCGCGGCGGCGTCGGCCGGCCTGCGCACGTCAGCTCCCCCTCGCCGGCTCGCGGCGGAGCGCCGGGTCGAGCACGCGGATCTCGGCCCGGCCGCGCAGCTCGCGCACCAGCTCCTGCGCCTGCGCGCGGGCGCGCGCCTCGGCGAGGCCCGCGCGGACGGCGTCGCGCGAGCCGGCCGACGGCGCCGCCGCGCCGCGCGCCCGGAGCGCCGCGTCGACCTCGTCGTCGCCGACGCGCACCCCGCGGCCCACGCGCGTGCCGAGATAGCGCTCCACCTCGAGCGTCCGGGCCAGCGACGCGGCCACGTCCTCCTCCCCCAGCTCGAACCGCGCGAGGAACCGGCGGTAGGCGTCGTCGTCCGCGAAGCGCCCGCGGAACCGCCGCAGCGCCGGCTCGAGCGCCTCGCGGTCCACCGCGTCCAGCCGCAGCCGGGCCGACTCGTCCGCCACCAGCATCTCGTCCAGCAGCCAGTCGAGCGTGGCGCGCAGCACCTCGACGTCCAGCGACCGGAACGCCGCCTCGGCGCCGCCGCGCGAGACGAGCGCGACGCGGGCCTCGGCCTCGAGCCGGGTGAGCGTGATGGGGCGCGGCGCCGCGCCGGCCGGGTTGCGCACCACCGCCACGACCTGCTCGACGACGCGCGCGCCCGGCGGTGGGGACGGGGCCGCCGCGGCCGCGGCGAGGAGCAGGGTGAGGAGCATGGGCCCCATTGTAGTCAGCGCGGGCCGCGTGGGGAGCCCGTCCGCGCGCGCCGCCCCGGGGCGGCGCGATTTGACCTCCCGCCCGGGAGCGTTACGTTTCCCCGCGTGCCAGAGCACGACCTCTACGAGATCATCGGAGTTCCACGCACCGCGACCCACGACGAGATCAAGCGCGCCTACCGCAAGCTCGCCAGGAAGTACCACCCCGACGTGAACCCGGGGGACAAGGCGGCGGAGGAGCGCTTCAAGGAGGTCACGGCGGCGTTCGAGGTGCTCTCCGACGAGAAGCGCCGGAAGCTGTACGACGAGTTCGGACCGGACTCGCTGCGCTCCGGGTTCGACGAGAAGAAGGCCGAGCAGTACCGGCAGTGGAAGCGGCACGGCGCGCCGAACGGCGGGATGCCGTTCGACTTCGGCGACTTCTCCACGGTGAACGTGGGCGACTACGGCGCGTTCGACTTCGGGTCGATCTTCGGCGACCTGTTCGGCGGCGCGCGCGGCGGGCGGGTGCGGCGAGGCCCCATCCCGTCCCAGGGCGCCCACGCGGAGGCGGAGATCGCCATCGACCTGCGCGACGCGGTGCTCGGCGCCGAGCGCGACCTGCGCGTGGACGGGCGCACGCTGCGCGTGAAGATCCCGGCCGGCGTGACCGACGGCTCGCGCATCCGCCTGGGCGGCCAGGGCGGGCGCGGGGCCCACGGCGGCCCGGCCGGCGACCTGTACCTGGAGGTCCGGCTGCGCGCGCACCCGCACCTGCGCCGGGAGGGGCGCGACCTCTACCTCGATCTCCCCGTCACCATCCCGGAGGCCGCGCTCGGGGCCGAGGTGGAGCTGCCCACGTTCGAGGGCCCGGTCCGGCTGCGCGTGCCGCCGGGCGCGCAGAGCGGAATGCAGCTCCGGCTCCGCGGCAAGGGGATGCCGGACCTGCGGGGCGGGCCGCGCGGCGATCTGTACGCGGTGGTCCAGCTGCGCCTGCCGCCGGATGGGCCTGCGCTGCACGAGGCCGTGAAGCCGCTGGCCGAGCTGTACAAGGACGATCCGCGCGCGGGCATCTCGTTGTAGAACCTCGTGCCTCCGTCCGCTCCCGCGGGGGCCGGACGCTGGAGCGGGGGTTTCGGAGGTCGGATGGGACTGTTCGATCTGTTCGGGTCGAAGGAGGAGCGGGAGCAGAACCAGCTCCGCAAGCTCGCGAAGAAGCTCACCGAGCGCTACGGCCCGCCGGAGAACCGCCAGAAGGTGATCGAGCAGCTCGGGGAGATGGCCACGCCGGGCGCGCTGGGCACGCTCTGCCTGCGCTTCACCGTCCGCGCCGAGCCGGGCATCACCGACGACGAGGAGAAGGAGACCGCGCGCGGGATCCTGGTCGCCGCCGGCCAGGAGGCGCTCGGGCCGGTGGAGGCGTTCGTCCGCGAGCAGGAGTCGGGCATCGCCTGGGGCCTCCGGGTGCTCGCGCAGATCGCGCCGCCGGAGAAGGTGATCGACGTGGTGGTGAAGGAGCTGACGCGCCTCTCCCGCTCCTACACGCGCGACCCGGAGAAGAAGCTGGTGCTGCTCACCTGGCTCGCGGAGCACGCCGGGCCCGAGGCCGACGCCGGCCTGGAGGCCGCGCTGCTCCCGCTGCTGGAGGACTTCTCCGACGACGTGCGCATCGCCGCGGCCCGGGTGCTGTCGGGGCGCGCGCCCAGCGAGCCGGCGCGCGACGCGCTCATCCAGCTGCTGCTGCGCGATCGCGACAACGCGCGCGTGCGCGGCGAGGTGCTGGAGGCGCTGGCGCGGCTCGGGGCCGACGTGAAGGGCCACCGGCCCAGCGTCGAGGCGCTGCTGGTCGAGCCGTTCTACCTGGACCGCGAGGGCCGGGTGAAGAAGCGCGGGTGACCGCGGACCCGCTCTCCGGCCCGCAGGCCAGGGATTTCCGGGCGGAATCCGCCCGCCAGCCGCCACCGCTGTAATACACTCGCGCGCCGTGACGAAGGCCTCGGATCCCCAGCCGGACGGCTCGACGCCGCCGCCGTCCGCGCCTGAGGGCACCGGGCTCGGCGAGGGCGGCGGCGTGCTGGGGCGGTGGTTCGCGCCGGTCAAGATCCCCCGCGACGCGATCGCCACGCTGCGCGCGCTCGCCGCGCGCGGCAGCCTGGTGTTCGTGATGCGCTCGCCGGGCCTGCTCGGCTTCCTGTACCTGCGCTGGTTCCTGCGCCGCGCCGGCCTGCCCCCGCTCCGCGCGGCGCAGGGCTTCCACGGCCTCACCGGCTGGCTCGCCCGGGTGCGGCGCACCCGCCGCGCGTTCGAGGACGCGGTCGCCGCCGGCGAGTCGAGCCTCGTGTTCCTCGGGCGCCCGGACGCCGAGAAGAACCCGCTCGCCGCGCTGGTGCGGCAGCAGCGGGACTTGTTCCAGCCGGTGTTCCTCGTCCCGGTGCTGCTGGTGTGGAGCCGGCGGGCGCAGCGGCTGCAGGGCTCGATCTGGGACGTGCTGTACGGCTCGCCCGAGTCGCCGAGCGCCTTCGCGAACGCGATCGCGTTCCTGCGCGCGTTCCGGCGGGCGGTCTTCGACGTGGGGCGCGCGCTCGACCTCAAGGAGTACCTGGCCCAGCGCGCCGCCGAGCCGGACGCCTCGGTGGCCCTGCGCGTGCGCGGCGCGCTCCACCAGCACCTCGCCCGCGAGTTCCGCACCGCGGTCGGCCCGCCGCTCAAGGCGCCGTCCCGGGTGCGCGAGAAGGTGCTGCGCGATCGCTCGCTGCGCGCCGCCATCGAGGCGGTCGCCGCCGGGACCGGCCGGCCCGCGCAGGCGGTGGTGGCCGAGGCCGAGAAGGACCTGCGCGAGATCGCGAGCAACTACGACCCGGTCTTCGTCGGGGTGATGCGGGCGCTGCTCTCGCGGTTCTTCCGGCGGCTCTACACCAGCGTGGAGGTGGACGAGGAGGGCCTGGCCCGGCTGCGCCGCGCGGCGGGCGAGGCGCCCTTCGTGCTGTGCCCCAGCCACAAGAGCCACGTGGACTACCTGGTCCTCTCCTGGCTCCTCTACGAGAACGGCATGACGCCGCCGCACATCGCGGCCGGCATCAACCTCGCGTTCTGGCCGTTCGGCGCGATCGCCCGCCGCGGCGGCGCGTTCTTCATCCGGCGCAAGGTGAAGGGCGACCGCGTCTACACCGCGGTGCTGCGCGCCTACGTGAAGCACCTGCTGCGCGACCGCTTCCCGCAGGAGTTCTACGTGGAGGGCGGGCGCAGCCGCACCGGCAAGCTCCTGTTCCCGAAGACCGGCCTGGTGTCGATGGAGGTGGACGCCTGGCTGGACGGCGCCGCCGACGACGTGCTGTTCGTGCCGGTGGCGATCGACTACGAGCGGCTCATCGAGGCGTCCAGCTACGCGAACGAGCTGGCGGGCGGCGAGAAGCGCAAGGAGAGCCTGCGCGGCCTGCTGGGCGCGGCCCGCGTGCTCCTGCGGCGGTACGAGCGGCTGTACGTCCAGTTCGAGACGCCCATCTCGCTGCGCCAGGTGGCGGCCGAGCGGCTGGGGGCGCGCGCGGCGTCGCTGGCGGTGGACGAGGCCTGGGGCGGCGAGGCGGAGCGGCGCGCCGCGCCCGGCGCCGCCGGGGCGGGCGACGACGCCGAGGCGAAGCGGCAGCTGGTGCAGGGGCTCGCGAACCGCATCGCCTACGGGATCAGCCGCGCCGTCACCATCACGCCGGTCGGGCTGGTGGCGGCGGCGCTCCTCTCGCACGTGCGGCGCGGCCTCGGGTCCGAGGAGGTGGCGCGGCGGGTCGAGCTGCTCCGCTACGTGGCCGCCGAGGGCGGGGCCCGCTTCGCGCGCGACCTCGCCGGCGCGCCCTCCGATCCGCGGCAGGCCGGGCCCATCGCAGACGCGGTGCGGCGCCTGGCGCGCGACGGGCTGGTGCGGGTGGAGGTCGCGGCGGGCGACACCATCTACCAGGTGGTCGACGAGAAGCGCCCCCTGCTCGACTACCACCGCAACGCGGTGATCCACCGCTACGTCGCGCCCGCGCTGGTGGCCTCGGCGGCGCGCGCCGGCGGGACGGGCGGCTCGACGGCGGCGGAGGTCCGCGATCGGGCGCTGTGGCTGTCCCGCCTGTTCAAGCTCGAGTTCATGTACCGGAGCGGCGCGAGCTTCGACGAGATCTTCGAGTCGAACCTCGCGTTCCTGGTGCGGGTGCGGGCGGTGGACTGCGACGCGGGCCGGGTGCTGCCCGGACCGGAGACCACCGCCCTCGCCTTCCTCGCCGACCTGGTCCGCGCGTACCTCGAGGCCTACCACCTCGCCGCCGCGGCCGCCCTCGCCGCCCTCGGGTCCGACGCGCCGCGGCAGGCGCCGCTCGACCGGCGGGCGCTGGTCCGGGAGGCGCTCGAGCGAGGCCGGGGCGAGTTCCTCTCCGGCCGGATCGCGCTCCGCGAGACGCTCTCCAAAGCCACGCTGGAGAACGCGGTGGAGTGGCTCATGGCGCAGCGCGTGATCGCCGAGGAGGCGGGCAAGCTGCGCCTCGCCAGCCCGGCCTCGGTCGCGGAACTCCGCGCCATCATGGACGGAATCGCTCCGCATCTGGCGATGTGAGAAGCGTTCCGCCCCTTCCCCACGGGGCCGCGCTCGCGTTACTCTGCGCCACCCACAGCAGGTGTGTCGCAGCACTCTCGGTCGTACCCGCGCTTTCCGTGACAAGCAGCAGGAACCTAGGAGGCTGAACGCATGTCGGATCGGATTCTCCACAAGGGCCTCAAGGCGAAGGTGATGTCCGCCGAAGAAGCCGCCGGGCTCATCCCCAACGGCGCCATCCTCGGCATGTCGGGCTTCACCGGCGCCGGCTATCCCAAGGCCGTCCCCATCGCGCTCTCCAAGCGCGCGATCGAGGAGCGGATGAAGGGCAAGCCCTTCAAGATCACCGCCCTCACCGGCGCGTCGACGGGCCCCGAGCTCGACCAGGCCATGGGCCTGACGGAGTCGGTCAGCTTCCGCTTCCCGTACAACGGCGACGCGGTCATGCGGCAGAAGATCAACGAGGGCGTGATCGAGTACCAGGACATGCACCTGAGCCACGCCGGCTCGCTGGTGCGCTACGGGTACTACGGGCGCCCCGACAACAAGATCGACTTCGCCGTCATCGAGGTCACGAAGATCAAGGAGGACGGCTCGCTCGTCTTCTCGTCCTCGTGCGGCGCGAACACCGCGTACTTCGACGTCGCGGAGAAGTACATCCTCGAGGTCAACGAGTGGCAGGACGAGCGGATGGAGGGGATGCACGACATCCTCGGCGTGACCGGCCGTCACGGTGAGCGGACGCCGATCCCGATCCTCCGCGCCGACGACCGCGTCGGGTCGCCCACGCTGAAGATCGACGTGTCGAAGGTCGCGGCGGTGGTGGTCACGAACAACCCCGACCGCAACGCGCCGTTCAAGGCCCCCGAGGCCGATCACAAGCGGATCGCCCAGCACATCCTCGACTTCCTCGACGGCGAGGTGAAGGCCGGCCGGCTCCCGAAGAGCCTCACCCCGCTGCAGTCGGGCGTCGGGAACATCGCGAACGCGGTGCTCGTCGGCCTGAACGAGGGGCACTTCGAGAACATGATGAGCTACACCGAGGTGATCCAGGACGGCATGCTGGACCTCCTCGACTCCGGCAAGCTCAAGATCGCGTCCGCGACGGCGTTCTCGGTCTCGCCCGAGGGCCAGGAGCGGTTCAACAAGAACATCGACCGCTACCGCAAGCAGATCATCCTGCGCCCGCAGGACGTGTCGAACCACCCCGAGGTCATCCGGCGCCTCGGCTGCATCGCGATGAACGGGTTCGTCGAGGCCGACATCTACGGCCACGTGAACTCGACCCACATCGTGGGCAAGGGCATCGAGAACGGCATCGGCGGGTCGGGCGACTTCGCCCGCAACTCGGCGTACACGATCTTCATGTCCCCGTCGGTCGCGAAGGGCGGGAAGATCTCGGCCATCGTCCCGTTCGCGTCGCACATCGACCACACGGAGCACGAGGTCAACGGCATCGTGACCGAGTACGGCTTCGCCGACCTGCGCGGGAAGAGCCCGAAGCAGAAGGCGAAGGAAGTCATCGAGAAGTGCGCGCACCCGGACTGGCGCCCGATCCTCTGGGACTACTACAACCGCTCGCTGAAGGGCGGCAGCTTCGGGAAGCACACGCCGCACATGCTCAAGGAGGCGTTCTCGTTCCACACGCGCTACCTCGAGACGGGCGACATGCGCCCGAAGAAGTAGCCGGCCTCCGAGAGACCGTCGCAGCCGCGGCGGCCGTCCTCCCGGGCGGCCGCCGTTCCATTTTCCGGCGGCGCCTCGCCGCCGCCGCGCTAGGCTCCCGGCCATGCCCGAGCTCGATCTGCAGCGCGCGATGGAGACCGCCCGCGCGGCGGTGGAGGCCGCCTCCGCGGCCAGCCTCGCCCACTTCCGCCGCGGCGTGCGCGTGGAGCGCAAGCCGGACCGCAGCCCGGTCACCGCGGCGGATCGGGAGTCGGAGGCAGCGGTGCTGGCGGTCGTGCGCGCCGCGTTCCCGGACCACGGCTTCCTGGGCGAGGAGACCGGCGAGCACGCCGGCAGCGCCGAGACCCGCTGGATCGTGGACCCGCTCGACGGCACCAAGGGCTTCACCCGCGGGCGCGGGTTCTGGGGCCCGCTGGTCGCGTGCGAGCACCGCGGCGAGATCGTGGCGGGCGCGATGGCGCTGCCCGCGCTCGGCGAGGCGTACTGGGCGGCGCGCGGCCAGGGCACCTGGCTCCGCGCCGGCGACGCCGCCCCGGCGCGGCTGCGCGTCTCCGGCCTCGCCGCCTGGGAGGACGCGACGCTGTCGCTGGGCGAGCCGCACGTCCTGTTCCGGCCGCCCATGCTGGAGCGCGTCGCGGCGCTGGCGATCTCGGCGCAGGCGGCGCGCTGCTACGGCGACCTGGCGGGCTGCGCGCTGGTGCTGAAGGGCGAGGCCGAGGCCTGGGTGGAGGCGGGGGTCAACCTGTGGGACCTCGCCCCGCTGAAGATCCTGGCGGAGGAGGCGGGCGGCCGCTTCACCGACCTCGACGGGAGGCCGACGGTCGCGTCGGGGAGCTGCGTGGCGTCGAACGGGCTCCTGCACGACCACGTGCTGCGGGCGCTCTCGGGGCGGTGAGCAGCTTGCGGACGATGGGCCGGGTCGGGCTGCGCCGCAGCACCTCCTCGAAGCCGGCGGCGCGGAACGTGGAGGCGAGGCCGGTGTAGAGGAACGCGGAGGCGGTCGCGCCGCGCGGATCCACCGGGTACGCCTCCAGGATCGACGCCCCCGCCGCCCGGGCGTGGCGCTCGGCCCCGTCGATGAGCGCGCGGGTCACGCCCCGGCGGCGATGCGAGCGCGCCACGTAGAAGCAGGTGATCGACCAGACCGGCTCCGCGTCCACCGGGGCCAGGATCCGCGAGGCGCCCAGGCGCGGGTACTCGGCGCGCGGCGCGAGCGCCACCCAGCCCACCGGCGTGTCGCCGTCGTACGCGAGCAGCCCGGGGACCGTGCCGCCGGAGACGTGCGCCCGCAGCGCGCGCCGGTTGCCCTCGCCCTTCCCGTCCGCCCACGCGGCGCGCGGGAGCCGCCACCACATGCACCAGCAGCCGGCGCAGGCGCCGTTCGGGCCGAACAGCCGCTCCAGGTCGGCCCAGCGCTCCGGCGAGGCCGGGTGGATCTCGAGGCGGCCGCCGGTCATTGCACCCGCCGGAACAGGTCCACCACCGCGCCGGCCCGGCCGGCCACCCGCGCCCGCCCGCGCGCCCACTCGCGCAGCGCCTTGATCTGCTCCTCGTAGGTCCGGAACAGCGGGACCAGGTCCTGCGCCACGCGGCGGAGGTCGGCGGTCTCGAGCTCGCGCCCGAGCGCGTAGGCGCGGTGCAGCGCCCCGATCACCACCTGCTCCAGCTCCGCCCCGGAGTAGTCGGCGCACAGCTCGGCGATGGCGGCCACGTCCACCGCCCCGGGCTCGCGGCCGCGGCGCCGCAGGTGCAGCGCCAGGATCTCGCGGCGCGCCTCCGGGTCCGGCAGGTCGACGAAGAACAGCTCGTCGAAGCGCCCGCGGCGCAGCAGCTCCGGCGGCAGCCGCGAGACGTCGTTCGCGGTCGCCACCACGAACACCGGCCCCTTGCGCTCCTGCAGCCAGGTGGAGAACGCGCCCAGCAGGCGCGCGGCGCGCGGCTCGCCGCCGTCGCCGGGCGCGCTGCCCGCGAAGCCCTTCTCGATCTCGTCCACCCAGAGCGCCACCGGCGCGAGCGCCTCCGCCGCCTCCAGCGCGCGCGCCAGCCCCTCCTCGGCGCCGGTCTGCGCGCCCAGCACGCGCGGCAGGTCCAGCCGCAGCACCGGCACGCCCAGGCGCGCGGCCGCCGCCTTGGCCGCGAGCGACTTCCCGCAGCCCTGCACGCCCACGAGCAGCACGCCGCGCGGCGGCGGGAGCCCCCAGCGCGAGGCGTCCGGGTCGAACGCGAGCGCGCGCTCGTCCATCCAGGCCTTGAACGCGCCCAGCCCACCCAGGTCCTCCGGGCGCTCTGCCGCCTCGACCAGCTCGAGGCCGAGGTCCCGCGCCAGCAGCCGCTTCTTCTCGGCCGCCACCGCGCCGATGCCCTCCGGCCCGAGCGCCGCGTCGCGGCGCAGCGCCCGCGTGAACGCGCGGCGCGCCTGGGCCTCCGACAGCCCGCGCGCCGCCACCAGCGCGCGGTGGCGCACGTCCGCCGGGAGCGGCGGCGGCGCGGCCGGGTGCGCCAGGCCGGCCTGGACCACCTCGAGCAGCGCGCCCAGCTCGGCGTCGTCCGGGAGCGGCACGCGGATCACCGCGGCGTCGGTGCCGAGCCCGTCCGGCAGCGCCAGGCGCGGGGCCACCACCGCCAGGCACCGCCCCTCGGCCGCCATGCGGGGCAACGCGTCGCGGAGCTGGCGCGCCACCGCGGGCGAGGCGAGCGCGTGATGGAAGTCGAGCGCCACCGCCAGGAACGGCGCCGGGGCGCGGAGGAGCGCGTCGAGCAGCGCCGCGGGCTCCTTGGCGCCCGGCGCCGCCGGGTCGAGGCCCCGGTGCGAGGACCATACCGCGCAGCGCGCGTCGAACGCGGCGGCCGCGGCCTGGCACGCGGCCACGGCGCGGTCCTCCTCCGGCGTGACCAGGTAGAGGACCGGGGTGCCCGCCGACCACAGCTCGGCGATCTCGGAGGAGACGCTCATGGCTCGCTCACCGTGGGTTCGGGGATCCGGGCCGCCCGGCTCACGGCGCCGCCTCGGCGTCGGCGGTGGCGCGCATCGCCTCCTCGAAGGAGGTGACGCCCGCGGCCACCTTGCGCACCGCGTGCTCGCGCAGCGGGCGCAGCCCGTCCTGGCGGGCGGTGCGGAGCAGCACCTCGGGCGTGGCGCCCTCCGCCACCAGGTGGCGCAGGCGCGCGTTCACCGGCAGGACCTCGAAGATGCCGCTGCGCCCGTAGTAGCCGGTGAACCGGCACTTGGGACACCCGCGGCCGCGCCGGGCCAGCAGCTTGCCGGCGTGGTCCTCGGGGTGCGGCACGCCCAGCGCCTGCACCTCGTCCGCCGTGAGCGGCACGTCCTCGGCGCAGGAGGGGCACACCTGCCGGACCAGCCGCTGCGCGGCGATGCCGGTGAGCGTGGCGGCGATGAGGAAGCTCGGCACGCCCAGGTCGCGCAGGCGGGCCACCGCGCTCACCGTGTCGTTCGTGTGCAGCGTGGTCAGCACCATGTGCCCGGTGAGCGCCGCCTGGACCGCCTGGGCGGCGGTCTCCGCGTCGCGGACCTCGCCCACCATCACCACGTCCGGATCCTGGCGCAGCACGTGGCGCAGCGCCTCGGCGAAGCCGGTGCCGGTCTTCTGGTTGGCGGCGATCTGGTTGAAGTCCTCGTGGACCATCTCGATGGGATCCTCGATGGTCACGACGTTCACCTCGGGCGAGGCGAGCGCCTGCAGCGCCGAGTAGAGCGTGGTGGTCTTCCCGCTGCCGGTGGGCCCGGTCACGATCACCAGGCCGTGCGGCCGCAGCAGCCAGCGCTCGAACTGGTCGCGCTCGTCGGGGAGGAACCCCAGCTCGGAGAGGTCGCGCACCAGCACGGTCGGGTCGAGCACGCGGATCACCACCTTGTCGCCGAAGGTGGTGGGGACGGTCGAGACGCGCAGCTCCATCTCGGCGTCGCCGCGGGCGGTGCGGATGCGCCCGTCCTGCGGGCGCTTCAGCGCGATGTCGAGCCGGCTCATGATCTTGAAGCGATTGGCGATGGCGCCGTGCACCGCCTTCGGGATGCGGTGGACCGGGTGGAGCACGCCGTCGATCCGCATGCGGATGATCGACTCCTCCCGCCGCGGCTCGAGGTGGATGTCGCTGGCCCGCTGCTCGAACGCGTAGTGCAGCAGGTACTCGACCGCCGCGACCACCGGCTCGCTCGACGCCTCCAGCGCGTCGATGCCGGACAGGTTGACGAACTGCTCGAGGTTCGTGACGTCCGGGGCGCCGCCGCCGCCCTCCAGCTCGACGCGGGCCTGCGAGATCTGCTGGCGGAACCCGTACACCTCGGCGATGGCGCGGTGGATGTCCGAGGGCGACGAGAGGACCGCCTCGACCTCGGCGCCGATCAGGCCGCGCAGGTTCTCCAGCAGCTCGCGGTCGAACGGGTTCGCGGCCGCCACCACCAGCGAGCCGTTGCGGCGCTCCAGCGGGAGCACCGCGTGCTTGCGCGCGAAGGGGCGCGACAGCGTCCGGGTGATGAGCTGGGCGTCGAGCTTCAGCGGGTCGATCTTGCGGTACGGGATCCCCACCGCCTTCGCGACGGCCTGCGTGGCCTTGTCCTCGTCCACCAGCTCGGCGTCGCGCCGGGCGTCGGGGAACTCGAAGGAGGCGAGCACCTCGACCGGCGAGAGCTCGGCGCGCCGCAGCGCCCGGCCGCCGCTGCGCGAGGCGCCGTCGCGGAGCAGGCGCGCGCGCTGGACGCCCTCCCGGGCGGTGGCGGTGCGGCGCGCGTCGTCGGTGAGGATCCCCTCCCTGGCGAGGAGATCGGCCACGAACTCGAGGGTGTAGTCGGTAGCGCGGTAGGTCCTTGGCACGCCGCGGGATTCTACCGCGGCACCGGCGCGCGACCCAGCCCGCGCACCGGCCGGCGTGTGGGTGCGGCGACGCCGGCGTGCGCCCGCCGGGGCGCGGCGTTCCTGCTCGGTGGACTCGCCCGACCGGGCGAGCGGCTCAGATCCCTCAACCGACCGGGCCGCAGCCGCGCGCGGGCGCGCCGCCGCCGTCCGAGCCGGTCCGCGCCGCCGCCGGGCGGGACATCTGCCGGGACACCTCGCGGCCGCCGCAGGCAGGGCACGCGACCTCGGCCTCGTCGGACCTCCGGATGATGAGCGTCTCGAAGGACTTGGCGCAGCGGGCGCAGGCGTACTCGTAGATGGGCATCGCCGGATCTGAGCCGGCCCGGGCCGGAAGGGTTCAGCCGCGGGCGGGCGCCGGCCTCCCGCCGCCCGGCGGCACGCGCCGCTCGCGCAGCACCTCCGCGGTCTCGGTCTCGATGGTGCTCCGCGCCAGGGTGATCGCGGCGATGACCAGCACCGCCATCGCGGCCAGCATCGCCACCCCCAGGCCGAACACCAGCACCGGCAGCTCCGGCGGGACCGCCCAGTACGCCTGCGCCAGCCACAGCAGCGAGGTGACCACGAACGCGAACAGCGCGCCGTAGTTGAGCAGCAGCGCCCGCGAGTAGAGGCCGTGGCGGCGGTCCAGCACCTCCACCTGCTCCGCCACCGCCGCGCGCCGGGTCGCGTGCGGCGGGAGGGCGCGCCACTCGCGCGCCAGCTCGCGGAGCCGCGCGGCCATGCGGGCGGTCTGGTTGTCGAGGCCGAGCGCGATGAGCCCGCAGGCGGAGACCATCACCGCCGGCGTCACCGCCGCCGCGATCTGCTGGAGCGCGCCCACCGGCGTCCAAGATGGACACGGGCGGGCGCGCTGCCGCGCCGCTCCCCTCCCCTGCGGCCGGGGGAGCGGGCGCCGGGCGCGGGCGCTACCGGCGCCGGCCGCCCTTGCCGGCCCGGGTCGGTCGCCGGGCGCGGGGCGCCTCCGGCGCGGTCGGGCCCGGCGTGCCCATGAGCCGCGCGCGATCCCGGTCGTAGAGCCGGATCGCGTCGCGGAGCACCTCGAGCGCCTCGGAGCGCCCCTGCGGCGCGCGGACCAGCACCTTCTTGTTCTCGAGCGCCTTGTAGTCCTGGAAGAAGCGCTGCAGCTCGCGCAGGCGGTGCTGCGGCAGCTCCGAGACGTCCGAGTAGTCGGCGTAGTTCGGATCGTCGGCGTGGACGGCGATGAGCTTGTCGTCCTGCCCCTTGTCGTCGCGCATCTGCATCACGCCGATCACCTTCGCCTGCATGATGGCGAGCGGCTGGATCTGCTCGGAGCAGAGCACCAGGATGTCGAGCGGGTCGCCGTCGTCGCAGTAGGTGCGCGGCACGAAGCCGTAGTTCGCCGGGTAGTGCACGGCGGAGAACAGGATCCGGTCCACGAGCAGCAGCCCGGACTTCTTGTCCAGCTCGTACTTCACCTTCGAGCCGGTGGGGATCTCGATGATGGCGGGGATGGGATCCTCGACGAAGCGAGGCAGCTCCACGTCGTGCCACGGGTGATAGGCCACTGCGGTGCTTCCTTTCAGGGGCGCGGGCGCGCCGGATCAGATGCCCGCGCCGTGCGCGAAGCGCTGCTCCCGGACCTCGGCCTGGGTGACGCGGCTGCCGGGCGGCAGGCTGGAGGTGACCCAGACGTTGCCGCCGACCGACGACCCCTTGCCGATGGTGATCCGGCCGAGGATGGTGGCGCCGGCGTATACCACGACGTCGTCCTCGACGATGGGGTGGCGATCGATTCCCTTGATCGGGTTGCCGTTCTCGTCCAGCGGGAAGCTCTTCGCGCCCAGGGTGACGCCCTGGTACAGCCGCACCCGGTCGCCGATGACCGAGGTCTCGCCGATGACCACGCCGGTGCCGTGGTCGATGAAGAAGCGCTCGCCGATCCGCGCGCCGGGGTGGATGTCGATGCCGGTGAGCGTGTGCGCGTGCTCGGTGATGATGCGCGGGATGAGCGGCACGCCCAGCACGTGGAGCTCGTGGGCGATGCGCTGGTTCGTCACCGCCATCATCCCCGGGTACGCGAAGATCGCCTCGTCGCGGCTCTTCAGCGCCGGGTCGCCCTCGTAGGTCGCCTCCACGTCGGAGGCGACCAGGCGCCGGATCGCCGGGACGCGCCCGAGGAACGCCTTGGTGATCGCCTGCGCCTCCTCGAAGCAGTGCGTGCAGCCGTTCAGGTCGTGCCGCTCGGTGAACGCGAAGCCGCGCCGGATCTGCTCCTCCAGCGCGCGCATGGCCCGGGCCAGGGTGGCGCCCACGAAGTAGTGCAGGCTCTCGTCGTGCAGGTCGCTGGTCCCGAAGTAGCCCGGGAACAGCACCGCCCGCAGGTCCTCCACCACCCGGATGACCGCCTCGCGCGACGGCAGCGTCACCCGCCCGCCGGCGCCGAACGCCGCCGCCGCGTCGCGGCAGAGCGCGTCCACCACCGGCGCGAGCGCCACCTGGTCCACCGCCGGGGCCGCCGGAGCCTTCACGCCGTCGCTCACTTGACGTCCTCCCAGAGCCAGGTCGAGAGGTAGCGCTCCCCCGTGTCCGGCAGGACCGCCACCACCAGCTTGCCCGCGTTCTCCGGCCGCCTCGCCACCTCGCGCGCCGCCCAGGCGACCCCGCCGTCCGAGATGCCCGACAGGAGCCCCTCCTCGCGGCAGAGCCGGCGGGCCATGTCCCCGGCGTCCTCGTGACGGACGGTGACGATCTCGTCGAGCAGCTTCGGGTCCAGCACCTTCGGCACGAACCCGGCGCCCCAGCCCTGGATCTTGTGCGGCCCGGGCTTTCCGCCGGAGAGCACGGGCGAGTCCGCCGGCTCGGCGGCCACGATGCGGAGGGACGGCTTGCGCGGCTTCAGCACCTGCGCGCAGCCGGTCACCGTGCCGCCGGTCCCGGTGGCGCACACCAGCACGTCCACCTTGCCGTCGGTGTCGCGCCAGATCTCCTCGGCGGTGGTGCGCCGGTGGACCTCGGGGTTGGCCGGGTTCTCGAACTGCTGGAGGACGAGGTAGCGCGGGTCCTTCGCCGCGAGCTGCTCGGCCCGCTGGATGGCGCCCTTCATCCCCTCGGCGCCGGGCGTCAGGATGAGCTCGGCCCCGAGCGCCGCCAGCAGCTTGCGCCGCTCGATGCTCATGGTCTCGGGCATGGTGAGCGCGAGCTTGTAGCCCTTCGCCGCCGCCACGCACGCCAGGCCGATGCCGGTGTTGCCGCTGGTGGGCTCGAGCAGGATCGTGTCCGGCCCGATCTTCCCCTCGCGCTCCGCCGCCTCGATCATCGACAGGCCGATGCGGTCCTTCACGCTGCCCGCCGGGTTCTGCATCTCCAGCTTGGCCGCGACCACCGCCCCCGCCCCGTCCATCACGCGGTTCAGCCGCACCAGCGGCGTGTTGCCGATGAGCTTCGTGACGTCGTCCGCGATCCGCATGTCGTCTCCTCGGGAGCCCCGACCTTATCAAACCGGCCGGCCGCCGTCCGACTTAAGCCGCGGGCTCCGGGGACGCATCCTCGTCGGCCAGCGCGGCGTCGATCTCGGCCTCGGTGGCGGCGGCCACCGCCTCCGGGCTCGCCTCGGCGGGACCCCCGCCGGGCGCGCCGGCGGGCGCGCCGGACGGCTCGTCCGCGGCGATCGGCGGCGCGTCCGGTCGGTGGAAGAACGCGTGCACGGCCGCCGCCTGCCTCGGCCCGAAGCCCTCCACCTGCGCGATCTCCTCGGGCGTCGCCTCCCGGACGCGGCGCAGCGCGCCGAAGTGGCGCAGCAGCGCCCGCTTGCGGCCCTCCCCGATCCCCGGGATCTCCTCGAGCACGCTCTGGAAGTTCCGCTCGCGCCGCAGCTTGCGGTGGAACGTGATGGCGAAGCGGTGCGCCTCGTCGCGCAGCCGGGCCAGCAGGAACAGCTCCGCGGAGTTCTGCCGCAGCACCACCGGGTCCTTGCGGCCGGGCAGGAACACGCGCTCCGGGCTGCGCGCCAGCTCGGACACGAACCCCTTCTCCGCCGCCTCGGCCGCGTCCGCCAGGCGCGCCTCCGCGCGCCGCCCGCGCCGGCCCACCACCCGCGCCGTCCCGAGCGACGGGCCGTCCACCAGCCGGCTCTTGGCGAGCCCCACCAGCTCGACGAACGGCGCGTCGGGGTTGCCCGGCGACGGGCGCGTCGGGACGCCCAGGTCCTTCGCCGCCGCCAGCGCCGCGTTGAGCTGGCCCTTCCCGCCGTCGATCACGATGAGGTCGGGCAGCTGTCCCTCCCCCAGCGCCCGCCGCAGCCGGCGGGTGATGACCTCGTGCAGCATGGCGAAGTCGTCCTGCCCCGCCACCGCCTTCACCTTGTAGCGGCGGTAGTTCGCCTTGTCCGGCTCGCCGTCCTTCATCGACACGCCCGAGCCGACCGCGAGCGCGCCCTGGAACGTCGAGATGTCGTAGCACTCCATCCAGCGCGGCGGCCGCGCCAGGTGCAGCGCCCGGGCCACGGCGGCCAGCGCCTGCTCGCGCCGCTCGTCGTGCTCGTGCCAGGCCCGGAACCCCTGCTCCGCGTTGCGGCGGGCCACGTCGAGCAGGTCGGCCTTCGCGCCGCGCTGCGGGGTGAGCAGCCGCACCCGCCGCCCGCGCCGCTCCGAGAGCACGTCGGCGAGCGCCTCGGCCTGGACCGGCTCGAGCGGCACCAGGATCTCGTCCGGCGCGTCGGTGTGCTCGTAGTAGAGCGACAGGAACGAGGACAGGATCTCCTCGTCGGGGAACTCCTGCTCGCGGAACGGGTGCGCCTGCGCGTCCTGCAGCTTGCCGGCGCGCATGGAGAGGACCTGGACCACCAGGTCCGGCCCCTCGCGGTAGAGGCCGATGACGTCGCGATCGCCGCGATCCGACATCAGCACCCGCTGCTTCTCGAGGCTCCGCTCCACCGCCTGGAGCTGGTCGCGGAGCCGCGCCGCCTCCTCGAACCGCAACCCCTCCGCCGCGCCCGCCATGCGCCCGCGCAGGCGCTCCACCAGCTCGCCCTCGCGGCCCTCCAGGAACTCCACCGCGTCCTCGACCGACTGCCGGTACTCCTCCGCCGCCACCTCGTAGACGCAGGGCGCCGGGCAGCGGTGGATCTGGTACAGGATGCAGGGCCGCTTGCGGTGGTCGAAGACGTGGTCGCTGCAGGTCCGGAGCTGGAAGTGCCGGTTCACCATGCGCAGCGTCTCGCGGATGGACGAGGCCGAGGAGTACGGGCCGAAGTAGCGCGCCCCCGGCTGCCGCTTCTCCCGGGCGCGCCGCACCTCCAGGCGCGGGTACGGGTGGCGCTCGTCGAGCTTCAGGACGATGAAGTCCTTGTCGTCGCGCAGCCGGACGTTGAAGCGCGGGCGGTGCTTCTTGATGAGCTCGTTCTCGAGGAGCACCGCCTCCTTCTCGGAGCGGGTGACGATCACCTCGAGGTCGCCGAGCAGCTCGTCGAGCAGCGCCACGAACGCGCGCTGATCGCCGCGGCCCGGGTCGAAGTAGGAGCGCACGCGCGAGCGCAGGCTGGACGCCTTGCCGACGTAGACCACCTCGCCGGCCCGGTCCTTCATGAGGTAGCAGCCCGGCTCGGCGGGCAGCTCGTCCAGCTTCCTGCGCAGGTTCGCGTCCATCCGGGCAAGGAATTACCCGGAAACGGGGCGCCGATCACGCCCGTCCGCCCGGGCGGGCGGCGGGCGGGCGTCCGGGGCTGCCGCCGGTGGCGGTGCCGTGCGCGCCCGCGGCGCGCCCGCGCTCAGCGCCGGCGCCGGCGCTGCATGGGCCGCTTCGCCCCGCGCAGCTTGCCCATGGCGGCCGCGCTCGCCACCGCCCCGCTCCCCAGCGACCCCCTCGCCCCCGCGGCGCGCGCCGGCAGCCCGAGCTGCAGGTCCTTCAGCGCCTGCACCCGGTCGCGCAGCTGCGCCGCCTTCTCGAACTCCAGCGCGCGGGCCGCGTCCTGCATCTCGCGCTCGAGCGCCGCCACGATCTCCGGGAGCTGCTCGGGCCGGTACTCGGCGCCCTCCTCGGCCGCGAGCGGCACGGTCACGTAGTCCGCCTCGACCACCGCCATGCCGAGGTCGCTGATGTTCCGCTTCACGGTGGTGGGCGTGATGCCGTGCTCCGCGTTGTAGCGCTCCTGGATCTCGCGGCGGCGCCCGGTCTCGTCGATCGCCTGGCGCATCGAGGCGGTGATCGCGTCCGCGTAGAGCAGCACCCGGCCGTTCACGTTGCGCGCGGCGCGCCCGATGGTCTGGATGAGCGACACCGCCGAGCGCAGGAAGCCCTCCTTGTCCGCGTCGAGCACGGCCACCAGCGAGACCTCGGGGATGTCGAGCCCCTCGCGCAGCAGGTTGATGCCGATGAGCACGTCGAACTCGCCGCGGCGCAGGTCGCGGATCACCGCGCTCCGCTCCAGCGTGTCGATGTCCGAGTGCAGGTACCGGCAGCGCACGCCGACGTCGGTGAAGTACTCGGTGAGATCCTCCGCCATGCGCTTGGTGAGCGTGGTCACGAGCACCCGCTCCCCCGCCTCGGCCCGCTTGCGCACCTCGCCCAGCAGGTCGTCCACCTGGGAGCCCACCGGCCGGACCTCGATGTGCGGATCCACCAGCCCGGTGGGCCGGATGAGCTGCTCGACGACGACGCCCTGCGCCTGCTCCAGCTCGTACGCGGCGGGCGTCGCGGACACGTAGATGGCCTGGCGGACCAGCGCCTGGAACTCCTCGAACTTGAGCGGGCGGTTGTCGAGCGCGGAGGGGAGCCGGAACCCGAACTCCACCAGCGTCTCCTTGCGCGAGCGATCGCCCCGGTACATCGACCCGATCTGCGGGACCGTCTGGTGCGACTCGTCGATGACGAGGAGGAAGTCCTCCGGGAAGTAGTCGAGGAGGCAGGGCGGCGGATCGCCCGCCTTCCGTCCGGAGAGCCACCGCGAGTAGTTCTCGATGCCCGGGCAGAAGCCCATCTGCTCCAGCATCTCCAGGTCGAACATCGTCCGCTGCTCGAGCCGCTGCGCCTCGACCAGCTTGTTCGCCGCCTTCAGCTCGCCGAGCCGCTCGCGCAGCTCCTCGCGGACGCCGGCGATGGCGCGCGCCCGGACCTCCGGCGCCGACACGTAGTGGCTGTTCGGGAAGATCGCGACCTTGTCCAGCTCGGCGAGCGTGGCGCCGCGGAGCGGGTCGAACTCGTGGATCGACTCGACCACGTCGCCGAAGAACTCGATGCGGACCGCGCGGTCCTCCTCGTACGGCGGGAACACCTCGATGGTGTCGCCGCGCACCCGGAACGTGCCGCGGTGGAAGTCGAGGTCGTTCCGCTCGTACTGGATGTCGATGAGCGAGCGGATGAAGCGGTCGCGCAGGAACTCCTGGCCGCGCTCGAGGCGCTGCAGCAGGCCGTGGTAGGCCTCGGCGGTGCCGAGGCCGTAGATGCACGAGACGGAGGCCACGATGAGCACGTCGTTCCGGGTGAGCAGCGCGTGGGTGGCCGCGTGGCGCATCCGGTCGATCTCGTCGTTGATGGACGAGTCCTTCTCGATGTACGTGTCCGTCGAGGGGACGTACGCCTCGGGCTGGTAGTAGTCGTAGTAGCTGACGAAGTAGTGCACCGCGGCGGTCGGGAAGAGCTCCTTGAACTCCGCGTAGAGCTGGGCCGCCAGCGTCTTGTTGTGGGCGATGACGAGCGTGGGGCGCTTCACCTCGGCGACCACGTTCGCGACGGTGAACGTCTTCCCGGAGCCGGTGACGCCGAGCAGCACCTGGTGGCGCTCGCCGCGGCGCAGGCCGTCGGTCAGCTCGGTGATGGCCCGCGGCTGGTCGCCGGTGGGCTGGAACGCGCTCTGGAGGTCGAAGGGCACCGCGGGAATGTAACAGCCCTCCCCGGCGGGTTCAGCGGCCCCTTGCCGCGGGTTCCAGGCCCCACCTCGCTTCCCACCCAGAGTAATCTGGAGCCCCGCTCCGAAAGGCCCCCATGCACCCGCTCGTCCACGCCGTCCGCGCCGTCCCCCTGGTCCTCGCCCTCGCGCTCGCGGCGTGCAGCGGGGGCTCGAAGGCGTCGTGCCCGGCCGGCCAGACCGACTGCGGCGGCACCTGCGTCGACCTGCAGTCGAGCACGATCCACTGCGGCGCCTGCCTCCACGCGTGCGCGGCCGGCGCGGCCTGCACGGCGGGCGCGTGCGCCTGCCCGGCCGGGCAGATCCCCTGCGGCGGGCGGTGCGTGGATCCGGCCACCGACGCCGCGAACTGCGGGGCCTGCGGCCACGCGTGCGGCCTCGGCACCTGCGCCGGCGGCGCCTGCGCCTGCGCGGCGGGCGCGAGCGCCTGCCCGGGCGCGAACCCGGAGTGCGTGGACCTCCAGGCGGACCGGACCCACTGCGGCGCCTGCGACGTCGCCTGCGGGCAGCCGGCGCCGGACTGCGCGGCCGGCGCGTGCACCTGCAGCCCGCCCCGGACCGCCTGCGGCGCGGCCTGCACCGACACCCGCATCGACGCGTCGAACTGCGGCGCCTGCGGCACCGTCTGCCCGCTCACCAACGACGTGTGCCTGGGCGGGACGTGCCAGTGCCCGTCCGCCCTGCCCGACGTCTGCCCGGCGGCCGGCTCGCCGCAGACCTGCGTGAGCCTCGCGCACGACGTGCGGAACTGCGGCGCCTGCGGTCACGCCTGCGCCGCCGGCCAGGACTGCGTCGACGGGACCTGCGCCTGCCCGGCCGGGACGGTCGTGTGCGGGACCGGGAGCGGCGCCGTCTGCACCGACCTCCTCTCGGACCCCGCCAGCTGCGGCACGTGCGGTACCGCGTGCGCACCGGGGACGGCGTGCAGCGGCGGCCGCTGCCTGTGTCCGACCGGCGCGCCGCTCGCGTGCGGCGGGGGCTGCTGCGCCGGCACCGGCTGCTGCGAGGCGGGGACGGCCTGCCAGACGGCCCACGACAACGGTCTCGGGCAGAAGTACTACGACTGCGGCGCCCTGGACGAGCACACCCGGGCCCAGGCCGTCCTCGCGGCGCTGGCCTGGAGCGGCACGGGGACGACGTACGACGGCAGCACGATCTGCGGGACGTTCTGCCTCTGCCGGGAGACGGGCACCCAGGCGGCGGTCTGGTGCTACGCCGGCAGCCCGATGAAGGGCCTCGCCACCGTCAGCAACGTCGGGTCGTGCGCGATCGCCACCTGCCCCTTCGCGGGCGGCGTCGCCTGGCACTAGCCGGAGCGAGGTCCGTCCCCCTGGAACCTGCTCGACTTTTCACCACCCTGCGGCTACGTTACAGGCGTCCCACGCCTCTGGCGCGGCTCGGGGCCGACGGGAAGTGTATCCCGGACGAACACGGAAAGAAGTGTGCAGATGGCGAGTGGTACTGTGAAGTGGTTCAATGACGCGAAGGGCTTCGGCTTCATCTCCCAGGACGGTGGCGGCGAGGACGTGTTCGTCCACCACACCGCGATCGTCGCCGAGGGCTTCCGCAGCCTGCAGGAAGGGCAGCGGGTGGAGTTCGAGGTGAAGAAGGGCCCCAAGGGGCTGCAGGCCGCGAACGTCCGGGGGGCGTAGCCGCCGGTCGGAGTCGCACGTGTCGTGGGGGCCCGGCCGCTCGGCCGGGCCTTCGCGCTTTAGGCCCCCAACCTCGAAGGAGCGCACACCATGGCCTTCCACCCCGGAGCGACCAAGCGGCAGAAGGAAGCGGCGCGGCGAGACAAGCAGCGCCACAAGGAAGAGAAGAAGGAGCAGCGCAAGCGCGAGAAGGCCTCGCGCGAGTCGAACCCCCTCGCCCCCGGCGAGGATCCGGACATCGCCGGCATCGTCCCCGGCCCGCAGCCGCCGCTCGAGGAATGAGCCGGCGAGGCGCGCGGCCGCGCGCCTGCCCCTACTCCACCTTCCAGGTCGTGCCCTGCGGCCCGTCCATCAGGACGACGCCGCGGGCCAGGAGCGCGTCGCGGATGGCGTCGGAGCGCGCGAAGTCCTTCGCCGCCCGCGCCGCCGCGCGCTCCGCGATGGACCGCTCCACCTCGCCGCCGTCGATGCCCCGCCGCGCCGCCGCCCGGTCGCGGATGGCCGTGAGCGCCTGCGCCGGCGGGCGGTCCAGGATCCCGAGCACCGCGCCCACCGCGCGCGCGCCGCGGGCGAAGGCGGCCAGCCGCGCCTTCTCCTCGGACGACTTCTTGCCCTTGCGATCCGCGAGGGCGTTCGCCTCGGTGAACGCCTCGGCCACGATGCCCAGCACCTGCGGGGTGTTGAAGTCGTCGTCGAGCGCGGCGCGCGCCCGCTCCACGAACGCGGGCTCCGCGGCCGGCGCCGCGCCCGCGCCCAGCCGCTCGGCCTTCTCCACCGTCTCGTAGAGCGCGGAGAGGCGCCGCTCGGCCTCGGCCAGCACCTGGTCGGAGAAGTTGAAGTCGCGGCGGTAGTGCGTGCCGAGCAGGAAGAAGCGCAGGGCCTCGCCGTCGAAGCGGGCCAGCACGTCGCGGATGGTGAAGAAGTTGCCGAGCGACTTCGACATCTTCTCGTCGTCGATCTGGACGAAGCCGTTGTGCATCCAGTACCGCGCGAAGTCCTCGGCGTGCAGGCCGTCGCTGGTGGCCGCCACCGACTGCGCGATCTCGTTGGTGTGGTGCGGGAAGACCAGGTCCTTGCCGCCGGCGTGCAGGTCGATGGGCGCGCCCAGGTGCTTCTGGGTCATGGCCGAGCACTCGATGTGCCAGCCCGGCCGGCCCTTGCCCCAGGGCGACTCCCAGGCCGGCTCGCCCGGCTTCGCCGCCTTCCACAGCGCGAAGTCGAGCGGGTCGCGCTTGGCCTCGCCCGGCTCCACCCGCGCGCCGGCGATGAGGTCGTCCAGGTTGCGCTTCGAGAGCCGCCCGTACTCGGGGAACTTGCGGACCGCGTAGTAGACGTCGCCGTTCCCGGGCGCGTAGGCGAAGCCTCGCTCCACCAGCCGGGCGATCAGCGCGACGATCTCCGGGATGTGGCCGGACACCCGCGGCTCGACGTCGGGGCGCAGGTTGCCGAGCGCGTCCATGTCCTCGTGGAACGCGTCGGCGAAGCGCGACGCGAGCGCGATGGGGTCCTCGCCGCGCTCGTTGGCGCGCTGGATGATCTTGTCGTCCACGTCGGTGAAGTTGCGGACGAAGCGCACCTCGAGGCCGCGCGCGCGCAGGTGACGGACCACCACGTCCCAGACCACGTAGCAGCGGGCGTGGCCGAGGTGCGAGTAGTCGTAGACGGTGGGGCCGCACACGTAGAGCCGGAGCTTGCCCGGCTCGAGGGGGACCAGCTCGCGCTTCTGCGCGGTCAGGGTGTCGTGGACCTGGATGCTCATCTCTGTCGTGTCCCGTTCGTCGGCGGGGTCCGGCTCAGCCGGCCGCGCGCACCAGCAGGGCGATCGCGTGCGCGGCGACGCCCTCCTCGCGGCCGACGAAGCCCATGCCCTCGCCGGTGGTGGCCTTCACGTTGACCTGCGCCGGGGAGATCCCGAGCGCGCCGGCCAGCCGCGCGCGCATCTCCTCGGCGCGCGGCGCGATCTTGGGCCGCCTCGCGGCCAGCGTCACGTCGCAGTTCCCCACCCGCCAGCCGCGCTCGGCCGCCTTCGCCGCGATCTCGCGGAGCAGCGCCAGCGAGGAGACGCCCTTCCAGCGCGGGTCGGTGTCGGGAAAGTGCCGGCCGAGGTCGCCGAGCCCGGCCGCGCCCAGGATGGCGTCGCCGATGGCGTGCGCGCAGACGTCGGCGTCGGAGTGGCCGAGCAGGCCGTCGCCCTCGAACTCCACGCCGCCGAGCACGAGCCGCCGGCCCGGCGCGAAGCGGTGGGTGTCGTAGCCCACGCCGGTCGCGACCGGCGCCTCGAGCAGCGCGCGGGCGCGGCGCACGTCGTCCGGCCCGGTGATCTTGAAGTTACCGGCCTCGCCCGGCACGAGCGTGACCGGCGCCCCGGCCGCCTCCACCAGCGCGCACTCGTCGGTGGCGGCGGAGGCGGACGGCCCGGCCGCGGCGTAGGCCTGCTCGAGCACCGCGCGGCGGAAGCCCTGCGGCGTCTGCGCCAGCCACACCGTGCGGCGGTCCAGCGTCTCGAGGACGCGCGGCACCGCGGCGCCGGCCTCGGCGCGCTTCACGGTGTCGGTCGCCGGCAAGGCCGCGAGCGCCGCGCCGTCGCGCGCGGCGGCATCGGCCACCCGCGCCGCCAGCCCCGCGCTCGCGAACGGCCGGGCGGCGTCGTGCACGAGCACCACCGCGCCGTCGGCGGCGGCGAGCCCGTTGCGCACCGAGTCGGCCCGCGCCGGGCCGCCGGCCACGGCCCGCACCGGCTTCCCCAGCCCGGCCACCTCCGCCTCGCCGCGCGCCTCGTCGCCGGGCGGGACCACCACCACCAGCCCGTCCACCGCGTCGCAGGCCGCGAGCACCCGCGCCGAGCGGCGCAGCACCGTCTCGCCGCCCAGGGATAGCCACTGCTTCGCGACGCCGGCCCGCTGCCCCGAGCCGCCCGCCGCCAGGATCCCGATCACGCGCTCGCCGCGGATCACCTCGTCGCCTCCTCGCGGCGCGCGCGCCGCCCGTCCCGCGGCGCCGGCTGGCACCGCCCCTGCTATCACCCGGACGCGTGCCGCACCCGGGCCCAGACGTCAAGCGATCCGCGCGGAGACGCGACCGCCGCGCGGACTTCCGTCCGTGCGGCGGCCCCGGATCCCGCGGAGGGGGATCAGCAGTTGAAGATCTTCTTCAGGTCGTCCTCGACGTCCTGCTCGTCGCACGCCTTCGCGATGGCGAGCTCCTTGATGAGGAGCGAGCGCGCGGTGTCGAGCATCTTCCGCTCGCCGAACGAGAGGTCCTTGTCCGACCGGAGCAGGTAGAGGTCGCGCAGCACCTCGGCGATCTCGAACACGCTGCCGGTCTTGATCTTGTCCATGTACTCCCGGTAGCGGCGGTTCCAGGTGGTGGAGTCCACCGAGACCTCCTTCTCCCGGAGGATCCCGTAGACGCGGCGGACGTCCTTCTCCCCGATGATCTCGCGCAGGCCGACCGAGCCGACCTTGTTCATGGGGATCATGATCTTCATCCCGTTCTCCAGGATGCGGAGCACGTAGAACGACTGTCGCTGGCCGGCGACCTCCTTGTGCTCGATGCCCATGACCTCGCCGACCCCCTGCCCGGGGTAGACGGCCTTGTCCCCGACCTTGAAATTCGGGGCGACCTGAGTAGCCTGCGTTGCGGACATTCCTTCCTCCGCTCCACCGCCGGTGCCGATGGCCGACCGGACGGGTCGACTACGGGGCGGGAGCTTAGTCGCGGGAGACTACCACAGCTCCCCGACACGGTCAATAACACTCGAATTTTCGAGCATATTCGTGACGACCCCGCTGGGACGGCGGCCTGCGTCACGATCCGTCCGCCGGCCGCCGGGGCAGCCCGGTGACGCGCCGGCCGCTGCTCCTGCCGGCCCTCGGCCTGGCGCTCGGCGTCGGCCTCGGGCTCGAGACCTCGGCGATGCCAGCGGCCGCGCTGGGCGCGCTCCCGCTGGCGCTCGTCCCGCGCCTCGCCCCGCTCGCGTTCGGTGCGGCCGGCTGGCTGGCCGCCGCCTCCGCGCGCGTCCCGCCGGTCGCTCCGCCGGAAGGGATCGTGGAGCTGCGCGGCCGGGTGGTGGGCGCGCCCGATCGCCTGGAGGACCGGGTCCGGTTCCCGCTCCGAACCCCGGGCGGCGCCCTCGTCGAGGCCTGGGCGGAGCCCACCCCGTGGCCGCTCGCGCTCGGCGACGAGGTGCGGTTCCGCGCCGCGCTCCGGGCGCCGGGCGGACGCCGGAACCCCGGCGGCCGCGACCCGGGGGAGCGGCTGCGCGCGGGGGGCGCGGCGCTCGTGGCGCTCGCCGAGGGACCGGTGGTCCGCACCGCGGCGCCCGCGGCCGCCTCGCGGCTCGAGCGTGCCCGCGACCAGCTCGCCGAGGCGGCCGGGCGCTGGCTCCCGCCGGAGCAGGCGGCGCTGGTGCGCGCCATCGGCACCGGCGACCGCGCCGCGCTCGACCCCGCCGCCTCGGCGTCCTTCGCGCGGAGCGGCCTCGCGCACGTGCTGGCCGTGTCCGGCTTCCACCTCGTGGTGGTGGCGTTCGGGCTGGAGCGGCTGCTGCGGGCGCTGCTGCTGCGCAGCGACGCGCTGGCGAGCCGCGCGGATCCCCGGCGCCTCGCCGCCGCGCTCACCCTCCCCTGCGCCCTCCTGTACGCGCTCGCCACCGGCGCCGGGGCGCCGGTGGCCCGGGCCGCCCTCGCCGCCGCCGTCATCCTGGCCGGCGCGCTGCTCGACCGGGCGCCCGACCCGCTCAACTCCCTCGCGCTCGCCGCGGTCGCCGTCCTCGCGGCGGAGCCGGCCGCGCTGCTCGACGCCTCGTTCCAGCTCTCCTTCGCGGCCGTGGCCGGGCTCGCCCTCTGGGCCACCCCGCTGCGACGCGCGCTCCCCGTCACGCGCCCTGCCCCGGGCAGCTGGCGCGCGCGGCTCGTCGAGCCGTTCCTGTCCGGCGCGGCCGCGACGGTGGCCGCCACGCTCGCCACCGCCCCGGTGCTCGCGTTCCACTTCCGCCAGCTCCCGCTGCTCGGGGTGGCGGCGAACGTGGCCGCCATCCCGCTCGGCGCCGCGCTCACCGCCCTCGCGGCCCTCTCCGCGGTGGCGGCCGCCGCGTCGCCGCTGGCGGCGGCGCCGTTCCTGCTCGCGGCCGGCCCGCTCGCCGCGGCGCTGCGGGCGGTCTCGGACGCGGCCGCCGCGCCGCGGTGGGGGGCGGTCGGGCTCGCCGCGCCGGGCGGATGGGCGGCCGCCGCGGCCACCGCGCTCGTCCTCGCGATCCCTGCGCTGCCCCGGCGCCTCCGCCTCGCCGCGGGCGCGCTCGCCGCGGCGCTGCTGCTCCTCCCGGGCCCGCTCCGCGCGGCGGCCGCGCGCGCGCGCGGCGGGCTGGAGGTGATCTTCGTGTCGGTCGGCCAGGGCGACGCGGCGCTGCTCCGGCTGCCGGACGGGAGCGCGGTGCTGGTGGACGGCGGCGGCGCCGCGGGCGGCGGGCCGGATCCGGGCGCGCGCGATCTCGTGCCGCTGCTGCGCGACCTCGGGGTCCGCCGGCTCGAGGCGGTGTTCGTCTCGCACCCGCACCCGGACCACGTGCTCGGGCTGGAGGCGGTGGCGCGGGCCTTCCCGGTGGCCCGCGCGTTCTCGAACGGCGACCGCGGCGACGGCCCGGCGCGCGAGGTGCTCGCCGCGCTCTCGCCGATCCCGCTCGCGCCCGGCGAGGCCTGGGAGCGCGCCGGCGTCCGCTTCGAGGCGCTCGGCGGGGATCGGACGCCGTTCGCCGCGAACGACGCCTCGCTGGTGCTGCGCGCCACCTACGGCGCGACGTCGTTCCTGTTCCCGGGCGACGTCGAGGCGGCCGGCGAGGCGGCGGCCGTCGCGCGCGGCGGGCTCCGCGCCGACGTCGTGAAGATCCCGCACCACGGCTCGCGCACCTCCTCCACCGAGCCGTTCGTCCGCGCGGTCGGGGCCCGGTGGGCGGTGGCGTGCCTGGGAGCGCACAACCGCTTCGGCTTCCCGCACCCGGAGCCGCTGGCGCGCTGGGCCGCGGCGGGCGCCGAGGTGCTCCGCACCGACGAGGGCGCCGTCCGCTTCCTGTCCGACGGGCGGGCGGTCCGGCGCGTGGAGGCCGGCTCCGTGCTGGACGCCCTGGCCACCTGGCGGGAGCAGCCCTAGCTTGCGCGCATGAGCATCGAGGACATCGACCTGGCGGCGCTCGCCGAGCGCATCCAGCGCCACATCCCGAGCACCGAGCCGCCGGTCGGCTACCTGCGCGGCCGGAGCTACTTCCGCGACGTGGTCGCGAGCGAGCTGGGCTGCTCGGACCTCGAGGCCGAGGAGCTGGTGGACACGCTCGAGATGAACGGGTTCCTCCGCTTCCAGGGCGATCCGTCGGCGCGCTCCCGCGCCGAGAGCCGCTGGACGGTGGTCCCCGCCGGCCGCTGAGCCGCGGACGCGGGGGCCGCGCCGCGGACGGTCGCGCCCTCCGGGCCCGCGCGATCCCCCCGCCGCAGCGGCGATCCGCGGCGCCGGCCGGCTGGCACGCACCGTGGAACCCGGCCGCACATGCGCCACAGGCTCCACGCCCGGGTCCCCGGGCTCGACGACGCGCCCGGGATCGTCGTCGCGGCCGCGATGACGGCGGGCGGCTCGCAGGCGGATGGGATCGTCCTCGCGGGCCTCCCCCCCGCCGCGCTGCGGCTGCTTCCCTGCGAGGCCGGCGTGGTGGTGGAGCCCGCGGTGGCGGGCGCGCGCGTGGGCGGTCACCCCGTCCCTCCCGGCGCCCGCCGGCTGCTCCGACCGGGCGAGCGCGCCACGCTCCTCGGCGCGGAGCTCGCGCTGGGGACGCCGGAGCCCGGCCCCGGGACGCCCGCGGACCACCGGACGCGCACCTGCGCGGCCGGGATCCTTCGCGCCGGGGCGGCGGGGGGGCCCGCCGCGGCGGGACCGCACCTGCTCGTGCTCGACGGCGCCTCGGCCGGTGCGCGCCTGCCGCTCGGCCCCGATCAGACCATCGGGCGGAGCCGGCGCGCCGACCTCCGGCTGCCGGAGGCGCAGGCGTCGCGCCTCCACGCGCGCGTCCGGGTCCGCGGCGGCGCGATCACGGTGGAGGACCTCGGGGCGAAGAACGGACTGCGGGTGAACGGGGTGGCGGTGGAGCGCGGCCCCCGCGCGCTCGCCCCCGGCGACGAGCTGGAGCTGGGCGGCTGCGCGCTCGCGCTGGTGGTCCCGCCGGCGGCGCCCGAGCCGCCCGCCCGCGCGGCGCCGCCCGCCCCGGCCCGCCCTCGGGCGCGGCCGCTCCCGCGGCTGCCGCGCCTGCCCCGGCGGCTCGCGGCGGTGCTGCTGGCGCTCTCGGCGCTCGCGCTCGCGGCGGCCGGGTCCTGACGGATCAGCGGCGCTGGAGCTGCGCGCGCTCCAGCAGCAGCTCGAACAGCTCGCGGTGCCGCGCGAACAGGCTGGTGAACTGCACCAGGCCGCGGCGGGTGAACACGGCGTACACCCTCCCCGCCAGGCCGTCCTGCACCACGATCTCGACGATCTCGTCGAAGCGCACCGGCCGCACGCGCAGCGGCGTCGCGGCGACGATCCCGTCCGGCGTCACCGTGATCCAGGTCTTCCGGTACACGAACGTGAAGACCAGGAAGAACGCCACGAACGCGCCCGCGGAGAGCACCGAGCGCGCCTCCGAGCCCGGGGCGGCCAGGAGCACGACCAGCACGCCGGCCCAGAGCACGGCCGCGGCTGCGACCGCGATCCGGAGCGGCAGGCGGGTCCGGTAGGTCCGCGCCGTCTCCATGCCTCAAGTGTACGGCCGCGCGCGGAGCCCTGCCATCCCACCCGGCGCGCCGCCGGGCCGCCCGGGAGAGGTGCCCCCGGACGCTCCGGCGCGCAGCGCGCGGAAGCCCGCGGAACCCCGCGGAACCCCGCGTGAACGTCCGTTCGCGCGCGCCCGCGGGCGGCGGCGCTCCGCGAAGGGGCCGCGCCGTCAGGGCTGCAGCGCGGACGTCGCGGCGTCCGTCGTCGCCGGCGCGCTCCCCGCGGACGGCGTGGGCGCGGCGGGCGGGGGCGCCCCGCCGGCCTCGACCGCCAGGCGGCGGGCGTCGGCGCTCGACGGGTCGAGCGCGAGCGCCTGCTCGGCCTGCGCGAGCGCCTGCTCCGCGTAGCGCAGCGCCAGGTACGCGCGGCCGAGCTTCACCCGCGCCGGCGCGCTGCCGGGATCGACGTAGACCGCGTCCTGGTACGCGAACAGCGCCGCGCGGTACTCACCTGCCGTGAACGCGCGGTCACCCTGCGCGAGCTTCGCCACGGCGGCGGCGTTCGGCGGCGGCGGCTCCAGCCCCTCGCCGGAGGCCGGCGCCTCGGCCGCCGCCCGGTCGGCCGCGAGCGCGGCGCGGGCCGCCTCCAGCTCGGCCGCGGGCGCGCCGCCCGCCTCCGCCAGCCGCAGCTCGGCCTCGCGGGCGCGGACGGCCCCGGCGGCGTCGCCGGCGTCGCGCAGCGCCTCGGCGAGCGCGCGCCACGCGGCGGCGTCGTCGGGGCGGAGCCCGGTGCAGCGGCGCCCTGCCTCGGCGGCCCGCCCGGCCTCGCCGGCCCGCCGCGCCGCGACCGCCAGCCCGCACCACGCCGGCGCCAGCTCCGGCGACAGGCGCGCCGCCACCGCGAACGCCTCGGCCGCGTCGGCGGCGGAGCCCGCCGCGAGCAGGAGCTCGCCCAGGGCCGCGCGCGGCTCCGCCCACTCGGGCGCGGCGCGCACCGCCTGGCGGTAGGCCTCGAGCGCGCCGGCGGCGTCGCCCAGCCGGCGACGGGCCGCGCCCTGCGCCTCGAGCGCCGCCGCGTGTGCCGACGGCTCGGCGGCGCGCGCCGGCGGCCCGGCGACGAGCACGGCCAGCCAGAGGAGGAGGACGGGACGGCGCATGCGGGCCGGCACGGGCGCCCGCGGCCGGAGCCGGGGCGCCCCCCTGCGAGCGGCGATCAGCGCGCCAGGAACGGGTTCTCGACCAGGATGGTCTCGCCGCGGTCGGCGCCGACGGAGCAGCCGACGACCTTCACGCCGGCGAGCTCCTCGACCCGCTTCACGTAGGCGCGGGCGCGCGGCGGCAGGTCGTCCCAGGTGCGCAGGTGCTCGAGCTTCTCGGTCCAGCCGGGCAGCTCCTCGTACACCGGCGTGCAGCGCTCGATGACCTCCGGGTCGCTCGGCATCTCGTCGAGGACCTTGCCGTCGAGCCGGTACCCGACCGCGATCTTCACCGTGTCGAAGCCGGTGAGGACGTCGAGCTTCGTCATGGCGATGCCGGAGAGCCCGTTCACCCGCACCGCGTAGCGGAGCGCGAGCGCGTCCAGCCAGCCGGTGCGGCGCGGGCGGCCGGTGGTGGCGCCGTACTCGCCGCCGAGCTTGCGCAGCCGCTCGCCGGTCTCGTCCTTCAGCTCGGTGGGGTACGGGCCGCCGCCCACGCGCGTGGAGTAGGCCTTGGAGATGCCGAGCACGTAGTCCACCGCGGTCGGCCCGAGGCCGCACCCGACCACCGCGTTCCCGGCCACCGTGTTCGAGCTGGTGACGAACGGGTACGTGCCGTGGTCCACGTCGAGCATGGTGCCCTGCGCGCCCTCGAACAGGAGCGACTTGCCCTGCTGCAGCGCGCGGTGCAGCCAGATCGACACGTCGGTGGCGTAGCCGGCGACGCGGCGGCCCAGCTCGGCGTAGCGCTTCACCAGCGCCGGCTCGTCGAGCTCGAGCTTCGCGCCGAGGCGCGCCAGCTCCTCGCGGGCGAGCGCGGCGCGCTCCTTCACCTTGCGGGCGAGGCGCGCCTCGTCGAGCAGGTCGCGGATGCGCAGCCCGCGCCGCGCCACCTTGTCCTCGTAGGTCGGCCCGATGCCGCGGCCGGTGGTGCCGATCTTGCCCTCGCCCATGGCCTGCTCGCGCGCCACGTCGATGGCCTTGTGCCACGGCATGATCACGTGGGCGTCCAGCGAGACCACGAGCTGGCCGTCGTCCTTCAGCGCGCCCTTCGCCTTCAGCCGGTCGATCTCGAGGACCAGCACCTCGGGGTCGATCACCACGCCGTTCCCGATGACGCACGACTTCCCCGGGTGGAGGATGCCGGACGGGATGAGGTGGAGGACGGTCTTCTCGCCCCCGACCACCAGCGTGTGGCCGGCGTTGTTGCCGCCCTGGAACCGCACCACCACGTCGGCGTACTGGGTCAGCAGATCGACGATCTTGCCCTTGCCCTCGTCGCCCCACTGGGCTCCGACGACGACCACGTTCGGCATGTTTGGCTCTCCCTGTCGGCGGGCCCACCCGGACGCGGGACGGCTGCCGTCCCGCGCCGCGCACGCGCACCCGTGGACCGGGCGCGGGCGGGACGCGCAGGTGCGACACCTTACCAGCCGGGCCCCGGATCCGCTAGCGCGGACGTGCGCGCGCGCGACCGCCGCGAGCGGACGCGCGCCGCGGCCGGACGCCGCGGCCCCGCCCGTTCACCCGCTCCAGCGCCTGGGTGGCGAACTCCAGGTCCACCGCGAAGCCGATGGCCGGCCCGGGCCGACCGAAGCGGGCGAGCAGCCCGTCGTAGCGGCCGCCCCGCGCCACCGCGGCCCCGGCGCCGGGCGCGTACCCGGCGAACGTGATGCCGGTGTAGTAGCCGAGGCCGCGCGCCTCGCCGAGGTCCACCGCCACCTCGCGCACGCCGCGACGCCGCGCGATGCGCAGCGCCGCCTCCGTCTCGGCGAGCGACGCCGCCGCCTCCGGCACGGCGCGGGCGATGGCGCGCGCGCGGTCGAGCGCGCCGTCGCCGAACAGGCCGGCGAGCTGCGGCACCGCCTCGCGCGCCTCGGCGCTCCCCCGCCCCTTCGCGGCGGCCGCGGCGAGCGCGGCGCGGTCCTTGCGCGAGAGCGCCTCCCACGCCGCGGACCGGAGCCGCTCCGGCAGCCGCGCCGCCTCCATGACCGCCTCGGCGAAGCGCGCGTGCCCGACCTCGACGCGCGGCGCCTTCAGGCCCACCCGCTCCAGCGACCGCGCCAGCAGCACCAGCGCCTCGGCGTCGGCGGAGGCGCCCCCGGCGCCCAGCAGCTCGACGCCGGCCTGGTAGACCTCGCGCGGCCGGCCCGCCCGGGCCTCGCGCGCGCGGAGCACCGGGCCGTCGTAGCAGAGCCGCGCGGGCGACGGCAGCGCGTCCGGGCGCGCCGCGTAGAGCCGGGCGATCTGCGGGGTGATGTCCGGGCGGATCGCGACCACCTCGCCCGAGCCCGGCTCCACGAACTTCATCACGTCGGCGAGCGCCGCGGGCGAGAGCCCCCGCTCCACCACGTCGAGCCGCTCCAGGGTGGGCAGGAACACGCGCCGGTAGCCGAAGCGGGAGAAGACGTCGTGGAGCTTGGAGGACAGCTCCGCCAGGTGCGCCGAGTGATCCGGCAGCAGGTCGCGGAGGCCGGACGGGAGCGAGAGGTCGAGCATCGGCGCCCGACTCTATTCGCTCCCGCCCGGGTTGCGAAGCGATCAGTGGTGGTACGGATCCGACGGCGGTGCGCCGGGGATCTCGGTCCGCGGCTCGCGGCCCGCCGGCGGGATGCGGGTCCCCGCGCCCAGGTCCGAGCCGTACGCGCCGCTCGCGCCCAGGCCGGCCGGGTGCTCCGCGCCGGCGCCCACGTCGTGGGTGCGGTGCACGGCGATGCGCCACCCGAGGCCGCGCCCGCGCTCGCGCCGCCGCGCGACCGCCGCGCCGGCGAAGCCACCGAGCAGGCCGCACAGCGCCGCCATGGCGCCGCCGCCGGCCGCCGCGGCCGCCGCGGCGCCGGCCCGGTCCGCCGACTGCTCGGTCTGCGCCGGCGTCGCGTTCGGCCGCACCAGGCCCATCTGCCGGAGCACGCCGGCGTTGCCGCTCGCCGAGGCGCCCGCGGCCATCGCGCCGGTGGCGAGGGTGCCGGTCAGGAACACCGCGCCCGCGAGCAGCCCGATGCACCAGACCATCACGCCGTGGAGGTTCGAGCCCGCCTCGTCGTACCGGCCGGCCATGCGCACCGCCAGCCAGGCGCCGAGCAGCGTCGCGACGAACGGGGTGAGGAGCGCCCAGATGGCCGCCCCGGCCCCCAGCGCGCCGGAGTCCGCCGGCTGCGCGGCGAAGCCGATCGCGCCGCCGATGAGCCCCATCACCACGTGGACGGCGAGCGCCAGCAGCACGCCGGCGATCACCGACCCCCACGACAGGCGCGGCAGGATCCCCGCGCCTCGCTCCTCGATCTCGCTCGAAGCCATGTCATCCCTCCCGGCGGGGAAGACCCCGCCCCGGTCCGAAGATGGGGACCGGGACGGGCGGGCGGAAGGGCGGCCGCGACGGCGAGGGCGCCGCTCACAGGTGGATGGAGCGGACCGTCCGGACGTGCGGAAGCCTGCGCACCTGCTCGAGGACCCCGGGCGCGGGCGCCGAGTCCACGTTCAGGAAGGCGAACGCGCGAGAGTGGTCGTCGAGCCGCGACAGCGAGATGCGCGCGATGTTCACGCCGGCCGCGCCGAGCGCCGTGCCGAGGTTGCCGACCACGCCGGGCGCGTCGTCGTTCTCGCACAGGATGACGTGGCCCTCCGGCACCGCCTCCAGGCGGAACCCGTCCACGCGCACGAGGCGGGCCTCGCGCTTGCCGTACACGGTGCCCGCGACGTGCGCCTCCCCGCCCTGCCCGCGCACGGTCACCGTGACCAGGCTGGCGTAGTCGTGCGGCTCGGCGGAGCGGACCTCGCGCACCGCGATCCCGCGCTCCTTCGCGACCGCCGGGGCGCTCACGTCGTTCACCGGCGTCTCGAGGTGGTGGCGCAGAAAGGCCGCCAGCGTGCGCGCGGCGAGCGGGCGGATCGGCGCGGCGGCCAGCTCTCCGGCCACCTCGACGGTGACCTCGCTCGGCCCCTGCGGCGCGAGCTGCGCCGCGAGCGACCCGAGCTTCTCGCAGAGCGGCAGGAACGGCGCGATCTGGTCCATGATCTCCCGCGGCAGCCCCGGCACGTTCACCGCGTTCTTCACCACGCCGTGGTTCAGGTACGCGGCGAGCTGCTCCGCCACCGCGACCGCCACCGCCGACTGCGCCTCCTCGGTGGAGGCGCCGATGTGCGGCGTGGCGACGAACCCGTCCAGCCCGAGCAGCGGGTGATCGGCCGGGGGCGGCTCCTGCTCGAACACGTCCAGCGCGGCGCCGCCCAGGTGCCCGGACGCGAGCGCGTCCGCGAGCGCCCGCTCGTCCACGATCCCCCCGCGGGCGCAGTTCACCAGGAGCGCGCCCTTCTTCATGCGGGCGAGCACCTTCGCGTCCACCAGGTTGCGGGTCTGCTCGGTGAGCGGGACGTGCAGCGAGACGACGTCGGCCTGGGCCCAGAGCGCGTCCAGCTCGACGCGCTCGACCCCCAGCTTGGCCGCGGCCTCGGCGGAGATGAACGGGTCGTAGGCGACCACGCGCATCTTCATGGCGAGCGCGCGGTCCACCAGCACCGACCCGATGTTGCCGATGCCGACCACGCCCAGCGTCTTGCCGGCGAGCTCGTGCCCCTGGAAGCGCTTCTTCTCCCACTTGCCCGCCTTCACGCTGGCGGTGGCGGCCGGCACGTGGCGGGAGAGCGCCAGGATCATCGCGAGCGCGAGCTCGGCGACCGTGACCGACGAGCCGCCCGGCGTGTTCATCACCACCACGCCGCGGCGGGTCGCGGCATCGAGGTCGACGTTGTCCACGCCGACCCCGGCGCGGCCGATCACGCGGAGCCGCGAGGCCTTCTCCAGCAGCTTCGCGGTCACCTTGGTGGCGCTGCGCACCGCGAGCGCGTCGTAGTCGCCGATGATGGCCTCGAGCGCGTCGGGCTTGAGGCCGACCTTCACGTCCACCTCGAGGCCGGCCTGCTTCAACACGGCCACGGCCTCCGGGGAAAGGTCATCGGACACGAGGACACGGGCTGCCATCGATCTCCTCCCGCCCGGGCTGGGGTGTGCACGCGGGCGTTCACGTTGTCGGTCGAGCTGCGAGGGAGGAGGGACCTAGTGTCCGGCCACGTGCGCGTCAACGCCTCTTGACCCCCATCAAGAGAGATACCCGGCGGGAAATTGCCTGGTCCCGATGGGTTCGCGCGGATGCCCTGGCGCGGGCGTCGGCGTCGGCGTCGGCGTCGCCGGCGGGACGGCGCGGGCGCTACCGCCGCCGCAGCCCGGACAGCGCGTTGTCCACGGCCTGCTGCTTGACCCGGTCGATCTCGGCCTCGCTGCCGGCGGGCACGATCCCGACCACCATCGCCGACACCGCCAGCTCGAGCGCGCCGAGCAGCCCCGCCGCGCAGATGACCGGGTCGGCGTCGGCGCGCAGCTCGCCGCGCGCCTGCCCCTGGCGCACCACGCCCGCGACCAGCTCCACCGCCTTCTCGAACGTCTCGCGCGTCGAGCCGGCGCGGAGGCCCTGGGGCGTGCGCGTGACCTCCAGGATCAGCACCCGCACCGCGGCGGGCGCGGTCTTGTACACGTCGAACACGAACGAGAAGATGCCGGCGACCTTCTCCTCCGCGCTCCCCGGGCCGGCGTCGATGGCCGCGAGCGCGTTCATGAAGATGGTCCACTGCTCGGCGAACACGCTCTCCAGCAGCTCGTCCTTGTTCCGGAAGTAATGGTAGACGAGCCCGTAGGCGACCTCGGCGGCGCGGGCCACGTCGGCGATGCGGCAGCCGTGGTACCCGCGCTCCGCGAAGACGCGGACGGCGGCGTGCAGGATGGCGCGACGCTTCTCGGGCTCGGCCCGGCCGGCCGCGCCCGCGGAGGGCGCCGGCCGCGTTCTCGCTCGGCTCACCCGCTGATTCTTCGGTCGATCGCGGCCGCCCGGCAACCGCCGAATCCGCGCCGGCGGCGATTTACCCTCCCGGGATCGCCCGGCCGCGCACGCAGGGTGAATCCGGCCGGGCTCCCGCCCCCTGGCGCCTCAACGCACCGCGGCGCGCTCGCCCAACCGGGAGAGATCCACCGCGGCCGAGTACGACGTCTCGCCGCAGTCGTTCACCCGGACCACGAGCCGCGCGAGGAAGCAGTGGCACGGCGAGTTCCAGGTGACGCTCCCGGCGTGCTGCTGCACCTGCCCGGCGTCCACGCGGCGGGTCCCGGCGCCGCTGCAGCGCGCGACCTCGATCGGGCGCACCGTGAACAGCGCGTCGTAGCCGAGCGTGGCGCCGCCGAGCACGCCGCGGAAGCCGGCCGAGCCCTGCGCCGAGGCGTCGATCGCCGCGGGCCGGAGATCGAACAGCGCGTCCACCCCGGCCATGAGCTGGCCGGACGCGCCCGGGCCCACCGCGACCAGCCCGGCGCGGACCAGGTCGCCGCGCCGGTCGGCGGCGGTGATCGCCCCGTGCAGCTCGGTGAAGTGGTCGAGCCACGACGGGAACCTCGGCGCCGGCGCGGCCACCGCCCGCCCCTGGAACGCGAGGACGCGCCCGGACACCTCGGCGGTGACGGGGCCGCGGTGCGCCGCGGCCGAGAAGAACGTCTCGCCGGCGACGCCGCCGACGAGGTCGACGTCCTGGCCGAGCTGGAGGCGCAGGCTGCCGCCGGGCCCGTCGAGGCGGCTCTCCACCGAGGCACGGAGCTGGCGGAAGGTGCCGTCGGACGCGGCGGTCAGCGAGCCGGCGGGCTGGCCCGCGGGCTCCGCGACGGACACCGGTCCGCGCTGCACGTCGTCGCCCACCCGGTCCCAGACGTCGTACGCGCGCAGCGGCAGCGCCCCGTCCTCCGACCCGAACGCCCGCGTGCCCGCGCGCAGCTCCAGCCGCGGCACGATCCGGTGGAGCACCGCGCCGTAGCGGCGCGACACCTCGGAGGACAGCGCCGCGCCGCCGACGCCCCAGGCCACCACCGCCGGCGAGCGCCCGGTGTCGAAGCGGTAGCCGAGCGCGGCGCCGCGCGCGTACGGCGTCACCGTCAGCGCGGACCCGAGCCGGAGCGGGGCCGCCAGCTCGGCGCGCGCGTCGAGCCGGCTCACGCCCTCGCGCGAGGTGGTGACGAAGCCGCGGGTGGCGCCGGGATCGCCGGCGGTGAACGTGGCGCCGGTGTCGCCGTTCACGGTGGCGTAGCGCGAGAGGCCGAGCCGCCCGGAGACCTGGACCGGCCCGAGCGCCTCCGGGAGCAGCGTCGCCGCCAGGCCGGGCCAGCGGTGGAACGTGGGCAGGTCGGCGCCGAACGTGCCGTAGCCGGGCCGCGCGCCGGTGGCGTCCGGGTACCAGCCGGAGGGCGTGAGCGGCTGGTGGTACGCGGCGCCGCCCTCCACCACCAGCGCGTCGCCGGCGAAGGACGCGAGCAGCGCCGAGCGCCGGTAGTAGGCGCTGCGCAGCAGCAGGTCGCCGGTGGCGTCGCGGAACCAGACCGGATCGCTCGCGAGCGCCACGTCGGCGCGCAGCCGGCCGGACGCGCCCAGCCGCTGGCCGTGCGTGCCCACGATCCCGAGCCGGCCACCGCCGGCGCCGCCCGGCTCCCGGTCCTGGTCGTCGATCCCGTGCAGCTCGATCTCCCCGGCCGCGTCCTCGGCCGGGGCCCAGCGCAGCTCGAGCCGCAGCCCCCAGCCGCGCACCGCCGGCTGCCCGTCGGCCACGTCGGCGCGCGCGCGGCCGAACAGGTACTCGGGGGTGAGCGTCGCGTCCGCGCTCCGGCCCAGCGTCACGAACACCGGCAGCGCGACCCCGAACCCGGTCGCGCCGGTGGAGGCGACCGAGGGGAACAGCAGGCCGCTCTGCCGCTCGCCGAGCGGGAGGAAGATCCACGGCAGGATCAGCACCGGCACCGGGCGCTTCACGAACAGGAAGCGCGGGGTGACGTAGAGCACCGGCCAGGACAGGGTGGCGTGGTGCCCCGGCTCCACCTCCGCGCGCCGGGCGCGCAGCTCCCACGACGGCGCGCCGCCGCCGCAGTCGCACAGGGTCAGGCGCGCGTCGCCGAGGCGCAGGTGGCCGGAGCGCTCGCCCTCCAGCGTCGCGCCGGTGAACGTGGCCCGGTTGCGGCCCCGCCGGCGCGCGTCCTCGGCGCCGGTGGCGTCGCCCATCGCCACCGGCCCCTCCTTGAGGAAGGCCACCACGTGCTCGGTCTTGAAGCCGCCGTCCATCACGGCGCGCAGGCCGTCGGCCGCCACCGCCCGGGTCGCGTCGGTGAGCAGCACGTCGCCGACCGCGTCCACCTCGCCGGTGGACGGGTCGTACGAGGCGCTCCGGGCGCGCAGCGTCACCACCCCGCGCCGCAGCACCACCCCGCCCTCGAGCTGGTAGCGGCCGGTGTCGGCCCGGTACGTGACCGAGCCGGCCTCGACCGTCAGATCCTCGGCGGTGGCGGGGATGGACGGCGGGGCGGACAGGGCGAGCAGCCCTGCCGCGGCGACTGCAGCGAGCGCGATCACGGGCGCGGGGCCTGGCGCCTACCGCGCCGGCGCCGCGGCGGTCTCGGCCGGGGCGGCGTCCGCTGCCGGCGCGGCCTCGGACGGCGCGTCCGCATCCGCGGCCGGCGCGGACGGGGCCGCGGCGGTGCCCGGGCGCTCGAAGTCGATGGCCAGCGCGTCGCCCTCGATGCGCTGCTGGTAGGGCACCCGCTCGCGCAGCTTGATGTCGAGGACGTAGCTCGTGCCGTGGCGCGAGGGGGTCACCAGGGCGACCGCCGACTTGAAGAAGGTCGTGTCGAGGAAGCGCAGGTCGTTGCGCCGGTCCGCCCGCGTGTTCTCCAGCTCGACGCGGATGACGTCCGGCCCCACGTCCTGGATGGTGAAGCGCGGCGGGACCGTGGTGCGAACGTACACGCGCGACGCGCCGGGGAGCTGCTTGAACCCGACCTCGCGGACGTGCGCCACCGGCGCGACGCCGTCCACCCGCGCGGCGTCGGGCCGGGCCGCGGGCGCCGCCGCCACCGGGGCCGCGCCGACCGGCTCGGGCGCCGGCCCGGCGGCAGCCGCGACCGGCGCGGTCGCGTCGGCGACCGGCTCGGCCGCGGGGGAGACGGGCTCCGCCGGGGCCGGGGCCGCCGCGGCCGCAGCCTGCGCCTTCGTCGGCTCGGTGGGCGCTGCCGCCTCGGCCGCCGCGCGCGCGTCCGCCTGGGCCTGCGCGGCCGCCCGCGCCTCCGCCTCGGCCCGTGCGCTCGCGTCCGCCTCCGCCTGGGCCCTGGCCGCGGCCTCGGCGCGGGCGCTCGCCTCCTGCGCGGCGCGCGCATCCGCGGCGGCCTGCTCCGCGGCCCGCGCCTCGGCCTCGGCGCGCGCCTTCGCGTCCGCCTCGGCCTGCGCCTTCGCGCCGGCGTCCGGGGCGCCGCCCACCGCCGCGGCGACCGCCTCCGCCACGGTCGGCGCCGCCGCCGACGCGGCCGGCGCGGCCTCGGCCGCCGGGGCCTTCGCGACGGCCGCGCCCGGCACCGAGGGCTTCTCCACCTTCACCAGCAGCGTGCCGCCCGACTCCTCCAGCACCGGCGGCGCCACCTCCACCTCGAACGCGACCATGACGCGGGCGATCGAGGTCGCGTCGGAGCCGTAGGAGAGGTTCTTCACCACCTTGACGGTGCCGTCGCCGACGCGGACGTCCTCCGGCACGCCCTCGAAGCGCGACTCGGAGAAGTCGATCACGAAGCGCGGCGGATCGGCCATGGAGAAGGTGGTGAAGCTCGGCTTGCGCGAGCCCTTCACCGAGAGCACGACCGAGGACCCCGCGTCGCGCACCTCCACCGCGGTGATGACGTTCAGGTCGACCGCCCGCGCGCGGGGGGCGGACGCGGCGGCGAGGGCGATCGCGAGGAGGAGGCGAAGACGCATGAGGGGGCTCCGCGGAAAGGTCGGCGCGAGGATAGCACGCGGTCCCAGGGCTCCGAAGAATTCCCCAGGATTTGCAGTCCGATATCCACCTACCCCGGCGCAGGAGCGCCGAGGAGCGCGCGGGCCTCGCCGACCAGGTAGAGCGAGCCCGCCACGCCCACCACCCCGTCCTCGCCGGCCGCGGCCCGCGCGCAGGCGATCGCCTCCGCGAGCCCCTCGTGCACGTCGGCGGCGACGCCGTGCGCCTCGGCGAGCGCGCGCAGCTCGGGGGCCGGGCGCGCCCGCGGGCTCGGCGGCGTGACGAGGTGCAGGCGGCGCACCGCCGGCGCCAGCGCCGCGAGCATGCCGGCGTGGTCCTTGTCGGCGAGCACGCCGAACACGAGCTCCACCGGCCGGCCCGGGTGGAGCGCGGGCAGCGCGGCGGCGAGCGCCGCGGCGCCCTGCGGGTTGTGCGCGCCGTCGAGCAGCACGCCGCCCAGCTCCTCCAGCCGCCCCGGCCAGCGCGCCCCGGCGATGCCGCGCGCGATGGCGTCCTCCGGCACGGCCACGCCCGCGCCCGCCAGCGCGCGCAGCGCGGCCGCCGCGAGCGCCGCGTTCGCGCGCTGGTGCGGCCCGCGCAGCGCGACCGGCCCGTCCCAAGCCTCGCCGGCCACCACGAAGGGCGCGCCCCGGCGGGCGGCCTCCGCGCGCAGCACCCCCAGCGCGCCGGGCGGCTGGGCCGCGTGCACCACCGCGGGCACGCCCGGCTTGAAGATGCCGGCCTTCTCGAACGCCACCCGCTCGACGGTGTCGCCGAGGAGCTGGGTGTGGTCGAGGCCGATGCGGGCGATGGCGGTGACCGCCGGGCGGATGGCGTTCGTCGCGTCGAAGCGGCCGCCCAGGCCGACCTCGATCACCGCGGCGTCCACCCGCGCGTCGGCGAGGTGCAGCAGGCCGGCCAGCGTGGCGACCTCGAAGTAGGTGAGCCGGTCGGCCTCCCCGCCCGCCTCGTGCCACGGACAGGCGCGCCGCACCGCCTCCAGGGCCGCGGCGAGCACGGCGTCGGAGATCTCCACCCCGTCGACCTGGATGCGCTCGTTGAACCGGACCAGGTGCGGCGAGGTGTAGAGGCCGGTGCGGAGGCCCGCCTCGCGCAGCGCCGCGGCGGCCATCGCGCAGGTGGAGCCCTTGCCGTTCGTGCCGCCCACGTGCAGCACGCGGTAGCCGCGCTCGGGGTGGCCGAGCGCGTCGAGCGCGCGCTCCATGCGCTCGAGGCCGAAGCGCATGGCGAGCGGCTGGAGCGAGGAGAGGTAGGCGTGGGGATCGAGGGGCTTCACCGGCGGGCTCCGGGCGGCGCGGCCGCCCCGGCGTGCGGCGCTCAGCCCACCAGCGACAGGAGCTGGCGGAGCTTCTCGCGCATCTCCAGGCGCGGCACGATCGCGTCGATCATGCCGTGCTCGAGCAGGAACTCGCTGCGCTGGAAGCCGGGCGGCAGCTTCTCGCGGATGGTCTGCTCGATCACGCGCGGGCCGGCGAAGCCGATGAGCGCCTTGGGCTCGGCGATCACCACGTCGCCCAGCCAGGCGAAGCTCGCCGCCACGCCGCCGGTGGTGGGGTGCAGCATCACCGACACGTACGGCTTGCGCACCGAGCGGAAGCGGTGGAGCGCCGCCGAGGTCTTCGCCATCTGCATGAGCGAGAAGATGCCTTCCTGCATGCGCGCGCCGCCGGTGGAGCTGAACACGATGGCGGGGATGCGGCGCTCGTAGGCGCGGTCGAACACCCGCGCGACCTTCTCGCCCACCACCGAGCCCATCGAGCCGCCCATGAACTCGAACGCGAACGAGCCGAGCGACACCGGCTGGCCGCCGATGGCGCCCACGCCGGAGATGAACGCGTCGCGCAGGCCCGACGCCTTGAAGGTGGACCGGAGCCGGTCGCGGTACTTCTTGGAGTCGGAGAAGCCGAGCGGATCCTGCGGGGTGAGCTCCGCGTCCAGCTCCTGGAACGAGCCCGGGTCGAGGACGAGGTCGAACCGGCGCCGCACCGGCAGCGCGTCGTGGTTCCCGCAGGACGGGCAGACGTTCCAGCTCCGCTCGTACTCGGCGCGCGGCACCACCTCGCCGCAGGCGTCGCACTTGTACCAGATGCCCTCGCCCTTCGCGGCGGGCGCGGGCTGGGCGGCGGGGGTGGTGGACTCCTTCGACTTCAGCTTCTTCTGCTTGGAGAACCAGGCCATGTGCTTTCCAGTCTAGGGCGCGAGCGCGCCCCGGGCGCGGGGGGCGCACCCCGTCACGCGATGCCCCCGAACTGCGCCTTCACCTGCAGGAACTCGAGGAAGTGGCGGAGCTTCGAGACGTCCGGCACCAGGAAGCCGTCCGGGCGGACGGCGACGATCTTCGCCTTCACCAGCTTCGCCAGCGCCTCGTCCGCCTCCTCCGGACGGACGCCCACCCGGCCGGCGAGCTCGCGCGGCGCCACCTCGATCTCGTGGCCGGCCGGGCCGCGGGAGGCCTTGTCCGCCGCGGTGACGAGGAAGTGCACCACCCGCGACGAGGCGTCCTGGAAGAGCAGGTTCGCGATCTGCTCCTCCGCCTCCTGCAGGCGGTCCGCCAGCTTCTTGACCATCCGGACGGCGATCTCCGCGTTGCCCCGGATCATCGCCTCGAACGTCAGGGCGTCGATGACCAGCAGCCGGGCGTCCTCCGCGCAGGTGGCGGTGGCCGATCGGGGCCGGTTGTTCAGGATCGACATCTCGCCGAGGAACTCACCCGGCCCCATCGACGCCAGGATCTTCTCGACGCCCCCGGCGGTCGTCGAGAGCGTCACCCGCCCCTGCTGCACCACGAACATCTCGCGGCCCGGCTCGCCCTCGCGGAACAGCACGCTCCCGCGCGGGAACTCCCTGCCGAAGCGCTGGAGGAGCTGATCGTCTGGCATGGGGTCGGGCGGCCGGCCGGCGCCGCCTCGCCTCGAGGCCGGCATGCCGGGAGCCGAACGGCGGTCCTAGCCGACCTCGCGGAGGGCTGTCAACGAATCGCCCCCCGGCGCCGGGCGACACGTCGCGTCAGGGCGGCGGCGCCGCGCGGGCCGCTTTCTTGCGGGGTCAGAGGCCTCCGGTACGATGTGGGTGTCACCCTCAGAGAACCCGGGAACCTCGATGCGCCTGTCGGTCCTCGTCCTCGCCGCGGCCCTGCTCGTCGCGGTGGCCTTCTAACGGGGCTGCGCCCCGCCCCGCGGAGCGGGTCTCCGCGGGGCCCCACCCTGATGCTCCTGCTGCGCGGGGCCCGTGACCTCGCGCGCCCGCCTTCGCGGGCTCGCGCGAGGTCCCCGCGGGCGCGCCTGGCGGCGCGCGGCCGCCGCGGCGATCGGCTGGCTCGAGGCTTCGACCCGCCCTCCCCGCCCCCCGCGGCGCCCGGGCGCTCGCGGCTTGCAGCGGCCGCGCCGTCGCGGTAAGGCGCAGCCATGTCCCTGACCTACCGCGACGCAGGCGTCGACATCGACGAGGGAGACCGGCTCGTCGACCTCATCAAGCCGCACGCCCGGCCCACCCTGCGCCCGGAGGTGCTCGGCGGCATCGGCGGGTTCGGCGGGCTCTTCGCGCTCGACGTGAAGAAGTACCGCGAGCCGGTGCTGGTGTCGGGCACCGACGGCGTCGGGACCAAGCTCAAGGTGGCGTTCGCCGCCGATCGCCACGACACCGTGGGCATCGACCTCGTGGCGATGTGCGTGAACGACATCGCGGTGGTGGGGGCCGAGCCGCTCTTCTTCCTCGACTACTACGCCACGGGCAAGCTCAGCGCCGAGCAGGGCGCCCAGGTGGTGAAGGGGATCGCGGAGGGCTGCCGGCAGGCGGGCTGCGCCCTCATCGGCGGCGAGACCGCCGAGCTGCCCGGGTTCTACGAGCGCGGCGAGTACGACCTGGCCGGCTTCGCGGTCGGCTGCGTCGACCGCCCGCGCATCGTGGACGGCACCCGGGTGGCCCGGGGCGACGTGGTGATCGGGATCGCGTCCTCCGGCCTGCACTCCAACGGCTTCTCGCTCGCGCGCAAGGCGCTCCTCGAGCGCTACCCGCTCGATCACCGGTTCGACGCGCTGGGCGGGCGCACGCTGGCGGACGCGCTGCTCGAGCCCACCCGCATCTACGCGAAGGACGTGCTGGCGCTGCTGGAGCAGGTGCCGGTCCGGGCGTTCGCGCACATCACCGGCGGCGGGCTGCCCGGCAACGTGCCGCGCACCCTGCCCGACGGCACGCGGGCGGTGCTCGAGGAGCAGCGCTGGCCGCGGCCGGCCATCTTCGACCTGGTGGAGCGCGAGGGGCAGGTCCCGCGCGACGAGATGTACCGCACCTTCAACATGGGCCTCGGCCTGGTGGCGGTGGTCGCGCCCGGCGACGAGGCGGCGGCGCACGCGGCGCTCCGGGCGCGCGGGCTGGAGGCGTGGACGGTCGGCGCCATCGAGGCGGGCGGGCCCGGGGAGGCCACCTGCGAGGTGGTGCGGTGACCCGGCTCGGCGTCCTCGCCTCGGGCGGCGGCACGAACCTCCAGGCGCTGCTCGACGCCTGCGCGGCCGGGCGCGTGGACGCGCAGGTCGCGGTGGTGCTCTCGAACGTGCCGGGCGCCGGCGCGCTGGAGCGGGCGCGCCGGGCGGGCGCGCCGGCGGAGATCCTGCCGTCGAAGGGCGTCGCCGACCGCGCCGCCTACGACCTCACGCTGGTCGAGGCGCTCCGCGCCCACCGCGTGGACCTGGTGTGCCTGGCCGGCTACATGCGGCTCGTCACGCCCGGCTTCCTCCGGGCCTTCGGGCCGGACGCCGCCAGCCGCGGCTGCCCGCGGGTGATGAACATCCACCCCGGCCTGCTCCCGTCGTTCCCCGGCCTGCACGCCGCCCGGCAGGCGCTGGAGTACGGCGCCCGCATCGCCGGCTGCACGGTCCACTTCGTGGACGAGGGCACCGACACCGGGCCGATCATCGCCCAGGCGGTGGTCCCGGTGCTGCAGGGCGACGACGAGGCGGCCCTGTCCGCCCGCATCCAGGCCGAGGAGCACCGCCTCTACCCGCAGGCGGTGCAGTGGTTCGCGCAGGGGCGCCTCTCGCTGGAGGGGCGCAGGGTCCGGCTCGATCGCTGCGCGCCGCACGGCCCGTCGCCGCTGCGGAACCCGCCGCTGGAAGGATAGACCGGACCGCGCCCGGCCCTGGGCTCGATCGGCTAGGTCGTCCGAGTGGGAGCGTCCCTCGACCGCGGGACGAGATCGTTTGGCGCCCGGGCGCCCTCGACGTAGACTCCGCCGCCGTGGCGCAGACCTTCCGACCCCCCGCAACCCAGCGCATCTACGACGTCTGCATCGTGGGCTCGCAGCTCGGCGGCATCGTCGCCGGCGCGCTGCTGGCGCGGCGCGGCTTCCGGGTGCTGCACGTCGCCCACGACGATCTGGGCCCGAGCTACGTGGACGCCGGCTACGTGCTGCCCTGGGCGCCCGCGGTCATCCCCTCTCCGCGGCAGATGCCCGCCGCCGAGGCCGTGCTCGCGGAGCTGGGGCTCGCCACCGACGTGGGCCGGGCGCTCGAGCCGTCGGATCCCGATCTGCAGATCCTGCTCCCCCGCCACCGCGTGGACGTGTCGCGCGACGCCGCCGCGCTGCGGACCGAGCTGCACCGCGAGTGGGCCGGCGAGGCCGAGGCGCTCGAGGCGGGCTTCGCCGAGCTGTCCACCCTCTACGAGTTCTCCGGGTTCTTCCTGAAGGCCGCGCCGCCGCTCCCGCCGGACGGGTTCGGCGAGCGCCGGGCGGTCAAGAAGGCGCTGAAGGTCGCCTCCACCCTGCCGAACGCGCCCGCCGGCGAGGTCGGCGAGGCGCGGCCCTTCGACGCGCTGCGCGGGCACGAGCTGGTGCGGAGCCTCGAGATCGCGCACCGCTTCCTCACCTACCTCGACGGCCCCCCCTCGCCGCTCTCGCTGGCGCGCCTGCTGGGCGGCGCGCTCCGCGGGACGCACCGGCTGGCCGGCGGCCAGGGGACGCTCCGCGAGATGATCCGCCGGCGCATCGCCGAGTCGCGCGGCGAGCTGAAGGGCGGCCCCGGCGAGCCCGCCAGCGCCGCCGGGCTGGAGCTGGACGGCGGCCGCATCGCGGCGGTGCGGCTGGCCGACTCCCCCGACGCGTTCGTGGCCAGGGCCTTCGTGCTCGCCGCCGACGCCGAGTCCATCCGCCGGCTGCTCCCGGCCGGCGCGGCCGAGGCGCGCGCCGCCCGCGTGCTCGAGGCCATCCGCCCGCAGCGCCGGCTCGTCTCGCTGAACCTGATCGTGAAGGAGGCCGCGCTCCCGCCGGCGCTCGGCGAGAACGCGATCGCGCTCCGCGACGCGGAGGGCGGCGACGGCATCGACAACGCCGTGTTCCTGCAGGTGCTTCCGGCCCGGCGCGACGGCAAGAAGGGCTCTGCGGACGCGGTCCCGGGCGAGCGGGTGGTCTGCGCCGCCGCGTTCGTGGACGCGGGCACCACCTCGCGCGAGGCGCTGGCCGCGGCGTCGGCGCGCATCCGCGAGGCGGTCGCGGACGCGATCCCGTTCTTCGAGCGGCACCAGGTGAACGAGTCGTCCCCGGTGCTCAACGCGCCGGTCGGGCCGGAGGAGGCGGTGCGGCTCCTCACCCATCCGCTCTACGGCACCGAGCTCGAGTCCACGCTCGGCGTGACCGGCCTGCCGGTCCGCGCGCCGTGGAAGAACGCGTTCTTCGCCGGCCGCGAGGTGCTCCCCGGGCTCGGCCTCGAGGGCGAGTTCTACGCAGGCATCCAGGCGGCCGGGCACGCGGTCGCGGCGCTCGGGCGGCGGGACGTTCTGAAGTGAGCCCTTGCCTTTCGCGGGCCACTCTGTAATATCCCGCGCTCCTTTTGGTTTTCGGAGTAGAGACCATGGCACGCCGCTGCGAGATCTGTGGGAAGGGCCCGCTCGTCGGGAACACCGTCTCCCACGCCAACAACAAGAACAAGACGCGCTCCCTGCCGAACCTCCGCTCGGTCCGCGCCAACCTGGCCGGCGAGATCCGGCACATCCGCGTGTGCACGCGCTGCCTCAAGGCCGGCAAGGTCGTGAAGGCGGGCCGCGGGCGTCCGACGGCGTCCGCGCAGGCGTAACGAGGTTCCAGGGCGCGCGCGGCGGGATGCGCAGCCTCCCGATCACCGAGGCGCCCCACCCCAGAGGCTCGGATCTCGAGCGGCTCCCCGCGGGCCGCCTCCTCGCCCGTCTCCACGAGGGCGACCGGGAGGCGGTGCGCGCGGTGGGCCGTGCCCTGCCTTCGCTCGCCCGCCTGGTCGAGGCCGCCGCCTCAGCGCTCGGCGCGGGGGGACGGCTGGTCTACGCCGGCGCCGGCACGAGCGGGCGGCTCGGCGCGCTCGACGCGGCCGAGTGCCCGCCCACGTTCGGCGTCTCCCCCCGCCAGGTGCTGGCGCTGGTGGCCGGCGGCCGCCGCGCGCTCACCCGCGCCGTGGAGGGCGCCGAGGACGACCGCGCGGCCGGCGCCGCCGCGGTGCGCCGCGCGCGCGCCGGGGCCCGGGACCTGGTCGTCGGGGTGAGCGCGTCCGGCACCACGCCGTTCGTGCTCGGCGCGCTCGAGGAGGCCCGCCGCCGGGGAGCGCGGACCGCCCTCCTCACCTCGAACCCGGCCGCCCGCGCCCGGACCGGCCTGCGGGTGGTGCTCGACACCGGGCCGGAGCTGGTCGCCGGCTCGACCCGCATGAAGGCGGGGACGGCCGCGAAGATGGCGCTCGGGCTGGTGAGCACCGCCGCGTTCGTGCGGCTGGGGACGGTGCGCGGGGGCCGGATGGTCGCGCTGGCGCCGGCCAGCGAGAAGCTGCGCCGCCGGGCGGTGCGCAACGTCGCGGTGCTCGCCGGGGTGGGCGAGGCGCGCGCCCGGAAGCTGCTCGAGGGGTGCGGCTGGAGCGTGCGCGACGCGGTGGATCGCGCGGCCCGGCCGAAGGCGCGCCCGCGCCCCCGCTGATCGAGGAAGGAGGGACGATGGCCAAGGAAGAGAAGGCGCTCGCACCGGAGGAGCTGTCGCGCGCGCGGGCGGCGCTGGCCGCGGCGCAAGGGAAGCGGCGGCTCGACCTGGTGCTCGAGGCGCGGGATCCACAGGCGCTGGTCCGCGCGCTGCCGGCCGACGAGCTCTACTTCACGATCCGGGACATCGGGCTCGGCGACGCGGCGCTGCTCGTCCAGCTCGCCTCGCCCGAGCAGTTCAAGACGTTCCTCGATCTCGACGCCTGGCGCGGCGGCGCCTTCGAGCCGCGCCGCGCCCTCCCCTGGCTCCGGGTCGCCCGGGCCGGCGCGCACCTCGACCCGAAGGCCGCGGCGCGCTGGACGCGCAAGCTGGACGCGCTCGATCGCGAGGTGCTGTACCTGGTGCTGCGCGACGCGCTCCACCTGCACGACCTCGAGGAGGACCCGGATCCGGAGCTGGTCTCCGACCGGTTCATGCGGACGCCCGAGGGGCGCTTCGTGGTCGAGTTCCAGGTGGAGGGCACCGAGTACCTGGCGGTGCGCGGCCTGCTCGACGACTTCTACGCGCGCGACGCGTTCCAGGCGACGCGGCTGCTCTCGGCCCTCCGGGGCGAGCTGCCCAGCGAGCTGGAGGAGACGGCGCTGCGCTGGCGCACCGGCCGCCTCGCCGACCTCGGCTTCCCCTCGCTGGAGGAGGCGCTCTCCTGGTTCGCCCGGCCGCCGCGCGCGCCGGCCCGCCCCGCCGGCCCGCCGCCGGCGCGGCCGCCCGGGTTCCTGCTGGCGACGCTCGGCGGTGGCTCGGCGATGGATCGCGCCGCGGCGGCGCTCCCGGCCGGCGAGCGCGAGGTGCTGGAGCGCGAGATCGTCGCGGCGGCCAACGCGGTGCTGGTCGCCGATCAGGTGGACCCCTCCGACCTCCAGGCGGTGCGCGGCGCGTTCGCCGCCGCGCGCGCCATGCTGGAGCTGGGCCTGGCCCGCCTCGCCGGCGCCGATCCCGATCGCGCCGCCCAGGTGCTGGCGGAGACGCCGGTGAAGCGGCTGTTCCAGGAAGGGTTCGGGCGCGTCCTCGAGCTGAAGTGGCGGGCCGAGCGGCTGCTGGCCGGCGGCGGCGCGGGGAGCCGCGCGGCGCCGCTGCTCGACGCGCCGCTGGGCGAGGCGGTGGCGTCGCTCGCCGCGAAGCGCCCGCGCTACTTCCCGGGCCTGGAGGCGCCGCGGGACGAGTGGGGCACGATGTCCGCCGCCGCGCACGAGCCGCGCCGGTTCCTCGCCGCGGCCGAGCTGGACCGGACCGCCGCCGCGCTCGACCTCGCCGAGGGGCTGGCCGGGCTCGCGCAGGCGCTGGGGCTCGCCGGCGGCCGCGCCGAGGGACCGCTCGCGCCGCGCCTCTCGACGCTGTACCTCACCGCGCTCGCCAACGAGCGGCTGGGCCGCGCCTTCCGGCCGGATCCCGTCGCGCGCGCGGAGCTGCCGGGCGCGGCGCGGGCGCTCGCCGCGATCGAGGACCCGCGGCTCGCCTCCGCCGGTCAGGCCGGCGCGCTGCTGCTGGAGCTGGCGCGGGCGCGCGCGGCCGAGCTGGCCCCGATCGCCGAGGGGGGCACCGCACGGCCCGAGCACCTCTCGGCGCTGCTGGTGCTCGACCCGGACTAGCAGCGCCCGCGAGCGCCGTCCCGCCCCGCTCATCCCGAGCCTGGGCCCGCCGCCGGCGGGCGGCGTGAGGGACGGGCGGAAGGGCACGGCCGGCACCGCCGGCCGCGCCCCTCCGTGGGAATCCGCCTCGGCTACTTCGCGACCGGGGCTGCCTCGGGGGCCGCCTTGTCGGCCGCCGTGTCGGCGGCCTTCGGGGTGGCCTTCTTCGCCGTCGCCTTGTGGTGCTTCTTGTGCGTCGCAGGCTTGGCGGCCGGCTTCGCGGCCTCCGCGGCGGCCGGCGCGGCCGGGGCCGGCTCCATGGCCTTCGGCTCCTCGGCGAACGCGGGGGAGACGAGGCCGAGCACGGCGAGGGCCGAGACGATGCGCAGGATGTTCTTCATTTGGGGTACCTCCGGCGCGGGGCCGCGGTCGATCCGCGCGCACCCGCTGCGAGGACGTACGCGCGCGCTCCCGGCCGTATTCAACGCGCGCCTCGTCAGGGCAGCTCGCCGATGAAGGTGGCCTCCCGGGCCCACCGCAGGGCCTGGTCGATCTGCTCCTCCGCGAGCACGCCGGACTCGCGCAGCAGGCGCACCTCGGCGCGCATGTTCGTGTCGAGCAGGTACGGGCCGTCGGTGTTGATGGTGAACCGCACGCCGCGATCCCAGAAGCGCGCGAGCACCTGCCCCAGCTCCTCGATCGACCCCACCGCCCGCGTGGCGAGGTTCGAGCTGGGGCAGATCTCCAGCACCACGCCGCGCTCGCGGAGCAGGTCCATGACCTTCTCGTCCCGCGCCGCGCAGATGCCATGGCCGATGCGGTGCGGCTCGAGCTGCTCCACCACCGCCCGGACCCCCTCGGCGCCGGTGGTGGCGGTCTCGCCGGTGTGCACGGTCGTCTTCAGCCCGGCGCGCCGCGCCCGCGCGTACAGCTCGCGGTACCGCCCGACCTCCTCCGGCATCAGCTCGAGCGCGTGGCGCTCGGTGCCCGCCAGGTCGATGCCGACCACGCCGCGCCGCCGGTACTTGATGGCCTTCTCGACCAGGATCTCGTTCAGGTGCGCGGGGAACTCGCGCGCCAGGCAGAAGATGAGCCCGGCCTGCACGCCGTACTCGAGGACGGCCCGGTCCATCCCGCGCAGCGCGGCGTGGATGATGTGGTCGAGGTCGCGCTCGCCGCCGACGTTGCGCTTCATCGGGTTGAAGCGCAGCTCGATGAGCGAGACCCGCGACGAGCGGTACTCCTTGCCGATGACCTCGTAGACGCTGCGCTCCATCGCCTGCGGGGACGACTGGATCTTCTCGGTCCACTCGTGCATCACCGCCAGGTACTCGTCCAGCGACCGCACCTTCCCCGGGCGCGCCGAGATCAGCTCCTTGAACTCCCAGTAGCTCGCGACCGGCAGCTTGAAGCCCTGGTCGTGGGCGATGGACCACAGGATGTGCGGCGCCACCGCGCCGCCGACGTGGATGTGCAGGTCCGAGAGCTCGCGTGCCATCGGCCCGAGATACCGCCGCGGCGCGAGGCACGCCAGCGCTTCTCCGACGCGGCTACCCGTTCTCGTCCGGCGCCGACTCGCCGGGCGCGCCGAGCCCGAGGCCGCACTCCGGGCACTCCACCTCCCCCGCCCCCTGCACGGCGAAGCGGTGGCCGCAGGCCGGGCAGGCGATCTCGCCGCCGGCGTCGAGGTCGATCCCCTCGGCGCCGCGCGCCGCCGCGGCCGCGGCGTCGGGGTCCTCGAGCAGGCCGGCCCAGTCGCGCCGCAGGAACGCCTGGGCGCGCTCCAGCTCGTCACGCGGGACGTACAGGTTCCACAGCGGGTGGTGCGCCTCCTCCGGTCGGCCCGGCGGGACCTTCTCCATCTCCGGCGCCAGCCCCTCCGTCTCCAGGAGCGACATGACCTCGCGCACCGACGCGTAGCCGGAGCGGGTGAGCACGGCGAGGCCCTCCGCGGCGGCCTCGCAGGTCACGCAGCGCCCGCCGTCGGCGAGCGGGGTCGAGCAGGTGGTGCAGCGCTCCATGGACGCCTCCCGCGGCCCGGGCTCCGGGCGCGGCCCGATGATACCCCGGGCGCGGGAGGTGCGGCGGCCGTCAGCGGCGGCCGGTCGCGCGCGCCCGGAGCGCGGCGGTGGATGGACGAGGCGCGGCGGGCGCCGCCGGCGGGACCAGGCTCGGCGGCTCTGGCACCGCGGCCGGCAACGGCCTCACCTCGGCCGGAGGCGGCAGCGGAGGAGCCGCGGCGGAGCGCCGCTCCGCGCCCGCGCCGAGCGCGGCCGCGACCAGCAGGAGGGCAGGCGCGAACAGGAAGCGGTAGAGAGCCATGGCGGCCTCCGGGCGTGGTCGGGAGCGAGGGGTGGTCCGCCGAGCACGGTTCGCACGCGCCGGGCGCGCCACAAGCGTCCAGGATGGGGGACACGGGCGCGCGGCGTGCTCTATACTCGCGCGCCTCATGAACCTCATCGACGGCAAGCAGATCGCGGCGAAGGTGAAGGGCGAGGTGGCGACCGAGGTCCGCGCGCTGGCCGCCCGCGGCGTGCAGACGGGCCTCACCGTGGTCCGGGTGGGCGACGACCCCGCCTCCGCGATCTACGTGCGCGGGAAGCGCAAGGACTGCGAGGAGGTTGGCATCACCTCGGTGGAGCACCACCTCCCGGCCACCACCACGCAGGCCGAGCTGCTCGCCCTCATCGCGCGGCTGAACGCCGACCCGGCGGTGCACGGCATCCTGGTGCAGCTCCCGCTGCCGAAGCACGTGGACGAGCGCGCCGTGCTCGACGCCATCTCGCCCGCCAAGGACGCGGACGGCTTCCATCCGTTCAACGTGGGCGCGCTCTCGATCGGCATCGCCGGCGTGCCGCGCCCCTGCACGCCCGCCGGCGTGATGCGCATGCTCGACGAGGCGAAGGTCGATCCGAAGGGCAAGCGCGCGCTGGTGGTCGGCCGCTCCAACATCGTCGGCAAGCCCATGGCGATGATGCTGCTCGAGCGGCACGCCACCGTGACCCTCGCCCACTCCCGCACCGCGGATCTCGCCGGGGAGGTCGGCCGCGCCGACATCCTGGTGGCCGCCATCGGCAAGGCCGAGCTGGTGAAGGGCGCCTGGGTCAAGGAGGGCGCGGTGGTGATCGACGTCGGCATGAACCGCCTCGCCGACGGGAAGCTGGTGGGCGACGTGGAGTTCGCGGCGGCCGCCGCGCGCGCCTCGGCGATCACGCCGGTGCCGGGCGGCGTCGGCCCGATGACGCGCGCCATGCTGCTCGTCAACACGGTGGAGCTGGCGAAGCGGACGGTGCGGTGAGGCGCTGCGCCCGGGCGCTCGCGGCCATGGCCGTGGCGCTCGTGGGCGCCGCCGGCTGCTGCACCTGCGTCGACCTCGACTACACCTACCGGAGCGGCGCGGCCCGCGCCCCGGCGGCCGCCCCGCCCCTCTCGCCCCTGCTCCGCGTGCTGCACGTCGCGGACATCGGCGAGCCGAACTGCCAGCAGCGCGCCATCTCCGACGGCATGGCCGCGGCGCACCGGCGGGCGCCGTTCGACCTCGCGGTCGCCCCCGGCGACAACGTCTACAACTGCGGGCCGGACGCCACCCTCCCCGGCGCCGCCGAGTGCCGCTTCGCCGACGACGGGAACACGGTCGCCGCCGGGTACGCCGGCCCGGCCGACCCGACCTTCGCGCGCTTCGAGGACGCGTTCGCGCCGCTCGCGGGCGTGCCCATCCACCTCGCGCTCGGGAACCACGACGTCGCCACCGCCGGGAGCTGCGCGGTGCCGGGCGTGGAGCCGGCCACCGCGGCGCGGCGCAAGGCCTGCCTGGAGGTGGCGCACGCCTCGCCGCTCTGGGCCATGCCCGGTCGCCACCACCTCGTCGATCGCGGACCGGCCCGCTTCATCGTGGTGGACACGAACCTCCTGAAGGGCGACTACGGCGGCTTCACCTTCGCCGACGAGGAGGCGTTCGTGGCGGCGGCGGCCGCGGGCTGCGACGCGCGCGCCTGCTTCCTGGTCGGCCACCACCCGGCCGTCACCGCCGGCTCGCACCACGACGACGCCACGCCGGAGTACCTCGCGCGCGTCGATCGCCTGCTCGCGGCCGGCCAGGGCCGGATCCGGGCCTGGCTCGCCGGCCACGATCACGACCTGCAGCACCTGCGGACGCCGGGCGGCGTGGACGTGCTCGTGTCCGGCAACGGCTCCCGCGCCCGCGGCGCCGAGCGGTTCCGCGAGATCTCCGCGCCGGGCGCCGAACTGCTGTTCGCGTCGGTGCGCTGGGGGTTCGGCGTGCTCGAGGTGGGGGACGGCGGCTGGCGCTACCGCTTCGAGTCGGACGACGGCGCCGCGCTCTACTGCTGCGCGGCCAGCGGGTCGGGGCGGTGCGAGCCGGTCGCATGCCGGTGAGCGCGCCGCGCCCAGCCACCGCCCGCCCGTGCGGCCGTGCGCCCGCGCCCCAGCCCCTTCCGGTGCTGCCAGGAACGCGCGATGGCACCTTGCGGACCCTGGCGCGAGCGGCTACTGCTCGGGCGCGCCGGGCGCGAAATCCCGCGTCCTGGCGCGCTTGACCCCCGGGTCAGCCCCGATAGAATCCGCCCGCCCATCCCCACCCGAGGCGCCCAATGGCCCTGCGCACGCCCCTTCACGACACGCACGTCCGCGCAGGCGCACGGATCGTGGAGTTCGCCGGCTGGCAGATGCCGGTCCAGTACTCGGGCATCCTCGCCGAGCACGAGACCGTCCGCACCCGCGTCGGCCTGTTCGACGTCTCGCACATGGGCGAGGTCGTGTTCCGCGGCCCGCGGGCGATCGCGGCGCTCGGCCGCCTGTTCACGAACGACCTCTCCAAGGTCGCCGACGGCCAGGCGCAGTACGGCTGCCTGTGCCGCGACTCCGGCGGCATCGTGGACGACGTGGTGGTCTACCGCCGCTCCGCCGAGGACCTGCTCGTCTGCGTCAACGCCGGCAACCGGCAGAAGGACTTCGAGTGGCTGGCGGGCCACGCCGCCGGCGCCGACGTCCGCAACGAGTCGGACGACTGGGCGCAGCTCGCGCTCCAGGGGCCGCTCGCCGCCCAGCTCCTGCAGCGGCTCACCACCGTGAACCTCTCGGCGATGCGCAGCTACCGCTTCGGCGAGGGCGAGGTGGCCGGCGTCCGCTGCATCGTGGCCCGCACCGGCTACACCGGCGAGGACGGCTTCGAGCTGTTCTGCCGCTCCGACCTGGGCCCGCGGCTCTGGGACGCGCTCATGGAGGCGGGCGTGCCCGAGCGCATCGCCCCCTGCGGCCTCGGCGCCCGCGACTCGCTGCGGCTCGAGATGGCGTACCGCCTCTACGGCTCGGACATGGACGAGACCACCACGCCGCTCGAGGCCGGGCTGGCCTGGGTGGTGAAGCTCGACAAGGGCGACTTCATCGGCCGCGAGGCGCTGCTCAAGCAGAAGGAGCAGGGGCTCTCGCGCAAGCTGGTGGGGTTCCAGCTCACCGACGCGGGCATCCCGCGGCACGGCTACCCGGTGCTGCAGGACGGCCGCAAGGTGGGGGACGTGACCAGCGGGACCAAGAGCCCGTCGCTCGGCACCGCCATCGGGCTCGCCTACGTGCCCCCCGCGCTCGCCGCCGAGGGCTCCACCTTCGCAGTCGAGATCCGCGGCCGGGCCGCGGCGGCCAAGGCCGTGAAGACGCCGTTCTACACTCGGAAGTGACGGAGACGACCATGGAAATCCCCGAGGACCTCAGGTACACGCGCGAGCACGAGTGGGCGCGCCGCAAGGGCAGCGCGATCGTGGTCGGCATCACCGACTTCGCCCAGCAGCAGCTCGGCGACGTCGTCTACGTCGAGCTCCCGGACGTCGGCGACCCCGTCAAGAAGGGCGAGTCGTTCGGCGTGGTCGAGTCCACCAAGGCCGTCTCCGAGCTGTTCGCCCCGATCTCCGGCAAGGTGATCGAGGTGAACGACCCGCTCTCCGACGCGCCCGAGACCATCAACGAGGATCCGTACGAGGAGGGCTGGATGATCACCATCGAGCCGTCCGATCCGAAGGACCTCGAGGCGCTGATGGACGCCGCCGCCTACAAGGCGTTCGTCGAGGAGCAGGAGTAGCGCCGAGCGCCGCCCGCCGGGCGGTCCCCCTCCCTCGCGGCGCCGTCGCCGCGGAGCCAAGCCTTGCGATACCACCCGCACACCCCGGACGACGTCCGCGCCATGCTCGACGTCGTCGGCGCGGAGCGCGTCGACGACCTGTTCCGCTCGATCCCGCAGGCGCTCCGGCTCGACCGCCCGCTCGACCTGCCGCCCGCGGCGGACGAGATCGCGCTGTTCTCCGAGCTGCGGCGCCTGGCGGCGCGCAACGAGACGGCCCACCCGCCGTTCGTCGGCGCGGGGTGCTACCCGCACCACGTGCCACCGGTGGTGGACCAGCTCCTGCTCCGCGGCGAGTTCTTCACCGCGTACACGCCCTACCAGCCGGAGATCTCGCAGGGCACGCTGCAGGCGCTGTTCGAGTGGCAGACGTTCGTGTGCCTGCTGACCGGCATGGACGTGTCGAACGCGTCCATGTACGACGGCGCGACCGCCACCGCCGAGGCGGCGCTCATGGCCGGCCGCATCACCGGGCGCGACAAGGTGGTGGTCTCCGCCGCGCTGCACCCCGAGTACCGCAAGGTGCTCGCCACGTACCTGCGCTCGACCGGCGACGAGATCGTCACGGTGCCGTTCGGCGCCGACGGGCGCACCGACCTCGCCGCGCTGGCGCAGGCGGTGGACGGCCGGACCGCCTGCGTCATCCTCGGCTACCCGAACTTCCTCGGCGTGGTGGACGCGCTGCCCGAGGCGGCCGCCCTCGCCCGGGCGGCCGGCGCGCTCACCGTCGCGGCCACCGCCGAGGCGGTCTCGCTCGGCCTCCTCCAGGCGCCGGGCGCGCTCGGCGCGGACGTCGCGGTGGGCACGTTCCAGAGCTTCGGCAACCCCATGTCCTTCGGCGGCCCGGCGCCGGGGTTCTTCGCCACCCGCGAGAAGAGCCTGCGCCAGATGCCCGGCCGCGTGGCGGGCGCGACGGTGGACAAGCAGGGGCGGCGCGGCTTCGTGCTCACGCTCTCCACCCGCGAGCAGCACATCCGCCGCGAGAAGGCCACGTCCAACATCTGCACCAACTCCGGCCTGTGCGCGCTGGCCTCCACCATCCACCTGTCGCTCCTCGGCAAGCGCGGCCTCGCCGAGCTGGCGCGCCTCAACCACGGGCGCGCCCGCATGCTGCGCGACGCGATGGAGCGGGCCGGCTGCCGCCCGGTGTTCTCCGGGCCGTACTTCAACGAGCAGGTGTTCGACGTGGGCGACGCGGAGGCGGTGGTGGCGAAGCTCGCGAAGCGCGGCATCGTGGCCGGCGCGCCGCTGGCGCGCTGGTACCCGGACGCGCCGCACGCGAAGGGCGCGCTGCTCTGTGCGGCGACCGAGCTGCACGGCCCCGAGCTCATCCAGCTCTTCGCGAGCACGGTGAGGAGCTAGCCATGGCGAACCCGACCGGCTGGAAGCCCAGCATGGAGCAGGACGCGAAGGGCGGCGCCGCCGCGGCCGAGGCGCCCGGCCTGGGCGGCGCGGTGCGCGGCCTCGCCTACGAGGAGCCGCTCGTGTTCGAGCACGGCTCGCGCGGGCGCTGCGGCGTCTCGTTGCCGCCGCCCCCCGCCGACTTCGACGCGGGCGACCTCCCCGCCGCGCTGGTGCGCCCGGCGGTGGACGGGCTGCCGGAGCTGTCCGAGCTGGAGGTGGTCCGGCACTTCACCCGGCTCTCCTCCTGGAACCACGGCATCGACACCGGGTTCTACCCGCTCGGCTCCTGCACCATGAAGTACAACCCGAAGTCGAGCGAGGCCCTGGCGCGCCTGCCCGGCTTCGCCGACCTCCACCCGCTCGCGCCCGCCGAGCTGGCGCAGGGCGCGCTCGAGCTCATGTACCGGCTGGAGCGGGCGCTGTCCGAGATCGCCGGGTTCGACGCCACCACGCTCGCGCCCGCCGCGGGCGCGCAGGGCGAGCTGACCGGCCTCATGCTCATCCGCGCCTACCACGAGGCGCGCGGCAACCCGCGCAAGAAGGTGCTCATCCCCGACACCGCGCACGGCACCAACCCCGCGTCGTCGGCGCTGAACGGCTACGCGGTGGTGCAGCTCGCCTCCGGCCCCGACGGCCGCCTCCACCCGGAGACGGTCCGCGCCGCCATGGACGAGGACGTCGCGGCCATCATGATCACGAACCCGAACACGCTGGGCGTGTTCGAGTCGCACATCGCCGAGATCGCCGCGATCGTCCACGCGAAGGGCGGGCTGGTGTACGGCGACGGCGCGAACATGAACGCGCTGCTCGGCGTGGCGCGGCCCGGCGACATGGGCTTCGACGTCATGCAGTACAACCTGCACAAGACGTTCGCGACGCCGCACGGCGGCGGCGGCCCGGGCTCGGGCCCGGTGGCGGTGAAGGCGGCGCTCGCGCCGTACCTGCCGCTCCCGCTGGTGGTGAAGGAGGGCGAGCGGTTCCGGCTGGTCACCGAGGCGCGCGAGCGGCCCGCCACCGTCGGCAAGCTGCGCGAGTTCTGGGGCAACTTCGGCATGTTCGTGCGGGCCTGGGCGCTCATCCGCGAGTACGGCCCGGACGGCGTGCGCGCCACCGCCGAGCTGGCGGTGCTGAACGCGAACTACGTGCGCAAGCAGCTGGAGGGCACCTACCACCTGCCCTACCCCACCGACTCGCTCCACGAGGTGGTGTTCGACGACGCCCAGCAGAAGGACGCCGGCGTCACGACCATGGACGTGGCGAAGCGCCTCATCGACCACGGCTTCCACCCGCCCACCATCTACTTCCCGCTGGTGGTGCACGGCGCGCTCATGATCGAGCCGACCGAGACCGAGTCGCGCGAGACGCTGGACGCGTTCGTCGCGGCGATGAAGGCCATCGCCGAGGAGGCGAAGGCCGATCCGGAGGCGGTGCGTGCCGCGCCCACCCGGCCCGTCCGCGCGCGCCTCGACGAGACGCGCGCGGCGCGCAAGCCCGTGCTGCGCTGGCAGCCGGGCATGAACGTCGAGTAGACGGGCGGCGGTCGCGCTATCATCGCGGCGCGCCCGCCCCACGGCGCCGCGGAGGAACCATGCGCAACCGCCTGCTCGCCCTGTTCGTCGTCGCCGCCCTGCCCGCGCTGGCCGCCGGCCAGTACGATCCCCGCCGGCCGCCGCCGCGCACGCCCGCCGGGCCGCGCGAGCAGGGGCTCACGCTGTCCGCGCGCCTCGCGTACGGCGCGCCGTCCGGCGACATCTCGGACGAGGTGGACGCCACCGGTGCGCCGCTCTACCCGAAGCTCGACGATCTCGTCCGGCACAAGGTGCCGATCTGGCTCGAGCTGGGCTACCGCTTCAACCCGGCGGTCTGGGGCGGCATCTACCTCGAGCTCGCCCCGGCCTCGATCTCGAAGGACTTCTGCGTCCCGGGCCGCTCCTGCGACGGCTCGGACATCCGCTTCGGATTCGACGTGCAGTTCCACCTGCAGCCGTACCAGATCGTGGATCCCTGGGTGGGCTTCGGGATGGGCCTGGAGGTGCTGAACGCGGAGGCGTACGAGCCGGGCACCGGCACCATCGCCGAGTTCAGCTGGGCCGGCTTCGAGTTCCCGATGCTGGAGGCGGGGCTCGACCTGGCGCTCTCGCCCTACCTGACCATGGGCCCGTTCGTCTCGTGGAGCGCCGGGCAGTACACGAGCTACGACGTGTCGGTGCCGGGCTGGGGTGACGAGTCCGGCCGCATCCACGACCGGAGCTTCCACAGCTGGTTCCAGATCGGCGTGAAGGGGACGCTGAAGCTGTAGCGCCCCCGCCTCGATCCGCCCCGCCGGCGCGGCGCCGGGGCCGTCCGGCGACGCCGGCGAGGGCGGGCCCCGGCTACCGCCGACCCTGGCCGGCCAGCCAGGCCTGCCGCTTCGCGGCGTGGTCCTCCACGATCCGCTCGTACTCACCGTGGAACAGCGACGACGCCACCAGGAAGTCGGCGGTGGCGCGGTTGCACGCGGTGGGGATGTTGTAGAGCACCGCGATCCGCAGCAGCGCCTTCACGTCCGGATCGTGCGGCTGCGGCTCGAGCGGATCCCAGAAGAACACCAGCACGTCCAGCTCGCCCTCGGCGATCTTCGCGCCGACCTGCTGGTCGCCGCCGAGCGGACCGCTCTTGAAGCGGGTCACCGGGAGGTCGGTCTGCGCCTGCACCAGCGCGCCGGTGGTGCCGGTGGCGAACAGGCGGTGCTCGCGGAGCACCGGCCGGTTGTACTTCACCCAGTCCAGCAGGTCCTGCTTGCGGCTGTCGTGCGCGATGAGGACCACGTTCTTGACCGCGCGCATCGGGACGCGCTGCACCTGGGGCATGCTGAGCTCTCCTCCTGTGGATCGGGACCGGCCCGCGGGACGCGGGGCGGCTGAGTCATTCCGGGTACGGGCGCTGCGAGGGCAGCGAGGGCATGAGCACCTGCACGCGCGAGGCCCGCCGCATCTCCAGCGTGTACGCCAGCGCGAGGTGGATCTGCCCGCTCGCGTCGACCAGGCCCGCCGGCGGGTTCGGGAACGGCCCGGCCGCCCGCGCCGCCCGGACCACCTCCTGGTCGAGGAAGTCCAGGCCGCTCGAGTCGAGCAGCTTCACGAAGCGGATCGCGCCGCTGCCGTCGAGCACCAGCTCGATCGACGTGGTGCGGTCGCGCGCGGGGTAGACCTTCCCCTCGGGATCCCGCGCCTGGTACGCCCGGTTCGGATCCCACTCGCGGTAGATGGCCATGCCCACGCGGTTGATGAACGTGGCGTACTTGAACGAGCGGGTGTTGAGCGCGGTGGAGTCGCCCTCCTCCACGCCGTCGAGCCGGTCCGGGCTGGGCCCGCCGGCGATGCGCGCGAGGTTCTGCGGATCCGGCAGGAGCCGCCGATCGATGCCCGACTTGCGGCCGCCGCCCTGCGCGCCGGCGCCGCCGGGCACCTGCAGCGCCTGGCCGCCGCCGCTCAGCCGCTGCTGGTCGGTCCGGGGCGCGACCGGCACGTCGCCCGCGCCGGGCGCGTCCGGGCGCGGCGCGACCGCCAGCCGCTCCTGCGCCCGCTGCTCCGGGATGACCAGCTTCTCTCCGCCGGTGCCGTGCGGCGCCGCCGGCCCCTCCTTGCCCGGCGTGCTCTTCGCCGCCTGGCCGTTCTCGCCGGCCTCGGGCGGTGGCGGCGGCGCCTTGCGCTTCAGGCCGTCGGACGGCGCCGGGAGGGTGTTCTCGAACGCCTGCGTCCCCGCGAAGCGCGAGCGCGACTCCTTCTCGACCGTGTTGTCGCGGTCGGACAGGAAGCGGGAGTCCTTCGGCGGGCGCGAGTCCTTCGACGGCGCCACGTCCACGATCTGCCCGTGCGCCCGGCGCTCCTCCGGCGGCGGCGGGGGCGGCGGGATCTTCGGGAGGTCCGACGGCCTCGGCGCGGCGGCGGGCGGCGGCTGGCCGCCCACGATGGCGCGGTTCGCCGCCCACTGATCCGCGGTGAGCGGCGCGAGCGCCACCGGCCGCACCGTGGCGGGCTTTCCCAGCTGGAAGGCGCCCACCCGGCCGAGGATCAGCAAGATCAAGGCGTTGAAGGCGAGCGACAGCAGGATGGCGGCGGTGGTCCGGGTGCCCGGCCGCTCGTCCACCTTCCTCCGTCGCAGGCTGGGGCCCAGGAACGCCATTCGCCGGGATGTTAACAGCCATGACGGCGGTTTCATCCCCTCGAGTGCGCGTCCACGGGCCGGCCGGGGAACCGGTTGACCCCCCGCGACCCGCCCGGTAAAGAGCGCGCGATTCCATGGCTTCCGCCCTGCCCACCCCTCCCCGCCCCCGCCTCGCGCTGCGCCCCCTCTGGCGCGCCGCGGGCTGGGGCGTGCTGGCGCTGGCCTGCCTGTACGGGGTGGCGCTCGTGGCGCTCTCGCGGCCCGCGGCGGAGGCCGCGCTCCGCCGACGCATCCTGGCCGGCCTGCGCGCGTCGGTGGGCGACGTCACCCTCGGCCCCGACGTCCACGTCTCGCCGCTGCTCCGCGTCTCCTTCGGCCCGCTCGCCATCGCCGGCGCGCGGCCGGGGGCGCCGCCGGTGCTGCGCGTCGAGCGGATCGAGGCGCGGCCGCGGCTGCTCGCGCTGCTGGCCGGGCGCGCCGAGCTCGCCTCGGTGCGGATGACCGGCGTGCGCGTGGAGGCCGGCCGCTCCGGGCGATCGCTGCTGGAGCTGGGCGAGCGCCTGCGCGGCCCCCCTGCCCGGCGCGGCGCCCTCCCTGCTCGCGCCCCCGCCGCGTCCGCCCCCGAGCCCGCGCCGGAGGCGGACGAGGCCGCCCCGTGGCCCTCGGTGCAGGCGCGCGCGCTGGTGATCGCCTTCGTGCTCGGGGGCAAGACCGTGGAGCTGGGGCCGATCGACGCGCACCTGTCGCGCGCCCGCGGCGACGGCGAGGAGCGCCTCCGCGCCGACCTGCGCCTGCCCGGCGGCGGCACCGCCACGGTGGACGCCCGCCGGGAGGCCTCCGGCTGGCGCGCCACGCTGGGGGTGCGGCACCTCGGGCCCGCCGCGATCCCGGAGGCGCTCGGCGCAGGGGCGGTGTCGCTGCGCGAGGGCACGCTCTCGCTCGACGCGACGCTGGACGCCGCGCCGGACCTGTCCCGCCTCGGCGGGCGCGCCGTGCTCGCGGTGGAGGGCGCCTCGGTGGCCGGCGAGCGGATCGGCGCCGAGCCCCTCGGGCCGATCTCCGCCACCGCCGAGGGCGACGTCGCCTGGGAGGGCGCGGAGCGGCGCGTGTCGCTCTCCGGCGGGCGCGTGGTGCTCTTCGGCGCCATCCCCGCCGCCGTCTCCGGCCAGGCGCGGCTCGGCCCCGGCCTCCCGTTCGAGCTCTCCGCGCGGCTCGACCGACTCGACTTCGCCGCGGCCGTCGCCGCGCTGCCGGCGGCGCTGGGGCTGCCGCCGGAGGCGCCGCGGCCCGCCGGCACGCTCGACGCCCACCTCGACCTGGCCGGCCCGCTGCTCGCGCCGGCCGCCTGGACGGTGGACGCCGGGCTGGACCTCTCGCGCATGCGCGAGGCGGCCCGGCGCGCGCCGCCCGTCGCGCTCCGCGCGCCGTTCGTGCACCGCCCCGAGGTCGAGCACGGCACGCCGCCCGAGATCCTGGTGGGCCCGCGCAACCCCGCGTTCGTCCCGCTCGCCACCCTGCCGCAGCACGTGATCCGCGCGGTGACCGCCAGCGAGGACGCCGGGTTCTACGGCCACTCCGGCTTCGAGTTCGAGGAGCTGCGCAACGCGTTCGCCGCGTCCGCCGAGCGCGGCCGGCTGGTGCGCGGCGGCTCGACCATCTCGCAGCAGCTCGCGAAGAACCTGTACCTCTCCCGCGAGAAGACGCTGGCGCGGAAGGTGCGGGAGGCGGCGCTCACGGTGGCGCTCGAGGCGACGGTGCCCAAGGCGCGGCTCCTCGAGATCTACCTGAACGTGGCGGAGTGGGGCCCGGGGCTGTGGGGCATCGGGCCGGCCGCGCGCCACTGGTTCGGCGTGCCCGCCGCCGAGCTCACGCCGCGGCAGGCCGCGTTCCTCGCCACCGTGATCCCGAACCCGGTCCGGTTCCACTTCATGTGGTCCCGCGGCGCGCCCACCGAGGCGTGGGACCAGCGCGTGGACGAGCTGCTGCTGAAGATGGCGGCGCAGCAGGTGCTCGACCCGGACGCGCTCGACGCGGCCCTGGTCGAGCCGCTCGCGTTCGCGCGGCCGGGCGCGGCGGTCGGGCCGGGCGCGACGCCGGCGCCGTAGCGGGGCCGCGGCGTCGGAGCACGCGCACTGCGGCGGACCACTCCTCGATCAACGCACGATGCCCCCGGCGCGGGGCCGGGAATCGCTACGCGGGCGCGGGCGCGGCGGGCCGCGGGCGGGCGCGGCGCCGGGCCTGCAGCCGCTCCCAGGCCACCGAGATCGCCCAGGTGACGCCCACCATCGCGACGATCGCCGCGATCGTCGCCGGGAACGGGAGCCGGCCGCGCAGCGGCCGCGCCAGGCCGCCGTAGGTCAGCTCGACCGAGGCGATGTACCCGACGAGCGACTGCCGCCCGAGCACGGTGAGCCAGCGCAGCGCCCGCTCCGCCACGAGCGGCACGAGCTGGGTGAGCCCGGTAAGCGCCACGCACGCGCCGAGCCGCATCGCGAACCAGGCCGGCGAGGCGCGCCAGAACGCGTCCCCGCGCAGCGGCGCCCGCGCGTCGAGCCCGAGGCCCGCGCCGAGGAGCGCCGCGCCCAGGGCGAGCCACAGGAGCGGACGGTCCGGTCCGCGCGCCAGCGGCGCGAGCGCGGCGCCGGCGAGCAGGAAGGCGACCCAGTTGAACAGGTGGAAGTTCCCGCGGCGGCCCAGGTCGGCGGACGCGATGTAGGCGTAGTCGAGCAGCCGGCTCGGCGCGTGCGCCGTCCCCGCCACGCCGGGCGTCGCGAGCACCACCGCGACCGCCGCCAGCGCCGCGAGCGCGGGCCCGAGGCGGCGCGGCACGCCGATGGTGAGCAGCGCCGACAGCCCCAGGCCGACCGCGATGACGTTGAGGATGTCCACCTTCAGCACGTCCCCGACGCCGGCCCAGGCCGTGTCCCACCAGCCGTGCCACAGCGCCGGGGCGTAGCCGAGCAGGTACTCCGCCGCGCGGAAGCCGTACGCGACGCCGAGCAGCCACAGCGCCCGGCGCAGCGCGGCCGACCGGCGCGCGCCCGGCGCGACGCCCTTGCGCTCCAGCGCGGCGTCGCCGAGCGCCTGCGAGAGGCCGGCCATGTAGAGGAAGCCGGGCGCGGCGAGCCCGCCCAGCATGCGGAGCGCGCCGAAGCCGTGGCCGTGCGCCGCGGCCGGTGCGAGCCATGCGTCGAGCACGTGGACCTCGACCATGAACAGCACGGCGAGGCCGCGCTGCCAGTCGAGCCAGAGCTTGCGTCTGGGAGCGGTCACGGGGTGGGCGCCAGGTGCGGCGGGGGGCGCTGGAGCGGCTCGGGCGGCCGGAGGCGGCCGCCCCGCGGTCACTTGTCGCGGTACGTGATGCGGCCGCGGGTGAGGTCGTACGGCGACAGCTCGAGCTTCACGCGGTCGCCGGGGATGATGCGGATGTGGAACTTCTTCATCTTGCCCGACGCGTACGCGAGGACCACGGGACCCTGATCGACCTTGACCCGGTACATGCCGCCGGCGAGCGCCTCCTCGACGGTGCCCTGTACCTCGATGCCGGTTTCCTTCTCGCTCATCGAACCTCTCCGCACGCTCCCAGGCTATCGTGTAGCAGGCTCAGAAGCGCGAGCGGCCTCGGTCACCCGAGGCCGCTCGTCACCCAGCGGACCGGATGCTCTACGGACGGCGGACGTTCGCCGCCTGAAGCCCCTTGGGGCCCTGGGTGACGTCGAACTCCACCCGCTCCCCCTCCTTCAGGGTGCGGAAGCCATCCATCTGAATGGCCGTGTGGTGAACGAAGACGTCCTCCCCGCCCTCCTGGGAGATGAAACCGTAGCCCTTCGCGTCGTTGAACCACTTCACGGTACCAAGTGCCATCGCTTCACGCTTCCTTCGTGTGTCCCGGGCCGACCGCCGGCCCGCGGAGTCGTGGGGCACGGACCCTCGACTCGGCCGCGAAATATCCCCGAAACCTACAGGGACCGTCAAGGGGACGGAGTGCCCCAACCGCGCGGAAAATGTGGACTTGTCGGGTCCGCCACGCGCTCGCCACGTTCACTCTCCGAGCGCGGAGCAAAGCGCGCGCGCTCGGCCTCCCACCTCCCCGTCGGCGGCCAGCGCGGCGAGCTCGGCGCGCGCCGCCTCCCGGGCGCCCGGATCGGCCAGCAAGGCCTCCGCCCGCGCCAGCCGGATCCACGGATCGGCCGGGGCGAGCCGCACCGCCACCTCGGCGCAGAACCGGGCTGCGAGCGGCTGGCCCAGCCGGCGGTGCGCCGTGGCCAGCAGCGCCCAGGCCGCCGCGTCCTCGTGGTTGCTCACCACCAGCCCCTCCAGGATGGCCCGGGCGGTCTCCACCCGCCCCGCCTCCAGCTCCGCCTCCGCCAGCGCGGCGATGGCGTCGCCCAGCTCCTGGGTCATCCCCTGCACCTCGGCCAGCGTGGGCGTGCGCCCCCCGACCGCCGTCTCGATCGCGTCGTCCATGGCGCGCCTCAGGAGCGGATGTTGTGCACCGCCGACATCTTCATGTCGTGCAGCGAGCGGAGGACGTTGGAGACGAGCGTGAACATCTCCTTCTGCTTCTCCATCGCGTACTGCAGCTCCATCATCTTCTTGCGATCGATCTCGGGCGAGTCCGCCGAGCCGGTGCTGCCCGTGCCGCCGGTCCCGCCGGTGCCGCTCGAGCCGCTCGCCGGCGCGTCCTTGAACGCTGCCGCCAGGTCGAACGCCACGCCCGCGAGCTGCGGGCCGGCCTTGGCGAGCACGGGCGCGAGCCCCGGGAACCCCATGGCGGCGGCGCCCGCCGCGAGCGCGGGCCCGCCCAGCGTCTTCACCAGCGCCTGGACGTTCTTGTCGTTCAGGATCTCCATCGACATGCCGAGCGCCGGGAACGCGGTCTTGAGCGCGCCGGCCAGCTTGGCGAAGGGCCCGCCCTTCTTCTTCTTGGCGCCGGACGAGCCGCTCGTGCCGGAGGCCTTCCCCGCCGCCTCCTTCATCTTCTGCTCGACGTCCCGGTCGAAGCGGTCCTGCACGTACATCATGAAGCGGAACAGCTTCTCCTCGATCGAGAGCCTCGGATCGTCGAGGAACGCGAGCGCGCCGGTGGACCGCGAGGACGACGGCTTCTTCGCCGCGCCCGACTTCGTCGTTCCCTTCGCGCCCGAGGCGTACCCCGCCCCGGAGCTCCGCCGCGTCTTCTTCGCCGAGGTCTTCTTCGCGGAGGGGAGCGCGGCCGCCGCGGCGGCGATCACGGCGCCGCCCTTCCCGACGCCGGCGGCGCTGGCGGCCCGGATGGTGCGCGGCGCGGCGACCTGGGCGAGATCGGCGGCGAGCGCGGCGCCCTGCGAGAGCAGCGCGGCGCCGGTGCGGACGGACGGGATCATCTGGGTTCCTTTCGGATGGGGTGGGCGGTGCGCCTCGCGGCGCCCACCCTTCCCCGGAGCGCGCCCCGTGCCAGCGCCGGGCGCCCGGATCCCGCGCGGTTGCGCGGGGCGCGCGGTCGCGCCGGAGCCCGCCGGGACGCAGCGCGGACCGTTTGACCCGGGCGCGGACGGCGCCTAGATTGCCGCGCCATGCGCACGCTCGGCGTCGACCTGGGGCGGGTCCGGATCGGCCTCGCCGTGGCCGACGAGATCCTGCGGACGGCGCGCGCGGTGACCACGGTGGTCCGCCGCACCGAGGCCGAGGACCTCGCCGCCATCGCCGAGGTGGCCCGCGACTACGAGGTCACGCGGGCGGTGGTGGGGCTCCCGCTCAACATGGACGGCACGGAGGGCCCGTCGGCGCGGCTCGCTCGCGGCTTCGCGCCGCGGCTGGAGGCGGCGCTCGGCGTGCCGGTGGAGCTGTTCGACGAGCGGCTCTCCTCCTTCGAGGCCGAGTCGCGGCTGCGCGCGCGCGGCCTGTCGGCCCGCGAGCAGCGAGGCCAGGTGGACGCGGAGGCCGCGGCCGTCATCCTGCAGGGCTGGCTGGATCGGAGGGCGCCGTGAGGAAGGTCGTCACCCTGCTCGTGCTCCTCGCGCTCGCGGGCGCCGCGTGGGCGGCGCTCACCTGGCGCGACCTGCGATCGTTCGGGGCGACGGCGTACGGCGGCCCCGAGGAGAAGACGGTGGTGGTGCCGAGCGGCGCCCCGGCGCGCGCGGTGATCCGGTCGCTGGCCCAGTCCGGCGTGCTCTCCGACGAGACCCGGGCCTGGCGCTATTTCCGCTGGGTGAAGCGCGACCACCGGCGGCTGCGCGCGGGCGAGTACGCGTTCTCCGGGCCGCTCACCCCGGACCAGGTGCTGGACAAGGTCTACCAGGGCCAGGTGAAGCTCTACCGGTTCACCGTGCCCGAGGGCCTGCGCATGGACGAGATCGCGGAGATCGTCGGGCGCAGCGGCCTCGCGCGCACCGAGGACTTCGCCGCGGTCGCGCACGACCCCGCGACCGCCCGCGCGCTCGGGCTGCCCTACGCGAACCTCGAGGGCTTCCTGTTCCCCGACACGTACACGTTCGCCCGGGGCGTCTCGGCGCGCACCATCGCCGAGGAGATGGTGGAGCGGTTCAAGGAGGAGTACGCGCGCGCCGACGCCGGCCGGCGGCCGGGCGTGACGCTGACGATGGGCGAGGCCGCGACCCTCGCCTCGATCGTCGAGAAGGAGACCGGGCAGCCGGCGGAGCGCGCGCGCATCGCCTGCGTGTTCCACAACCGGCTCCGGCTCGGGATGCGGCTCGGGACCGACCCGACGGTCATGTACGCGACGCTGCTGCGCACCGGCCGCTGGTCGAAGAACATCACGAAGGCCGACCTGCTGGCGACGCACCCGTACAACACGTACACGACCGCCGGGCTGCCGCCCGGGCCCATCGCGAACGCGGGCGCCGCGGCGCTGCAGGCGGCGCTCGCTCCCGCCACCTGCTCCGACCTGTACTTCGTCTCGCGCAACGACGGCACCCACGTGTTCTGCCCGACGCTCGCCTGCCACAACGCGGCGGTGCGCGCCTGGCAGGTCGAGTTCTTCCGCCGGGCGCGCTGACCGCCGGCGGCCGCCTCGCCGCCGCGGTGCCGCGCACGGGGGGACCCGCCTCGCCGCCTGCCCGCAGGCCCCATTGGGCGTGCGTCTCCCGCCGGCCTCGCGGTCTGCAGCCCGCTCCTCCGCTCCTTATGCTCCTTGGGTCGGCGCGCGTGCGCCGAGCCCAGATACAGAGGGAGCGAGATGCGCGAGCCTCGGGAAATGACGACGTCGGGTTGGGTGAACCGGATCGCGGCCCTGCAGGACCGGCAGGGGTACTCGGAGCAGCACTGGGAGGGCTCGTTCGAGGACTATCTCGGGATCGTGCGGCAGAACCCGAAGGTCACCCGCACGGCCTTCCAGCGCGTCTACGACATGATCCTGTCGCACGGGAAGACCGAGTACATCGACAACAAGAAGAAGCTCATCCGGTACAACTTCTTCACCGACCCGGACTTCGGCGGGAAGGACGCGATCTACGGGCTCGACATCGCGCTCATGAAGCTCGTGAACGTGTTCAAGAGCGCGGCGCAGGGCTACGGCACCGAGAAGCGCGTCATCCTGCTGCACGGCCCGGTCGGCTCGTCCAAGTCCACCATCGCGCGCCTGCTCAAGAAGGGGCTCGAGGCGTACTCGAAGACCCCCGAGGGCGCGCTCTACACGTTCGCGTGGGACATCGAGCGCACCAACCTCGACGGGCAGAAGCGCCGCGAGGTGATGCCCTGCCCCATGCACGAGGAGCCGCTGCACCTCGTGCCGCACGAGTGGCGCGGCAAGGTGATCGCCGAGCTGGCCGCGCCCGAGGGCGGCTACGCCATCCCGGACACCGGCGACCTGTGCCCGGCCTGCCGCTTCGTCTTCAAGGACCTGATGACGGAGTACAAGGGCGACTGGGAGAAGGTGATGCAGCACGTGCGCGTGCGCCGCCTGATCCTGTCGGAGAAGGACCGGGTCGGCATCGGCACGTTCCAGCCCAAGGACGAGAAGAACCAGGACTCGACCGAGCTCACCGGCGACATCAACTACCGCAAGATCGCCGAGTACGGCTCCGACTCGGACCCGCGCGCGTTCAACTTCGACGGTGAGTTCAACATCGCGAACCGCGGCATCATCGAGTTCGTCGAGATCCTGAAGCTCGACGTGGCGTTCCTCTACGACCTGCTCGGCGCCACGCAGGAGCACAAGATCAAGCCGAAGAAGTTCCCGCAGACCGACATCGACGAGGTCATCGTCGGGCACACCAACGAGCCCGAGTACAAGAAGCTCCAGTCGAACGAGTTCATGGAGGCGCTCCGGGACCGCACCGTCAAGATCGACATCCCGTACATCTCCCGCCTCGACGAGGAGGTGAAGATCTACGAGCGCGACTACAACAGCCACAAGATCCGCGGGAAGCACATCGCGCCGCACACGCTGGAGATGGCCGCGATGTGGGGCGTGCTCACCCGGCTCGAGGAGCCGAAGAAGCACAACCTCACGCTGGTCCAGAAGCTGAAGCTCTACAACGGCAAGTCGCTGCCGAACTTCACCGAGGACAACATCAAGGAGCTGCGCAAGGAGGCGCTGCGCGAGGGCATGGAGGGCATCAGCCCCCGCTACGTGCAGGACAAGATCTCGAACGCGCTGGTCTCGGACAAGGGCGACGGGTGCGTGAACCCGTTCATGGTGCTGAACGAGCTGGAGGCCGGGCTCCGGCAGCACTCGCTCATCTCCTCGGAGGACCAGCGCAAGCGCTTCCGCGAGCTGCTCACCGACGTGAAGCGCGAGTACGAGGACGTGGTGAAGAACGAGGTCCAGCGCGCCATCAGCGCGGACGAGGACGCGATCACCAAGCTCTGCGCGAACTACATCGACAACATCAAGGCGTACACGCAGCGCGAGAAGGTCCGCAACAAGTACACCGGCCAGTACGAGGAGCCCGACGAGCGGCTGATGCGCTCGATCGAGGAGAAGATCGACATCGCGGAGAGCCGGAAGGACGACTTCCGCCGCGAGATCATGAACTACATCGGCGCCCTCGCCATCGAGGGGAAGACGTTCAACTACCGGACGAACGAGCGGCTGCACAAGGCGCTCGAGCTGAAGCTGTTCGAGGACCAGAAGGACTCGATCAAGCTGAAGAACCTGGTGGCCTCGGTGGTGGACCGCGAGACGCAGGAGAAGATCGACGTCGTGAAGCAGCGGCTCATCAAGAACTACGGCTACTGCGAGGTGTGCTCCACCGACGTCCTGAACTTCGTCGCCTCGATCTTCGCGCGCGGCGACGCGAAGGAGTAGCGCCCCCCGACGCGCTCGGGGAGAGCGGGCCCTTCGACAGGCTCAGGGTGACCGGGTGGTTCGACCGATCGGGCACGGAACGACAGCGAGGACGGGCCGACCATGTCCCTGAAGATCAAGCAGGACCACGCCCGCTTCCGCGACATCGTGCGCGGCCGGATCAAGAGCAACCTCAAGAAGTACGTCCAGAAGGGAGAGATGGTCGGGAAGAAGGGGAAGGACTTCATCACCATCCCGATCCCGACCATCGACATCCCGCACTTCCGCTTCGGCGAGCGCTCGCAGGGCGGCGTCGGCCAGGGCGAGGGCGAGCCGGGCGATCCGCTCTCGCCCGGCGACGGGCAGGCCGGCAGCGGGCAGGCCGGTCAGGGCGAGGGGCAGCACATCCTCGAGGTGGACGTGCCGCTCGAGGAGCTGGCCGACATCCTCGGCGAGGAGCTCGCCCTGCCCCGCATCGAGCCGCGCGGCAAGGACCGCATCATCGCCACGCGCCTCAAGTACACCGGGGTCGCGCCGAGCGGCCCGGAGTCGCTGCGCCACTTCAAGCGCACCTACAAGCAGGCCCTGCGGCGGCAGATCGCGAGCGGCTCGTACAACTGGCGACGCCCGGTGATCGTCCCGGTGCGCGAGGACCGCCGCTACCGCACCTGGAAGCAGGTCCCGCTCCCCGAGACCAACGCGGTCGTCATCTACATGATGGACGTGTCGGGCTCGATGGGCGACGAGCAGAAGGAGATCGTCCGCATCGAGTCCTTCTGGATCGATACCTGGCTGCGGAAGCACTACAAGGGCCTGGAGAGCCGCTACATCATCCACGACGCGGTGGCGCGCGAGGTGGACCGCGACACGTTCTTCCACACGCGCGAGTCGGGCGGGACCATGATCTCGTCCGCCTACAAGCTCGCGCTCGAGATGATCGAGACCGACTACGCGCCCACCTCCTGGAACGTGTACCCGTTCCACTTCTCCGACGGCGACAACTGGAGCGCCGACGACACCCGCCTCTGCGTGGAGCTGCTGCAGAACCGCATCCTCCCGGCGGTGAACCTGTTCTGCTACGGCCAGGTGGAGAGCCCCTACGGCTCGGGCCAGTTCATCAAGGACCTGAAGGAGTCCGTCGGCCCGCGCGAGAACGTGGCGCTGTCCGAGATCGCGGACAAGGAAGCGATCTACGCCTCCATCAAGACGTTCCTCGGCACCGGGAAGTAGGCGCGCATGGACAAGCACACCCACCTGCCCTCGCACCTGCACGACATCCGCAACCGCGTGGAGGGGTACGCGCGCGCCTACGGGCTCGACTTCTTCGACACGGTCTTCGAGGTGCTCGGGTTCGACGAGATCAACATGGTGGCCGCGTACGGCGGCTTCCCGAACCGCTACCCGCACTGGCGCTTCGGGATGGACTACGAGCGGCTGTCGAAGGGCTACGAGTACGGGCTCTCGAAGATCTACGAGATGGTCATCAACAACGACCCCTCGTACGCGTACCTGCTCGAGTCCAACATGGACGTGGACCAGAAGCTGGTGATGGCCCACGTCTTCGGGCACGTCGACTTCTTCAAGAACAACTTCATGTTCCGGCACACCAACCGGAAGATGATGGACCAGATGGCGAACCACGCCACTCGCGTGCGCCGCTACCAGGACAAGCTCGGGGTCGAGCTGGTCGAGGACTTCATCGACCGCTGCCTCTCCATCGAGAACCTGATCGACTACCAGTCACCCTACGTGAAGCGGCGGCCGGACCGGACCGGCGTCGAGGGCGAGGGCGCGGAGCGCCAGGTGGCGCAGGGGTTCAAGAACGAGCGCGAGTACATGCGGGAGTACATCAACCCGCGCGAGTTCATGCAGGAGCAGCAGCGCAAGCTGGACGAGGAGGCCGCGCGCAAGAAGAAGTTCCCGGAGCGGGCCGAGCGCGACGTGCTGCTGTTCCTGCTCGAGCACGCGCCGCTGGAGCGCTGGGAGCACGACGTGCTCTCGATCATCCGCGAGGAGGCCTACTACTTCGCGCCCCAGGGCCAGACCAAGATCATGAACGAGGGGTGGGCCACCTACTGGCACTCCAAGATCATGACCGAGAAGGCGCTCGACGCCTCCGAGGTCATCGACTACGCCGACCACCACTCCGGCACGCTCGCCACCCACCCCGGGCAGCTCAACCCCTACAAGCTCGGGGTGGAGCTGTGGCGCGACATCGAGGACCGGTGGAACAAGGGGCGCTTCGGGAAGGAGTACGACGAGTGCGACTCCTTCGTCGCCCGCAAGCAGTGGGACAAGCAGCTCGGGGTGGGACGCGACAAGATCTTCGAGGTGCGCAAGCACTACAACGACGTCACCTTCATCGACGAGTTCCTCAGCCTGGAGTTCTGCGTCCAGCAGCGCCTCTTCACCTTCGGCTACAACGAGAAGCACCAGCGCTGGGAGATCATGGAGCGCGAGTTCCGCAAGGTGAAGGAGAAGCTCCTCCACATGCTCACCAACTTCGGGCAGCCGGAGATCGCCGTCGAGGACGGCAACTGGGAGAACCGGGGCGAGCTCTACCTGGTCCACAAGCACGACGGGGTGGACCTGAAGCTCGACTACGCCCGCGACACCCTCCGCCACGTGCAGTCCCTGTGGCGCAGGCCGGTCAACCTCCACACCAAGGTGGAGGGCCGAGGCACCATCTTCCGGTACGACGGCAAGGAGCACTCGGACCGGCGGGCCGACCTGTAGGCCGAGGTGGTCGACTCGGAGCTTCCTGTTCCCTTTCTCGCCTGCTAGATTCCCGCGCCGATGCAAGTACCTCGCTTCGACGACGCCCCCCGCCGCCGCCGCCTCCCCGTGCTGCTCGCCGGCGCCGGCTTCCTCGCCCTCCTGATCCTCGCGCTCGCCGGAGCCGCCGGCGGCCTCCGCACGGTGCCCGGCGCGCCGGCCGCCCCGGTCGCTGCTGCGCCCGAGGCCGCGGCCATGCTGCCCGCGCCCACCACCGCCACGCTCGCCCCGCACAAGCCCACGCCGGCGGAGCGGTTCCGCGCGGTGACGGTGCGGCTCGCCCGCAACCAGACCCTCGCGCAGGCGCTGGTGAAGCTCGACGTGCCGATGGCGCAGGTGAACGCGGTGGTGGCCTCGCTGAAGGGGCTGTTCCCGTTCCACCGCGCCCGCCCTGGCGACCAGCTCCGGGTGGAGCGCCGCGACGAGGACGGCGAGCTGCACCGGTTCAGCTACCGGCAGGGGCCGGCGGACGAGTGGACCGTGGAGCGCAAGGAGGACGGGTCCTTCGAGGCTCGCAAGCGCCCGGTCGAGCTGACCACCGAGGTGGCGCGCGTGGCGGTGAAGGTGGAGGGCTCGCTATGGGCGTCGCTGGAGCGCGCCGGCGAGGATCCCGAGCTGGCCGTGCTCGCCTCCGACGTGCTGGCCTGGGACGTCGACTTCTACCAGGACGTCCGCGCCGGCGACGCCATGACCATGGTGGTCGAGAAGGTGCTCGCCGACGGCAAGCTGCTCCGCTACGGCGAGGTGCTGGCCGCCGAGTACAAGGGCGAGGCGGCCGGCCGTAAGCGGCTGTTCCGCTACACCGATCCGGACGGCCACACCAGCTACTACGACGAGAACGGCAACAGCGCGCGGCGCGGCTTCCTGAAGTCGCCGCTCAAGCTCGCGCGCGTCACCTCCGGCTTCGGGATGCGCAACCACCCGCTGCTCGGCTACGTCCGCGCCCACCAGGGCGTGGACTACGGCGCGCCCACCGGCACGCCGGTCTGGGCCGTCGGGGACGGGCAGGTCCGCGAGGCCGGCTGGAAGGGCGGCTGCGGCAAGGCGGTGGTGCTGAAGCACCGCAACGGCCTGGAGTCGGTCTACTGCCACCTGTCGGCGGTGGCGGTCTCCGCGGGCAAGGCGGTGTCGCAGAAGCAGGTCATCGGCTACGTCGGCTCGACCGGCCTCTCGACCGGCCCGCACCTGCACTTCGCGGTGAAGCGCGGCGGGTCCTTCGTGAACCCGCTCCGGCTGCAGATCCCGCGCGACGCGCCCATCCCCGCGAAGTGGGCCGCCGACTTCGCCGAGAAGATCGCGCCGGTGCGGGCCAGCCTGGCCGGCGAGCCGGTCGCGCTCAACTAGCCCGCAGCACCGCCAGCGAGAGCCCGGGGAGGATCCCGGGCACGAGCGCCCACTCCAGCGCGCGCGCGCCGCTGGGCGTCGCCACCGTCGCGGCGCCCTGCCCGGCGGCCGCGCCGGACAGGTCGAGCGCGGTCTGGGCCACGTCCGCCGGCCGTCGTCCGCGCAGCGCCTCGAGGGATGCCCCCAGCAGCCGCTCCGCCGCGGGGTTCGCGTCCACGCAGCGCCCCTCCCCGTCCACGATGATCATCCCGTCGCGCGCGCTCGCGAACACCGCGCGCGCCAGCCGCTCGCGCCCGCGCAGCGCCTCGGCGGCCGCCCGCGCGTCCACCGCCGTGGCGACCACGTTCGCGACCGTCTCGAGGAAGCTCAGCTCGTCGCGCTCGAACGCCCGGGGCGCCGGGCCGGCCACCAGCAGGACACCGTGGGCGCGGCCGCTCCCGCGCACCGGCACCGCCAGCGCGCAGCCCGCGCCCGCGGCGGCGAGCAGCGCGTCCGCCAGCCGGCCGTCGCGCGCGACGTCCGGCGCGCGCGCCGGGGCGCCGCTCGCGTGCGCCAGCCCCGCCAGCGTCATCACGCTCGGCACCCCGCGCCCGCGGACATCCACGGGGAAGCCCGAGGCCGCGCGCACGCGCAGCCCGCCGTCCGCGACCTCCAGGAACGCGCCCGCCGGCAGCGCCAGCGCCGAGGCCGCCAGCGCGGCGGCCGCGTCGAGCACGTCCTGCACCTCGGGGAGGCCCAGGGCGAGCTGGGAGACGCGCGCCACCGCGGCGCTGCGGCGCAGCTCGGCCGCGCGCCTCGCCTCGTCCGAGCCGGCCCCGACCGGATCGCGGTGGCGCTGGGCGTCGCGCCAGCGCGCCACGATGAGGCGGGGCGCGCTCCTGGGCCAGGCCCGCGCCGCGAACTCGAGCCAGCGGACCGAGCCGTCGGCGTGGCGCGCGCGGACCTCGATCGGCAGGCCGTCGTCGAGCGGCGTGGACCGGGCGCTCGCCATGCTGGCGACGTCCTCGGGGGCCACGAGCGCCCAGGCGTTGCGGCCGATCAGCTCGCCGGCGCGGTAGCCGAGGAGCCGCTCGATGCCGTCGCTGAGGTAGAGGATGTCGGCGGCGGGGGAGAGGACGCCGATGACGTCGTCGGAGAACTCGGCCACCGCGGCGTGCAGGCCGTCGCCGAGGTGATCGACCTCGCGCGCGGCGTCTGCCGGCGCGCCGGAGCCGGCGCGCATGCCGGCGCCGGCCTCGAGCTCCGCGATCCGTCGGTACAGCGTGGCCAGCTCGCGCAGCAGCTCCGGGGTGGTGGCGAAGGGCATGGGGGTCTCCGGATCATACCGATCCGGGGTGTTCCCCCAAGCCCCACGGACGCGTGGCGTCCCTGCCGCCTCCGGGTCAGCGCCGCCGGCGGCGCGCCTTCTCGGCGGCGAGCTTCTTGCCGTTCCACTCCTTGCCGTCGAGGGCGGCCACGGTGGCCTCCAGCGCGGCGGGCGGGACGTCCACGTAGCTGTGCGAGCGGCGCACCTCCACGCCGACCGGCTCGAGCTCCGGCGCGAGCGCCCGGAGCGCCTCGCGCACCCTGGCCTCGTCCGCGCCGTCCTGCTCGCCGAGCGTCACGAAGACGCGGGCGCGCTGGGGCGCCGCGGCCGCTCCGGCCTCGGCGGCCACCTCGACCACCGGGGTGCCGTCGCCGTTCGCCGCCGGCGGAGCTTCGGGCCGGGCGCCGGCCGTCGCCTCGCGATCGCGTCCGCCGCGGCGGCCGCGATCCCGATCCCGATCCCGGTCCCGATCCCGGTCCCGGTCCCGGTCCCGATCGCGGCCGCGGTCGCGCGAGCGCTCCCGGCCGCCCTCAGGCCGGCCCTCGCCGGCCTCGCGCCGGGCCTCACCGGCCTCGCGGCCCTCGCGCTCCTCGCCGCCCGGCGCGCGGCGCCCGGCGGCGCGGCCCTCGGGCTGCACCCGGCGCTCGTGCTCCGTGCGCTTGTGCTCGGCCTTCTCGCGGTCCTGCGCCTTCTCCATGCGCTGGTGCGTGAAGAAGTACTTGAGCGCGAACGAGATCAGGTACTCGCCATCGGGCCGGTTGCGCAGCTCCTGGGCGAGCGGGATGTAGGCCTCGAAGATCGAGGAGCTCATCGCGTCCTTGAGGACGGCGACGTGGCGGTCGGTCCAGATCTTCCGCGCCTCCTCCGGCGTCGGGAGCGCCTTCTTCTCGAAGACGATCTCGTACTTCTTCTGCAGCGCGGTCAGCGTGTGCAGGTCGCCGCCGGACACGAGCGAGAGGCTGGTGCCCTTCTTGCCGATGCGGCCGGTGCGGCCCACGCGGTGCAGGAACACCGCCGGGTCCTCGGGCAGCGAGTAGTTGATGACGTGCGAGAGGTCGGAGATGTCGATGCCGCGGGCCGCGATGTCGGTCGCGACCATGAAGCGGACCTCGCCGCGCTTCACCTTCGCCATCACCCGCTCGCGCTCCTTCTGCGGCAGGTCGCCGTTCAGCAGCTCGGCGTCGTAGCCGTTGCGGTTCAGCACCGCGGTGACGAGCGAGGTGTCGCTGCGCGTGTTGCAGAAGATGATCGCCGCCTCGGGCTCCTCCATGCCGATCATGTAGAGGAGGTTGCGCGGCTTCGGGTACGCGTCCACGGTCGGGTACATCACGTTGTTGATGTTCTCGACCTTGTACTCGTCGCCGGAGAGCAGGATGGTCTCCGGGTCGGTGAGGTAGTCGTGGATGATCTGCTCGATGTCCGCCGGGACGGTGGCGGAGAAGAGCAGCTGCTGCACGTCGGCGGGGAGGTGGTCGAGGATGCGCGTCACCTCCTCGAAGAACCCCATGTTCAGCATCTCGTCCGCCTCGTCGAGGCAGCAGACCATCACCTCCTCGAGCCGGAGCGTCTTGCGGCGGATGTGGTCGTAGATGCGGCCGGGGGTGCCGACCACGATCTCCGCGCCGGCCTTCAGCTTGTCGAGCTGGTCGCCCATCGACGCGCCGCCGTAGATCGTCACCACGCCGAGGTCGCGGTGCTTCGCCAGCGCGGTGACCTCCTCGGCGACCTGGATGGCGAGCTCGCGGGTCGGGCACATCACCAGCGCCGATGGCTTGCGGCGGCCGTCCGGGATGCGCTCGAGGATGGGGATGGAGAACGCGGCGGTCTTGCCGGTGCCGGTCTTGGACCGGACGATCACGTCCTTGCCGTCGCGGATGGGCCGGAAGGTCGCGGACTGGACCGGCGTCGGCTTCGTGTACCCGTGCTCCGCGACCGCGCGCCGCACCGGCTCCGAGAGCCCCATGTCGTCGAACGACGCTTCCGAAACGTAATCAGAGGGCGCCGCCGAGGGCGCCTCGCCGTGGACTTCTTCCATGCTGTCACTCACTCCGTTGGAGTTGGGAGCGACGCATGGCGGGCTCGCCTGGTTCCGCGCCAGCCCCGATGCGTTGATCGGGGCCCGCGCCGCTCCGCGAAAACCGCCATGCGCCGACGTGTCGTCTCGCGCCTTGCGCGCGAGGCGCGACACCTATATCACAACGCACTTGCGCGGCCGCCAGTTCCCGTGGCAGCCCGGACTCCCCATGTCGGACGAGACGCGTCACCGCTCCACGAAGGGCCGCCCCGCACTCCCGTCCGCCGGGGAGGCGCGCGACCGCTCCGAGGGCGGGCTGGTCCGCTACGACCCGCTCCGCGCGTACATGGCCGAGGTGGCGCGCCACCCGGTGCTCTCGCGGGACGAGGAGCACGCGCTCGCGGTCCAGTACCGCGAGACCGGCGACGTGGACGCCGCGTACCGGCTGGTCGCGTCCAATCTGCGACTGGTGGTGAAGATCGCCCACGAGTACCGCCGCACCGCGTTCCAGCTCCTGGATCTCGTCCAGGAAGGCAACCTCGGGCTCATGCAGGCGGTGAAGAAGTACGATCCGTGGAAGGGCGTGAAGCTCTCGTCCTACGCGGCCTGGTGGATCCGCGCGTACATCATCCGCTTCATCATGGAGAACTGGCGGCTGGTGAAGCTCGGGACCACCCAGGCGCAGCGCAAGCTGTTCTTCAACCTCTCCAAGGAGCGCGAGAAGCTGCTCGCGCGCGGCATCGAACCGACGCCGCGGCTGCTCGCGAAGAACCTCCAGGTCGAGGAGAAGGACGTGGAGGAGATGAGCGCGCGCATGGCCGCGGACGACCTCTCGCTGGACGCGCCGGTCGGCACCGAGGGCGACGACGGCCGCCAGAACCGCCTCGACCGGCTGGCCGACGACGGCGGCCCGTCGCCCGACGCCGCGCTCGGCGACGAGCAGCTCCGGCGGATCTTCCGCGAGAAGCTGGACGCGTTCTCCGGGACGCTCACCGACGAGAAGGAGCGGTACATCTTCGAGCACCGCCTCCTCCCGCCCGACGGCACGCCGCCGCTCACGCTGCAGGAGGTGGGCGACCACTTCCGCCTCACCCGCGAGCGCGCCCGCCAGATCGAGGCCAAGCTGACCGGGCGGCTGCGCGAGTTCCTCCGCGCCGAGATCCCGGACTTCGAGCTGCTCGGGCCGCCCGAGACCTGAGGCACGTGCACCGCCCGGACCGCGCCCCTGCGCGCCGCCGGGCGGCGCGCGAGTCGCGCTAGTCGCGCAGCGCGCCCGGCCCCGGACGCGCCGCGGCCGCGCCGCGCGCGAGCTGGAACGCCGCGCCCGCCACGCCCGCCACCACCGCGAACCCGAGCAGCGCGAACGGCCGGATCGCCAGCTCGGAGGCGAGCGGCCGGGGCCCGGCCGCCGCCAGGAGCCCGACGCCGAGCGCGAGGCCGCCGGAGAGCGCGCACAGCACCACCGCGACGGCGCGGGACGCCGCCAGCGCGAGCAGCGCCGCCGCGAGCGCCCCGAGCCCCGCCCCGACCGCCGCCCGCCCGCCGATGGGCAGGTGGACTCCGGCCAGGGCGCCGGCGAGCGCGCCGGCCGCGGCGGGGAAGAGCGGCGGCATCGCCGCGCAGGCCACCCCCAGCACCGCCGCGCCCAGCCCGGCCGACGCGACGGCGGAGAGCTCCAGCTGCGGGCCGAGGAGCCGCCGCGCCGCGAGCGCCGCCAGCACCCCCACCGCAGCGCCCCCCACGGCCGCGGCCGGGCGCCGCAGCCGGTCGGAGGCGACCAGGGCCGCGAGCCCGACCACCACCAGCGCGAGGCCCAGCGGCCAGCCGAACGCACGGGTCGCCAGCGCGACCCGCACCAGCCCCGTCAGCGCGTCGCCCAGCGGGCCGACCGGCATCGCCGCCGCGAGCGCCGCGGTCACCCCGCCCCCAGCACGGTCCAGAGCGTCAGCGCGACGGCGACGAGCACCCCGGCGGCTCCGACCGCCAGCGCCGCCGGGTCCGGCCTGAAGGAGGCCAGCGCGTCCCCGGCGGTCCGCCGGGCGACCTCGCTGGCGTCCGGATCCCCGAGCACGCGCCGCGCCTCGAGGGCGGCGCCCCGGTGGTCCCCGACGTCCAGCAGCGCGGCGATCCGCCCGCCCGGGCCGGTGCTTCCCCTGTCCCTGCGCGACATGGCGGCGGACTCTAGCACGGGCCTCTGGCGGGCCTCCGCCGCAGGCGCGGGTTGTGCGGGCGTCCCGGCGCGACCCGGCCTAGACTGTGGGGGCCCGCGGCGCGGTCCGGCCGCGGCCGACGCTGGCCCATCCCGATGCCCCGCCCCTCGCGCCCCATCTCGCGCCGACGCTTCCTGCAGGGCGCCGCCGCCGCGGCCGTCGCGGCCGTCGCGGCCGCGCTGCCCCGCGGCGCACGCGCGCTGACCCCGGACGCGATGCTGCAGATCGGCCACGTCCAGCACGGGGGCAACTGGAACCCGCGGCCCACCGCGCTGCGCCGGCTCGGCTGGGAGCTCGGCCGCCGGACCTCGATCGAGCCCGCCGCCGACGCCGTGCCGGTCCGCCTCGATCGGCCGGGCCTGCACCGCCACCCCATGCTCTACCTGGCCGGCGCCGGCGGGCTACCCGCGTTCTCCGAGCCGGAGCGGGCCGCGCTCCGCCGCCACCTCATGTACGGCGGCTTCCTGCTGGTGGACTCGGCCGACGCGTCGGACGGGACCGGCTTCGACGCGGCGGTCCGGCGCGAGCTCGCCCAGGTGCTGCCCGCCTCGCCGCTGCAGCCGGTGGCCCGCGAGCACGTGCTCCACAAGACGTTCTACCTGCTCGACCGGCAGGGCGGCCGCGTGCTGGTGAAGCCGTGGCTGGAGGCGCAGGCCGTCGACGGCCGGCTGGCGGTGGTCTACTCGCAGAACGATCTCGGCGGCGCGTGGGCGCGGAGCGAGCTGGGCGACTGGGAGTACCCGTGCACCCCCGGCGGCGAGGCGCAGCGCGAGGCGGCGTTCCGCGCCGGCGTGAACCTGGCGATGTACGCGCTGTGCACCGACTACAAGGACGACGCGGTGCACCTGCCGTTCATCCTGCGGCGGCGGAGCTAGGCGGCGGTGGACGGCGAGACCTTCAACGCCTGGCGGCTCACCGCCCTCACCCCGCTGCCGGCGTGGGCGCTCGCCCTGCTCGGCCTCGCGGCGCTCGCCTCGATCGCGCTCGCCTGGCGCGGCCTCGCCGGCGAGCCGCGGCGCGCGCGGAAGGCCGCGCTCGTCGCGCTCCGCGCGGTCGCGGCGGCGCTGGCGCTGGCGCTGCTCGCCGAGCCCGCGCTGGAGCTGCTCCAGACCGCGCGGGTGCGCAACCGGTTCGCGGTGCTGGTGGACGCGTCGCGCTCGATGGCGTTCCCGCTCGAGCCGGGCGGTCCGTCGCGCGCGGCCGCGGCGGGCGCGTTCCTGCGCGAGCACCGGGCCGAGCTGGAGCGGCTGGCCGACCGGGTCGATCTCGAGTGGTACGGGTTCGGCGGCGAGGTGGCGCCGGCGGACCCGGCGCAGGCGGTGCGCGGCCTCGAGCCCGCGGCCGGCCGCACCGACCTGCTCGGCGCGCTCGAGGCGGTGACGTCGGGCGCGGGCGCGTCGAGCCGCCGGCTGGCCGGCGCGCTGGTCGTGTCCGACGGCGCCGACAACGCGGCGCTCGCCGACGGGCTCTCCGGCGCCACCCGCGCCCGGCTGCGCGCGCTGGGCGTGCCGGTGAGCGCGGTGGCGGTGGGGCGCAGCGCGCCGCGCGACCTGGCGGTGGAGCGCGTCGCGGTGGACGACTTCGCGTTCGTCCGCAACACGGTGACCGTCGAGGCGACGCTGCGCGCGCGCGGCCTGGAGGCCCAGGACGTGCGGGTGGTGCTCCGGCGCGAGGGCGCGGTGGTGGCGCAGGCGACGGTGCGGCTCGAGCCGGGGAAGGAGCGCTACTCGGTGCCCCTCTCCTTCGCGCCCGACCAGACCGGCACGTTCGTGTTCACGGTGGCCGCGCCGGTCCTGCCCGGCGAGGCCGTGACCGAGAACAACCAGCGCTCGTTCGTGCTCCGCGTCATCCGAGACCGCGTCCGCGTGCTGATGGTCGCGGGCCGGCCGAGCTGGGACGTGCGCTTCCTGCGCGGGCTGCTCAAGCAGGATCCCAACGTGGACCTGGTGAGCTTCTTCATCCTGCGGACCAACGCCGACCAGCCCGGCCCGCAGGAGGACCTCTCGCTCATCCCGTTCCCGGTCGCGGAGATCTTCGGCGAGCAGCTCCGGACGTTCGACGCGGTGCTGTTCGTCGACTTCGCCTACGGGCCGTACCGCGGCCTGGAGATCGACCGCTACCTGCCGAACCTCCGCGACTACGTGCGCGGCGGCGGCGCGCTCGCCATGGTGGGCGGCGAGCAGAGCTTCGGCGACGGGCGCTACGGGCAGACGCCGCTCGCCGAGGTGCTGCCGGTGGCGCCGCTCGACGGCACCAGCGAGGCCGAGGGCGAGTTCCGGCCTCGGCTGACCGCCGAGGGCAAGCGGCACCCGGTCACGGCGCTCGCGCCGGGCGAGGCGCCGAACGAGGCCGCCTGGGCGGGCCTGCCGCCGGTCACCGCCGTCAACCTCACCCGCGCCCTGCCGCCGGGCGCCGGCGCGTCGGTGCTGCTCGAGGCGCCCGCGGTGAGCGTGGGCGGCCGCGCGGCGCCGCTGGTGGCGGTGCGGGAGGTCGGCCAGGGGCGCACGCTCGCGGTCGCCACCGACGCCACCTGGCGCTGGGGCTTTCTCGCCGCCGAGGGCGGCCAGGGCAACCGCGCGTACCTGCGCTTCTGGAACGGCGCGCTGCGCTGGCTGGTGCGCGATCCGTCGCTCGGGCCGCTGCAGGTGGAGCCCGACGCGCCGTCGGTCGAGCCCGGCGCGCCGGTGGGGCTCACCGTCACCGCGCGCGGGCCGGACTGGGGCCCGGCCGCCGGGAAGAAGGTCTCGGCGGACCTGGTGTCCGAGGACGGACGCACCGTGGCGCACGGCGAGGCGGTGGCGGGCGAGGACGGGACGGCGCGGATCGAGCTCGTGCCGCCCGGGCCGGGCGCCTACCGGGTGGTCTCGCGCGCGGAGGGCGTCGGGGACCCGGCCAGCGCCGCGGTGGCGGTGCGCGGCGCCGGGCCGGAGGACGCGGACGCGGCACCGCGGCCGGAGCTCCTCCAGGCGGTGTCCGAGGCGACCGGGGGCGCGTTCTCCGCGCTGCCCGGCGGCGACCTCCCCGACCTCGCCCTGGCGGACCCCGAGGTGGTCGAGATCGGGCGCCGCAAGGCGCTGCCGATCTGGGATCGCTGGTGGACGCTGGCTGGCCTCGCGGCGGTCCTGACGGCCGAGTGGGTGCTCCGCCGGCGATGGGGCTACTGGTAGGCGGGTGGCGGACCCCCGGTCGTATTTCCTTGCCAGCCGGTCCCCGGCCGGGAAATACCGGCCGAAGGGAGGCGCACCGCCGTCCCGAGCTCCACGGCCTCAGGAGGGCCCATGAAGATCGCGAAGGGCAGCGTCGTCGGCCTCGATTACTCGCTGCACCTCGGAGACGGGAAGGTCGTGGACCAGTCCGAGCCGGGCGAGCCGCTCACCTACCTCCACGGCGAGGGGCAGATCGTGCCGGGTCTGGAGTCGGCGCTCGAGGGCGTCGACGTGGGCGAGTCGCGCAAGGTGGTGGTCGCGCCCTCCGACGGGTACGGCGAGCACGATCCGCGCGGCGTGCAGGAGGTGCCGCGCAAGGCGTTCCCGCCCGGCTTCGACCCGCAGGTCGGGATGGAGCTGACCGCGGAGGGCGCCGACGGCGAGCCGGTGCCGTTCGCGATCCGCGAGGTGAAGCCGGAGTCGGTGGTGATCGACCTCAACCACCCGCTCGCCGGCAAGACCCTGCACTTCGAGGTGACGGTGCGCGACGTCCGCGCCGCGACCGCGGAGGAGCTGGAGCACGGTCACGCCCACGGCCCCGAGGGCCACGGGCACGACCACTAGTCCCTCGGCTCCGCGCCGCCGTCGCGGCGCGACGCTCGGGACGAGCGGCGCGGTCGAAGGGCGCTACGGCGTCGGCGTCACCGCGTAGGTCCAGGTCTCGTTGGGGCGGAGCTCGAAGCGCTCCTGCACGCGGGCCTCGCCGAGACGCGCCTCCACCTGGTGGGCGCCCTCCCAGAGCTGGACCTTGACGCTCCCCTCCCCGACGCGCCGCCCGTCCACCCGGACCTCGGTGCCCGGCGGCGCGGTCACGGCGAGCACCCCGCGGCCGAGCGCGAAGCGTACGGCCGTGCCCTGCCCGCGCGCGGTGACCCGCTTCTGCACGTCCACCCCTTCGGCCGCGTTGCGCAGGCGGACCCGGTGGTCGCCCCTCGACACCGGCACCGTCACCGGGCTTCGCCCCACCCGCTTGCCGTCCACGTAGACGTCGCCTTCCGGCTCCGCGGTGATCGCGAGCGACGGCGCCGGTGCCGCCGCCGCGCGGCGCGGCTCGGGGGCGGCCGGCGTGCGCTCCGCCGGCGCGGCGTCGGCCGGAGGCTCCGGCGCGGGCGCGGGCGCGGGCGCCGTGGCGCGGGGCGCCGGTGGCGCGGCGACGGGCGCCGGGGCCGCGGCGATCGGCGCGGCGGCGGGGGCGGCGGCGCGCGGCTGGGAGCGGGACAGCACGAAGCCGATCCCGAAGCCCACCCCGGCCATCGCCACCGCGATCCCGAGCACGATCGGCAGCGCCGACCGCGGGGGCGGCGCGGGCGCGGCGAAGGTGATGGCGGCGTCGGGTGGCGGCGCGAGCGACACCGGCGCCGGCTGGGCGGCGGCCGCTGCCGCGCCGACCAGGACCGGGGCAGGGATCTCGACCGGCACCGCGGCGGCGAGGGCGGCCGAGGCCGTGGCCGGCGCGGCGGCCACCTCGGCCACGGGCGCCGCCGGGGCCGGGGCCGGGACCGTGGCCGGGGTGACCACCGCCGCCGGCCGCCGCGCCGGGAACGGCGCCACCAGCTCCGCCGAGACCTCGGCGGTGATCTCCGGCGCGGGCCGCACCGGCACGGCGCGCTCGGCGCCCGCCGGCGAGAGCGCGCGGGCCACCATCCGCAGCACCTCCCCGCGCTCCCCCTCCCCGGCCGGAAGGATCGCCTCGAGGTACGCCGCCATCGCCTCCGGCGGTGCGGCGGGCAGCGCGCCCGCCAGCGCCTCGCCGAGCGCGTCCGCAGACGGGAACGGCTCGTGGCCGCCGGCCCCGAGCGCGCGGTCCACCACCGCGGCGAGCGCCGGCGGGATCCCCGGCCCCTCCAGCGGCACCGGCGCCGCCGGGGGCGGCTCGCCGGCCAGGCACTCGTGCAGGATCGCGCCGAGCGCGCGAAGGTCGCCGGCCGGGTTCCCCGCGCCGCCGGTGCCGAGCCCGGACAGCAGGCAGGACCCGTCGTCGGCCACCAGCACCCGCTCCGGCGCGAGCGCGCCGTGGGCGAGCGGCTGGCCCTCCCCCGCGTCCACCGCGTGGACGGCCGCGAGCGCCGCGCAGGCGTCCAGCCCGGCGCGGAGGACCAGCTCGGGCGGCAGGCGCCCTCCGCCGTCCAGCAGCGCGCGCAGGGTGGCGCCGCGCCGGTGCGCCTCGACCGCCACCAGCGCCTCGCCGAGCGTCTCCAGCCCGAGGACGGGGACGGCGTTCGGGTGGTGCACCCGCGCGGCGGCCTCGGCGTCGCGCACCAGCGCGGCGAGCCGCGTCGGGTCGTCGGTGAGCCCCGGAGGCGCGTACGCGAGCACCACCGCGCGCGGGGCGCCCCCGCGCCGGTCCACCGCGAGGGCGCGCCGCCAGCCGGCGGCGTCGTGCAGGGGCGTGATCACCTGGAAGCGTTCGTTCGCGGTCACGCGCGGATATTAGCAAGGGACCGCCGGAAGGCGTGTCCCCGGTGGCGGCTGCGGCCCCACCCGGCTACCATGCGCGCGTGCCGAGCATCCGGGCGGTCGTCACCGACCTCGACAACACGCTGTATCCGTGGGTGGACTACATCGTCCCCGCCCTGGAGGCGATGATCGACTCGCTGGCGGCCACCACCGGGCTGCCCCGCATCCGGATCGTCCAGTCGCTGAAGGCGGTGTACGCACAGTACGAGTCGAACGAGTACCCGTTCGCGATCCAGCTGTCCGACATCTTCCGCCCGTACGAGGCGGACTTCGACTCGTTCAACGCGCTGGTGGTGGACCCGGCCCGGCTCGCGTTCCGCGCGGCGCGCGACCGGTACCTGAAGCCCTACCCCGGCGTGCGCGAGACGCTCGACCAGCTCCGCGGCCGCGGGCTGAAGGTGGTGGCGCTCACCGACGCGCCGCGGAACGCGGCCGAGCTGCGCCTGAAGCACCTGAAGCTCGACGGCCACTTCGACGCGCTCTACACGCTCCCGTTCTTCCCGCTCCCGGAGAACGTGGCCCCGGAGATCCGGCGCAAGGAGGAGGAGGGCCACTACCGCGGGAAGACGCCGGTGGTGGAGCTCCCGCGCGACGCCGAGAAGCCGAACCCGGCCGGCCTGCGGCGCATCCTCTCCGACCTCGGCCTGCGCGGCCGCGAGGTGATCTACGTCGGCGACAACGTCAAGAAGGACATGGCGGTGGCGCAGGCGTGCGGCGCGGTGGGCGTGTGGGCGGAGTACGGCACCTACGTGTCCAAGGAATACCGCGATCGGCTCGCGGTCATCTCCGCGCGGAAGATCACCCAGCGGCACGTGGCCGACGAGGCGCAAGGGCGCTGGCCGCTCGCCATCTCCAGCTTCGTCCAGGTGCTCGACGTGCTCGAGGGCGCACGATGGGGCCCGGGCCGCCGCGCGCCGGCCGGGCGCGCCAGGAGGGCGCGATGACCGTGGTGGCGCGGTACGCCGATCTCGCGGGACGCAGGGCCCTGGTGACGGGCGGCTCCTCCGGCATCGGCCTCGGCATCGCCGAGGCGCTGCTCGGCCAGGGCGCGCGCGTCGCCGTGCAGTACCGATCCCACCGGGCCGCGGCCGAGGCGCTCGCGGCGCGCCACCCCGGGCAGGCGATGGCGATCGGCGCCGACCTGGGCACCGAGGCCGGCTGCGTCGCGTGCGTGCGCGAGGCGGCCGCCGCGCTGGGCGGCCTCGACCAGCTGGTCCACTCGGCAGGGATCTGGAACGAGGCGCCCATCGCGACCCTCCAGGCCGACCGGCTGGAGGAGATCTTCCGCGTCAACGTGTTCAGCGCGTTCTACCTGGTCCGCGAGGCGCTCCCGCACCTCGGGCACGACGGGCGCGGCAACGTCGTCCTCATCGGCTCCACCGCCGGGCAGCGCGGCGAGGCGCGGCACGCGCACTACGCGGCGTCGAAGGGCGCGCTGCAGTCGCTCGCGATGAGCCTCGCGGTCGAGCTCGCCCCCGGCACGCGCGTCAACCTCGTCTCCCCTGGCTGGATCCGCACGCCCATGGCGGAGGCCGCGCTCGACGAGACCGGGGCCGCCATCGCCGCCACCCTGCCCAACCGCCGCCTGGGCGAGGTGGACGACGTGGTGCAGGCGGTGCTCTACCTCGCGAGCGAGGCGTCGGGGCACCTGGTCGGCGAGGACCTGGCCGTCTCGGGCGGCGCGCTGCTGGTCGTGCCGCGCGGCCAGCTCGTGCCGCGCGATCCCTGACCTGGCGGCGCGCGGGCGCCAGCGCTAGATCCGCGCCATGCGCTTCCGCCATCACGTCTTCGTCTGCGAGAACCACCGGGACCCGTCGGATCCGCGCGGCGCCTGCGGCAACAAGGGCAGCGAGGCGATCCGCGCCGCGCTGAAGGCGGAGGTCGCCCGGCGCGGGCTGAAGGCGCAGGTGCGCGTGAACGGCGCCGGGTGCCTGGACGCGTGCGCGTTCGGCCCGTCGATCGTGGTCTACCCGGAGGGCGTCTGGTACGGCCACGTCTCGCCCGCCGACGTGCCGGAGATCGTGGAGCGGCACCTGGTCGGCGGCACGCCGGTGGAGCGGCTCCGGCTCCCGCGCCTGGAGGGCCGCGAGCCGCCGGTCAGTTGAGCAGCGCGCCGCGGCCGGCCCGCAGCCCGGCCACCGCCGCCCGCACCTCCTCGGCGTCTCCGGCCGCGGGCGCGAGCGACAGGTACGCCTCGAGATCGCGGATGGCGGCGGCGGCCCCGCCCAGCCGCGCCGCGGCGAGGCCGCGATCGCGCAGCGCCTCGCGCTGGTCCGGGGTGACCAGCAGGATGCGGTCGAGCACCCAGAACAGCCGGACGTCGTCCTTCCGCTCCGCGTAGACGCGCTTCAGGTTCTGCAGCATGCGCGCGAGGAGCTGGCGCGGCGAGACCGCGGCGAGGTAGCGCGCGTCGAGGTCCTTGCCGCCGGTGCGCGCCTTGTAGCGCGCCACGCACTCGTCGGCCGAGAGCATCTCGCCGCCGTGGTAGGCGTCCACGAACACCTCCACGCCGCCGGGCGAGACGTACTTCGCGAGGAAGTGGCCCGGGAAGCCGACCCCCTCCAGCCGCAGCCCGGCGCGCCGCCCGACCTCCATGTACACCAGCGCCAGCGTGATGGGGATCCCGAGGCGGCGATCCAGGACGTCGTTGAGGAACGAGTTGCGGGGGTCGTAGTAGTCGTCGTCGTTGCCGCGGAGCCCCTCCTCGTCGTGGAGCACCTCGCGCAACGCGCGGAGCGCAGACGCCGCGCGCACCGGCCCGGGGACCCGCCGCACCACGCGCGCGGCGAGTTCGTCGAGGCGGGTGAGGTACGCCTCGGGCTCGAGCGCCGGGTACTCCTCCTGCGCGATGGCGAGCGCCGCCTCGTCGAGCGGGACCGGGTCGCGTCCCAGGAGCTCGGCGAAGCGCGCGCGCGCACGGCCCTCCAGATCTCTCGTCGCCGTCATCAGGGCACCCGCGCCGCCACGTCCTCGTGGTACCGCCGCTCCGCCTGCGCCAGCGCGCGCGCCTGCGCCGCCAGCTCCGGGGACACCGCCGCCCCGGGCGCCTCGCCCACCGCCCGCATCGCCCCGGCGAGCGCGCTCCAGCCCGCCGCGAGCGCGTCCATCCGCTCCGCGAGCCCGAGCGCGGCGAGGCCGGGGACCGCCGCCTCCGCCTCGCGCAGGAACCGGGCGTACAGCGCCCGGAACATGCCGCCGCCGGTGCCGCGCTTCTCGATCACCTGCCAGGCGTAGCGGAAGCACCAGGCCCGGTCCGCCTCGCCGGTCGCGCGCGCCGGCCAGTCCGGCAGCTCCGCCGCGAAGCGCTCGACCGCCGACACGCCCGCGAAGCCGTCCGGGTCGAGCAGCATCTCGCGCGCCTGCCGGCGCAGCGCCTCGCGCACGGCCTCGCCGAGCGGGCGCGGCGGGGCCGGCGCGTCCACCTCCAGCCACGGGTTGCCGCCCGTCCCGAACGGCGGCGCGATGGAGGCGCGGGCGCGCGCCAGCGCGTCGAGCGGGACGGCCTCCAGGCCGGGCCGGTCGGTGTCGGCCAGCCAGGCGATCCCGCGCGCCGGGTCGTGGCCCGCGAGCACCACCCGGTGGCCGCCGAAGCGGGTGCGGCTGTGCCAGTACGGCAGCTCCGCCAGGTCGGTGGACAGGATCGGCGCGAGCCCACGCTCCAGGGCGGCGCGCGCGCCCTCCCAGGCCGCGGCGGGATCGTCGGCGCCGCGCTCCACGGCGGAGACGCCGAGCACCTCGCAGGCGGCGCGCTCCAGGTGCGCCGACCGGCCCACGAACAGGTGGCTGGGCGAGAGCTCCGGCGCAGAGAGGTAGTAGAAGCCGAGTCCCGCGCCCAGGCCGAACGCCATCGGCTCGGACAGCGCCACGCCGCGGACGCGCAGCGCGTCCGCGAGCGCGGTGGAGCCGCAGTGCAGGCCGGGCCGGTGCTCGAAGCCGGGCAGGATCACCGGAGGAGTATAGCGGCCGGGGCACGCTGCACGACTTCCCGGCCCCGGAGGCCGAGGGACGCCTGCCTCGGCACCGGGCACCCGCGCGGCCGATGCACCGGGCGGGGGCGCTACCCCCTTGACGACGCCCCGGCCCTTCTCTAGATTCGCGCCCCTGCCATTCCCCAGTAGCTCAGTTGGCAGAGCAGGTGACTGTTAATCACCGGGTCGCATGTTCGAGTCATGCCTGGGGAGCCATCTTCGACAGCCCGGCGGACCGTCGCTCGACGGTTCGCCGGGCTGTTCGTCTTTTCAGGCCCCAGCTTCGCCCGGGCCAGGCGGTCGCACGTTCAGTAGAATCGTGCGCATGCGAGCCAAGCCGCGACCGAAGCCCAGGGCCACGTCCAGCGCCACCCGGCGACGCCCATCCGCCGCCACGTCCGTGCGCACGCCGACCGCGCGCCCGAAGGCCAGGCCGCGCGCGAACGGGAAGGTGGTCCTGCTCGCGGGGGGCAACCCGCAGATCGCGAAGGCGGACGGCGACGCGCCGGTTCAGGCGTACGTCGCCGCGCTGACGGGCTGGAAGGGCGACGTCGCGAGGCGCCTCGACGCGCTCGTCGTCGGCAGCGTGCCCGGCGTGCGCAAGGCGGTGAAGTGGAACTCGCCGTTCTACGGCATCGAGGGCCAGGGCTGGTTCCTGTCGTTCCACACCTTCTCCCGCTACGTGAAGGTGACCTTCTTCCGTGGCACGTCGCTGCGCCCCGCTCCCCCCGGAGGCACGGGCAAGGACGCGCGCTGGATCGACCTCCACGAGAACGACCTCGACGAAACGCAGCTGGCGAGCTGGGTGAAGCAGGCGGCGGCGTTGCCCGGCTGGACGCCGTAGCACACGAGCGCGGCGCCACCTGCCGCCCTTCCCGGAAACGCAACATGTCGGACCGCCCGAGGCAGATCCCCGATCCCACCGCAGTGCGCGTGGCGCTGTGGCGCGCGCTGCACGTGCTCGCCGACCCGCCGCCGCACGTGCTCGAGGACACCGTCGGCCTCGCGCTGGCAGGCCCGGACGAAGGCTGGCGCCTGCGGCCCGACATGGGCGCGTTCACGCGTCCGTTCCGCGCGTCGATCGTGGCCCGCGCGCGCTTCGTCGAGGACCTCGTCGAGGAGCAGGTCGCGCGCGGCGTCGGGCAGTACGTCGTCCTCGGGGCCGGCCTGGACACGTTCGCGCTGCGCCGGCCGGAGCTCGGCGCGCGGCTGCGCGTGTTCGAGGTGGACGAGCCGGCGACGCAAGCCTGGAAGCGGCGGCGGCTCGACGAGCTCGGCCTCGCCGTCCCGCCGTTCCTGCGGTTCGCGCCGGTGGATCTCGAGCACGGCGACCCGTGGCTCGCCCGCCTCGGCGGCGCGGGCTTCGACGCGGGGCGGCCGGCGGTCGTCGCGTCGACCGGCGTCAGCATGTACCTCACGCGGGAGGCCATCGCCTCCACGCTCCGCGCCGTCGCGTCGCTCGCGGCGGGCTCGACCCTGGTCATGTCGTTCATGCTGCCCATCGAGCGCGTCGAGCCGGCGATCCGCCCGGGCGTCGAGGCCGCCGCGCGCGGCGCGCGCGCGAGCGGCACGCCGTGGCTGAGCTTCTTCGAGCCCGGGGAGATGCTCGCCCTGGCGCGCGACGCGGGCTTCGCCGCGGCGAGGCACGTCTCGGCGGACGCGCTCAGCGCGCGCTACTTCGCGGACCGGCCGGACGGCCTGCGCCCGCCCAGCAACTCCGAGGAGCTGCTGGTGGCGACGACCTGAGCGTCGCTCATCGGCGCGGGCGGGCCTGCCGCCAGGTGACCGCGCCTCGCCCGCGGTGGTAGCATCCGCGGCCGATCTTCGATGGACCGCTCTCCACGACGCCCCGTCCGGCTGGCTGCCCTCGCCGTCGCGCTCGTCGCGGTCCTCCCCTACCTCCACACGCTGCGACACGGGTTCGCGTACGACGACCGCGTCGAGGTCGTCGAGAACGCGTACCTCCGCGGCGTCGAGGGGGTACCGGCTATCCTCTCCCATCGCGACTGGGCAGGATCGGGCAAGGGGTCCGCCACCTACCGGCCGCTCACCACCCTCTCCTTCGCCCTGAATCACGCGGTCCACGGGCTCGCCCCGTCGGGCTATCACCTCGTCAACCTGCTGCTCCACGCGGCCGTTTCCGTCCTGGTGCTCGGGCTCGCGCTCGGGCTCGGGCTCCCCCTGGCGGCCGCCACGCTGGCCGGCCTGCTCTTCGCGGTCCACCCCATCCACGTGGAGGCGGTGGCGAACGTGGCCGGGCGCAAGGAGCTCCTGGTCACCGCCTTCACCCTGGGTGCCGTGCTCCTCCACCCGGTCGCGCTCCGCCGCGGAGGCCTCCGACTCGTCGCCGCGCCGCTGCTCGGCGCGCTGGCGGCCTTCTCCAAGGAGACCGGGCTCGTCCTGATCGGCCTGATCGTCGCGCTCGACCTGCTCTTCCGCCGCGCCGAGGTCCGCGCCGCACCGCGCCGCGCGGCCACGCTCTACGCGTCCTACCTCGCGGCCGCCGGCGCCTACCTCGCCGCCCGCTGGGCCGTGCTGGGAAGCCTGGGTATGCCGGGCACGATCTTCCTGGTGAACCCGATCGCCGATGCACCGCTCCTCGAGCGGATCGCGACCGCGCTGGTCGTGCTCGGGAAGGGCCTCCAGCTCTCGATCGCGCCGGCCACGCTGTCGCCCGACTACTCGTACGCCGCGATCCCGCCGGTTGCCTCCGCCCTCGACCCGCGCCTGGCCCTGGCGGTCGCCGCGCTCGCAGGCGCGGCCGCGTTCGCTGCTTGGCCCGGGCGGCGCCGGCGCGTGCGGCTCGCCGCGGCGGCCATCTACGCCTTCGGCGTCTTCCCCGCGTCGAACCTGCTCGTCCCCATCGGGACGATCTTCGGGGAACGGCTGCTTTACCTCCCCAGCGTCGGCTTCGTCCTCGGGGTCGCCGCGGTGATGGCCACCGTCCTCGAGGGACCGCGCCGCGTAGCGCTCCGCACGATCACCGGGGTCGCGCTCGCGCTGCTGGCGGTCCGCGGCGCGTGGTACGCACGGGCCTGGTCGAACAGCCTCTCCATCTTTGCCGAGGGCGTGCGGGTCCAGCCGGCCTCGGCCCAGATGCAGCTCACCTATGGCGCGCAGTTGCTCGGGCGCAAGGAGATGGCCGGAGCGGCCGCCGCCTTCGCGCGCGCGGCGGAGATCCTGGCCGTGCGGCCCGACGCCCAGTCGGACGCCCTGGTGCAGCTCGGGGTCGCCTATGAGCAGCTCGGCCGGGCCGAGGAGGCGGAGCAGCTGTACGCCCGCGTCCTCGCGCGGGAACACCGCCATCCGGACGCGCTGTGGCGGATGGGCGTCCGGCGCTGGGCCCAGGGGGATCCACCGGGCGCCGTCCAGCTCTGGGAGCGAGCGATCGCGGCCGAGCCGCGGCACGCCCCCGCGCTCTCGGACCTCGGCTTGGCCGCCTACGCCGCCGGCGATCTCCAGGGCGCCGAGGCGCGCTTCCGCGAGGCTGCGGCGATCGCGCCGACGCTGCCGGGGGTCTGGTACAAGCTCGGCGTGGTCTGCGAGCAGCTGGGGCGCCGCGAGGAGGCGCTGGCCGCCTGGCGCCGCTTCCTCGAGCTCGCTCCGGAGCCTTCGCTCGAGCGAGACGAGATCGAGCGGCGTCTCGCCGCCAGTCCGTGAGCGCGGACCTCCCGCGATCGCCGTCGTGCCGGTCCTCCGCGCGATGGGCCAACGCCGCCGGAAGCGCTCGAGCCGCGAGGCGCGGGCTTCGCCGCGGCGAGGCACGTCTCGGCGGACGCGCTCAGAGCGCGTGAATCCATCCCCGGACCGAGCCAGGCGGTCGAGACGCGAGCAGCGCGAGGCGCGACGACCGAGCATGCCCGTCGGCATGTGAGGGAGGAGCAACGACGCGATGCGACGCGGATCGGCCGCCGCGGCGACGGGAGGGGATGGGTTCACGTGCTCTCAGGGACCGTGAAGTAATCCGTCCGCGCTGAGGGAAGCGGCGCGGGCAGGCGCCCGGGGTCGAGACGCGCCCACCTTCGGGGACGCAGGGGCGTCGGAGGGCTCGTTCAGCCGGCGGAGCTCGGTCCGGCGCCGGGAGTCCCGTCCGGAGGCGATTAGGCCGAGAGTCTGCTCGCGATGAGACGCATGATGTTGAAGCTGATCGCGGCGAGCAGCACGATCGTCTTCACCTTTACCAGCCCTCGGACGTTCAGCCGGTCGAGTCGCCGGTGCACACGGAGATCTGCGTTCGTCCTCTCGGCGAGGACGCCGCGCTGCACGTAGACGCGCTTGGCGTCCTCTGTCCCCATCCGCACGCGCCAGGCCCCGATCGCAGGTGTGTCGTTGCGCTTCGGAGCGTGCGGATCGACGGCTTTGCTCTTCGGCTTCGGCAGCGGCGCATACGGAGTCGCGCCCCGCTCTGCGATGGCCTCGATGTTGTCGAGCGTCACGAAGCCACCGTCGACCAGGTACTCGCGTGGCGTCTCGCCCGTTCGGCGCCGGATCTCGTCGAGCATCGGCACGACGTGCGGCTGGTCGGTACCGTTGTTCGTGACGTCGGTGCCCACGATGACACCGCTCTCGTCCGTCGCGAACTGCACGTTGTAGGCGGGCCGGAACCCACCGTCCGCCATCTTCATCACGCGGCTCTCCGCGTCCGTGGTGCTGACGCGGATCTCGCCGCGACGCCTCGCGTCCGAGGGCTTCTTCTCGTCTCGCTCGACGCGCTGCTTCTCGACGACTTCGACCTCCGCAAGTGCGGCCTCGACGGCATCGAGCCGAGCTTGCGCGGCCCGCTCCTTCGCAGCCTGCACACGCTTCGTCGAAGCTGACGGATCGCTCTCGATCTCGCGCCTGAGCTTTCGGACCTGTTCCTCGGCTTCTTTGCGGCAGCGCTCCAGTGACTGACGACGCCGGAAGCTCGCCGCGCCGGCGCTCGCCCGGACCTTCATCCCGTCCTGCGCCACGCGCCGGAGCTGCACCACGCCTTCCTTCATGAGCGCGGCCAGCACCTGCGTCATGAGCCGGTCGAGCTTCTTCCCGTGCTCCACGCGAAAGTCGGCGAGCGTATGGTGGTTCACCGGCACCCCGCCGCAGATCCAGCGGTAGGGCGCGTCCCGCTCGCACAGCCGCTCGAGCAACCGCGCGCTCCCCACGCCCTCCGAGTTGGCGAACAGCCACAGCGCGAGCAGCACCGCCGGGTCCGTTGCTGGCCGCCCAGCATTGCTGCCGCGCGACGCGATCTCGTCGTAGAACGCCGACAGGTCCAGCCGCTCGACCAACGTCCAGATGGCGCGAACCGGGTGCTCGTCCGGGACCAGCGCTTCGAGGTCCGTCGGCTGCAGCGAGAGTTGATTTCGGACCGGCCTCACCACCCGCGGCGCGTCGTGTTCGCTCACGCCCCGAGAAGATCACGGCCGGCGGCCACAGTCCATGGGGCACCGGCCGATTCCTTCACGCTCTCTCAGCGCGCGCTGCTTCGCGGACCGCCCGGACGGCCTGCGCCCGCCCAGCAACTCCGAGGAGCTGCTGGTGGCGACGACCTGAGCGTCTCATCGGCGCGGGCGGGCCGGCCTCCGTGCCTTCGGCCTTCCCTTCGCCTCAAGGTTGAGCGCCACCGCGGCGCGGACGAGCGCCTTCAGCGCCTTCGCGTCGACGGCCTCGCCCTCGCGGAGGTCGATGGCACGCCGCACCTTGCCCTCCAGGCTGGAGTTGAACAGGTGCGCGGGGTCCGGCAGCGCGGCGCCGCGGGCGAACGTCAGCTTGACGACGCTCTGGTAGGTCTCGCCGGTGCACACGATGCCGCCGCGCGACCAGACCGGCGTGCCCATCCACTTCAGCTCCTCGACGATGTCCGGGTCGGCCTGGAGGATGATCTCGCGTACCCTCGAGAGCGTCTCCCCGCGCCAGTCGCCGAGCGCCGCGATCTTCCGGTCGATCTCCGCGGAGGCGGAGCCTTCCGGCGCTGCCTTCTTCGTCCCGGCCTCGGGTCCGCGCGCGGTCATCGGAGTGCGTCCCGGGGCTGCGCGCGGGCGGTGAACGTCACGTGGACGCAGCAGAGCGCGGTGACCGCCCTCGCGGCGGCGGTCGTGGCGCGGGGGCGCGAAGGCTCGGCCGCACGGGCCGGCGCCTGCAGGGTCGTTTCCATGCGATGCTCCTCGATGTCCGTTCGCGGGTTCGACGGCTACCCGCCGAGCCGGGCCGCGTACTCACCGACCAGGCGCTGCCAGCCGGCGAGCTTCATCGCGTCCGGCCCGACGATGCGTACGATGGGCTCGCCCGCCAGGCGCCGGTCCAGCACGTCCAGGCAGACGTGCCACCCGGCGGCGCCCCACGACACGAAGCGCCGGTCGATGCCGTGCCACAGCGTCAACCGCGTGCCGCCGGCGAGCGGCTCGAGCTCCCAGCGAAGCTCGCCGTCGCCCCAGGTGTACTCCAGCACCCTCGGCGCCTCCGCCCGCCTCACGGTGGACGCGGACACCTGCGGCGTCGGCGTGCCCACGGTCGAGAGGGTCACCGGCCCCGCAGCGGCCAGGGTCCGGTCCGCGTCGAACGGCGCCCACTCCGCGAGGTGCGCGGGATCGGTGAGCGCCTCCCAGACCCTCGCCGGCGGGTGGCGGAGATCCCGCACCAGCACCAGGGTCCAGCGCTCGCCATCCTTGCGGACCTCGGCCCCGGACGCGGCGCCGGGTTCGTACTCGCGGCTGCTCATCGCTTCGTTCCTTTCCGTGAGGCCTGCTCCATGCGATCGAGGTGGCGCTCGAGCGCGTCCACGTGGGCCGTCCAGAAGCGCCGGAACGGCGCGAGCCACGCGTCGATCTCCCGCAGCGGCTCGGGCCGGATCCGGTAGACACGCCGCTGCGCCTCGACCCTCGCCTCCACCAGGCCCGCCTCGCGCAGCACCCGGAGGTGCTTGGACACCGACGTCTGCGGCATCCGCAGCCGGCGCTCGATCTCGCCGACGGACTGCTCCGAGGATGCGAGCAGGCCCAGGATGGCCCGGCGGTTCGGCTCCGCGATGGCGGCGAAGGACGTCTCCACGCTTCGTCATATGCCGACTCGTTCATATGACCGCAACCACACCAAAGGGTCCTCGTCGCGCTCCCTCGCGGCTCCGGGACGCGAGCGGGCGGCGCGCCTGCCGCCGCGCCGGATGGAGCGGCTCCACGCGGCGGCGCTCGCGGCGGGGCCGACGACGGGACGCGCCGACGCGGTCCCGCCGGCGCCTGCCCGCGTGGCGTCCTCACCCCCCGAGCGAGGAACCGGACGCCGGGTACACGTTCCGTACGGCACGTGATCGTGGGATGGCGTGCACGTCGGGCGCCTGCTCTGGTGGCGCGTCACGGGGATGGCGCTGCCGGCGGATCGACGCCGCCGAGCGACCGGGGATGGGGGCGCGGGGGGCCCGACCGATGACGAAGACTTCGACGGTGCTCGCGCTCGTGATCGCGGGCTGTGGCGGCAGCGGTGGCGGCGGCTCGCAGGTCGGGCAGGTCGTCACGGTGGTGCGGACCGACGCCTTGACGGCGCCGGACCAGGTGACGGCGGTGAGGGTGTTCGCCTCGCCGGCGAACGTCACGCAGGACCTGGCACACCAGCCGGACGGCACCTTCGGCGGCGTGCTCACGCTGCCCGTCGGCGTGCAGACCATCACGGTCTCGGTGTATGCGGGCCCGTCCGTCGTCGGCACCGGCGCCGCCACCGTCGCCATCCAGGCGAACGCGGCCTCCCAGGTCACGCTCCGCATCGTGGACAGCACCGGCCCCGGCCCCACGCCGGGCCAGGGCCCGATCATCGTCGCCCTCTCGGCCTCCAAGATGACGCCGCTCGTGGGCGAGTCCATCGCCCTGAGCGCGCGCGTGGTGGCGCCCGCGGGCGCGGCCGTGACCTACGCATGGTCCCAGGATTGCGCCTCCGGAACCTTCACCACGCCGGCCGCCGAGTCCACGAGCTGGTCCTCGAGCGCGGCGGGCGCCTGCGCGCTCACGCTGACCGCCACCGCGAACGGCCTCGCCGACGCGAGCGCGGTCGCCATCCAGGTGCTGGCGCCGGGGAGCGCCACCGGGTCGGTGTCGATCGTGGGCACGTTCGTGCCCCGCACCACCATCGGCGCCATCTCCGCCTACCCCTCCCCCGCCGCGACGGAGGCGGGCTGCACGGTCGGCCGCACCGGCGCCGACGGCACCTGCCGCATGGCGGTCCACTCCGGCCAGACGATCGGGATCACGCTCGACCCCGGGGCGGCCCCCGGCGCCGCCACCTACGCGCTCCGGGACGGCTGCGGCGGCGCCATCGTCCCCGGCGCCGCGGCGTCCTCCTTCCAGTGGACGCCGCCGTCGGCGGGCGGCTTCTGCGTGCTCACCGGGACCAAGGTCGAGGACGGCGTCGCCGACGCCTTCGCGTTCGGGCTGTACGCCGACCCCGTGCTCGCCCCGTCGCCCCGGCAGGCCTTCGACTGGACGCCGCACGCGGTGGGGACGGCACCGCCGCCCCACGCCTTCGTCGAGCAGCCCACCACGGCCGCGCACGTGGTCTGGAGCGGCACGACCTTCGCGGACACGCATGGCCGCATCACCTTCGTCCCGCAGGGCGCGCTGCCGTCCACCACCGCCGTGGGCCTCTGGAGCCCGGCGGAGACGCTGGTCGGCCCATGGGCCACCGGCGCGACCCGGTTCGTGGCCGACGCGGCGCACGGGGCGAGCGCGGTGGACACCTCCGGTGACTTCACGGTCTGCGTGAAGTTCAAGCCCGGCCTCCACCCCGGGATGACGGCGCCCAACAAGACGCTGGTGGCGCGCGGGCAGGCCGAGTTCCCCACCGCGGCGTGGCCGGAAGGCTGGGCGCTCATGCAGATGCACGAGGCCTACTGCTTCCACTACCTCACGGCGACCGCCGGAGGCGCCATCATGTCGCCGGACACGAGCGTGACGCCGGAGGCGGTCGAGACCTACGCGTTCGACTACATGTGCGGCGGGCGCGCCGGCGGGCAGATCCTCGCCGGCGCACATGGCCAGAGCGGCGCGCTCGCCACCGCGGTCGCCACCGCGTTCTCCGACGAGTCCGCCCTGCCGCTGTCCATCGGCTCGTACCCGACCGGCGACGACCCCACGCTGGACGCCTCCGTCTACGAGGTGATCTTCGACACGCGCCCGGCGACGGTGGACACGTTCCGCGACATCGTCGGCGCTGCGGAAGGCACGCGTCTCGCGAACGGCGCGGTGTGGGTCCCGCGGCGCGTCGCGGGGGAGACGGCGACCGGCGCCGACGGTCAGGGCTACCCGCTGCCTCCCTACGCGAACCCGGGGCGGTGGCCCGTCCCGGTGGTGGACGGGACGGTCCCCGGCAACGCCCAGCTCGGCTACCGCCGGCCGCTCGCGGAGCGGACCTCGACGACCGGCTACTGCATCGGCGCGGAGCTGGTCGCGGACGGCGCGTGGGCCGACGTCGGCGGGATCGTCCTCACGTTCATCGACGACGCGGCCACGCAGTCCACCCGGCTCTACCTCGACCCCCGCGTCTGCTTCGCCACGGAGGCACCGGGGCAGGCGGCGACGTCGGCGTGCAGCGCCTCGACGCTGCCCTACGACTCGTGGCCGCCGGGTTCGCTGCACCGGTTCACCGCCTGCGCCGACGCCAGCAGCGGGGCGCTGACCGCCTACGTGGACGGCGCCGCCACGTCCGTGCTGCCCGCCGGAGCCACCGGCGGCGTCCCGGACCTCTCGAGTGGCGTGCTCACCATCGGCTCCAGCCTGGGCGGCGCCAGCATCTCGCGGGTCTTCGCCTGCCCGTTCGCGGACGCGGCGCGCTGCCAGTGAGCCCGGCGCGAGCCGGGGGGCCGGTGCGCGCGCCGGTGTTCGATCGCCGCGCGGGCGCGTCGCCGGCCGCGACGACTTCGCGTCAGGGCGCCGCCGGAGCCTCCAGCCGGAGCGGCTGGCCCGACCGGTAGCGCGCCAGCGTCGCGCGCGCGTCGCCCGCCTGCGCGGCGCCCGCGCGCTCCAGCAGCTCCACCGCCCTGCCCTGCTCCGCGACCGCGTCGCCGAACCGGCCCGCGGCGGCATACGCGGCCGCGAGCGTCTCGAGCGCGGCGGGATCGCGGCCGTCGGTGAGCGAGCGGGCCCGCGACGCGAGCCGCACCGCCTCCTCGGCGTCCGTGCCGGTGGCGCCGGGCCGGGTGGCGAGCAGCAGCGCCGTGCGGCCCAGCGGCTCGGGTGCGCGCGGATCGAGCCGGACCGCCTCGCGCAGCTCGCGCAGCCCCTCGTCGAAGCGGCCCGCCATCGCGAGCGAGGTCCCGAGCGCCGCCCGGAGCCGGGCGGCGCCGGGGGCGAGCCGCACGGCCTCGCGCGCGTGATCGGTCGCCTCGCCCGGGCGGCCCACCCCGAGGAGCAGCTCGGCGGCCCAGCGGTGCGCGCTGCCCGACTCCGGGTTGAGGTCCAGCGCCCGGCGCTCCGCGGCGAGCGCCTCGGGGACCTGGCCCTCGAGCGCGAGCGCGCGACCGAGGTTCACCCAGGCGGTCGCGAAGCGCGGCCACGCCGCGATCGCCGCGCGGTACAGGCCCTCGGCACGCGCGAGATCGCTCGAGCGGTCGGCGTCCACCCCCAGCTGCACCAGCGCCTCCGCCACCGCCTGGCGGATCACGCCGTCGGCGGGCGCGGCCTGCGCGGCGGCCTCGAGCTGGGCGACGCCCGCCGCGTCCCCGCGACCCAGGGCCGCCACCCCGGCGACCAGGAGCCGCTCGGCCCGGGCGCCGTCCGCCAGCGCCGCCGGGTCGCCGCCGGTGACCCGCGCCGTGGGAGGGATGCCGCGGCTCAGGGTCCCGAGCGTGGCCAGGTTCGCGGCGGCGCGCACGCCGGGCGGCACGGCGAGCTCCGCGGGCGCGTAGAACTCCAGGACCGGGCGCTCCAGGGTGTTGACGGTGTCCTCCAGCGCCAGCCACGGTGCGAGCGTCTCGCGGTCGGCCGCGAGCAGCGCCACGACCTCGGCCGCCGTCCGCCAGCCGTGCCGGCGCAGGTCGTCGCTCTCCGGCGCGTCGAGCACCCGCTGGACCCTGGCCAGGTCCAGCGCCAGCGGGCCGTCGAGCCCGACCAGGAAGCACGACGACTGCGCGATCCACACGTAGGTGTCGGGGAACGCCTCCTCGAACGTGCGCAGGATGACGCGGAGGTCCGCCGCGGGCACGTCGAGCGGAACCCATTGCATCATCACGCCGCCGGGGGCGAGGTGGGCGCGCGCCGACCGGTAGTAGTCCTGCGAGTAGAACTGCGCGTTCCCTGCGTGCCCGGACCGCGACTTGCCGTCGGAGATGATCGCGTCGTACCGCTCGGCGCTCCGGCGCAGGAAGGCCACGCCGTCGTCGTTCACCACCCGCACGCGCGGGTCGTCGAGCACCGCGCCGTCGAAGCGGTCGAAGAGGCGCGCACCCTCGATCACCGAGGGCGACAGCTCGACCACGTCGACCCGCTCGACCCCGGGGTGGCGCGCCACCTCGCCCGCCAGGATCCCGGTGCCGAGGCCGATGGTGAGCACGCGGGCCGGAGGCCGGTCGCGCAGAAGGATCGGGAAGTGCGCCAGCACCTGCTGCTTGCGGTCCACGCCCTCGCTGCTCTGGCCGATGCGGACCCCGTCCACCAGCATGACGCGCTGCCGGCCGTCGTCGGCGCGCTGGATCACCTTGACCGTCGAGACCAGGCCCTCGCGGTAGAACAGCACCGGATCGTCCGGGCCCTCCTCGGTGGCGCCGAACGGCGCGGGCCGCCAGAGCGCGACCAGCAGCGCGCACGCCCACAGACCGGCGGAGACGGGCGCCGCGCGGAGCAGGACCGCCGGCCGCCGGTGGTCCTCGCGCGCGGGGAGGAGCGCCCAGGCGGCGGCGATCAGGTTCAGCACCGCCATGAGCGCGACGCCCCGCTGCATCCCCACGGCCGGCAGCACCACGAAGCCGCCCAGCACCGCGCCGGCGATGTTCCCGAGCGTGTTCGCGCCGTAGAGCTGCCCGAGGCGCCCGCCCAGCGTGTCGAGCGAGCGGGCCCAGATCCGCGCCGCGAGCGGGAACGTCATCCCGATGAGCGTGGTCGGGACGATCATCACCAGGAAGCTGAGCCCGAACCGACCGGCGAGCAGCGCCTCCCACCGGAGCTCCAGGCCGTCGATCCACCGCTGCGCGTCGCCCATCAGCGCGCCCATGAGCGGCAGGGTCGCGAGCGTGGACGCGGCGATGCCGGCCTGGACCCAGCCGAACGCCCGGCGCGGGCTCCGCACCCGATCCACGAACGCGCGCGCCACGAAGCTCCCCAGCGCGATGCCCACCAGGAACGCGGTGAGCATGGTGACGAACGCGTAGGTGGAGGTGCCAACGATCAGGATCAGCATGCGCGTCCAGATCACCTCCAGCGCGAGGGAGGACACGCCCGAGAGCGCCATGACGGCGAGGATCCACCCGGTCCCGGACGCCGCGCCCGCCGCCGGCGCGGGCGCGGGAGCCTCGACGGCGGGCGGCGGCGCCCCGGCCGCGCCGCGGGCCCGCGAGAACGCGAGCGCCCCGAGCCCCACCGCCACGTTCGCCGCGGCGGCGGCCCACAGCGTGCCGTGCACCCCGAGCGCGCGGATCAGCGCGAAGCCCGCCGCGACGCTCCCCGCCACCGCGCCCGCGGTGTTGAGCGCGTACACGAAGCTCAGCTCGCGGCCGAGGTGGCCGATGCGGCGGACCAGGGCCCGCGTGATCGCCGGGAGCGTGCCGCCCATGAGCACGGTGGGCGGCAGCACCACCACCGCCGCGAGTCCCGCCCGCACCAGCAGCAGCCCGAGGGAGTCCGGCGCGAGCCGCGAGGCGGCCCACAGGTGGACCGGATCGAGGGCGCGCACCACGGCGGTGCCTGCGATCGCCGTGACCGCGACGCCCAGCTCGAGCAGCGCATAGAGCCGCAGCGGGTCGCGGCAGCGGTCCGCCGCGCGCCCGAGCAGCCAGCTCCCGAGCGCCAGCCCACCGAGGAACGTGGCGAGCACCGCGGTCACCGCGTGCGCGGTGACGCCGAAGATCTCGTTCAGCAGGCGCGACCACGCCACCTGGTAGACCAGGCCGGCCGCGCCGGAGACGAAGAACAGCGCGTACACCCCGCCGTCACGCCGGAAACCCCTCATGGGGGTGCGACTGTATGCTCCGGCCCTGCGACGATCCATCCCCCGGGAGTCGGTGGGAAGCCCCAGGCCACCCGGGGCGGTGAGCGACGGCGCGCGGCAGCGACGGATTCACGATGCGTGCGTGCGCGGCCCCGGGACGTATCCCGCCACCGCGCGCGCTCGCGCGGCCCCGCCCGACGCCGGAAACCTACAACCGATGCAAGGAGATGTGCGCTGTCTGCCCACGGCGGCGCCGCTGCTTTGGCGGCTTTTGCTGACCCGGTGCGTCGTGGGATTTTGCCCCACGATTCAACGACACCGGATCGCGGGACGCACCCAGGGCTCACCGGGGGTTCCGCCACCCCAGCCCGCAAGGAAAGCGAGATGCCGATCACCCGCCTGCTCCTCGCCTTCGCCGTCCTGGCCGCCCTGGCCGGATGCGGAGGCGGAGGCTCCACCTCCACGCAGGGGCCGCTCCCCCCCGCCGGCCAGACCGTGACGGTCGAGGTCCGCCCGAAGGAGATCCAGGTCGCGCCGGGCGGGACCGTGGACTTCTCCAGCGTCGTGACCGGCACCGCCGACACGGGCGTCACCTGGGAGGCCGACGCCGGCACCGTGAGCCAGACCGGCAGCTACGTCGCGCCGCTCGCCGCGGGCACCTACACCGTCAGCGCGACGAGCAAGGGCAACGGACTGGCGAAGGGCCGGTCGAAGGTCGTGGTCACCCCGACGCCGGCGCCGATCTCGGTGACCGTCTCCCCATCGACGGCCGCCGTGGGCGCGGGCGGCACGGTCGCGTTCACCGCGACGGTCAGCAACGCCATCGACCCGAGCGTCGCCTGGACCGTGCGCGAGCCGTCCGGCTGCGGCAGCGTGAGCGCGGCCGGCGTCTACACCGCCCCCGGCGCGGCGGCCACCTGTCACGTGGTGGCGGCGAGCGTCGCCGATCCCACCGCCACGGCCGAGGCGACGGTCACCGTGAGCGCGCCGACGCTGCCGGGGCCGGTGGTGGTGAGCCTCTCGCCCGTCAGCGGCGCGGTGGACGCGTGCCGCACGCTCACCTTCACGGCCACCGTCACCGGCGCCGCGAACGGCGCGGTGACCTGGTCCGTCCAGGAAGGCGCGGCCGGCGGGTCCATCACGTCGGGCGGCGTCTACACCGCGCCGGACGCGGCCGGCACGTATCACGTGGTCGCGACCAGCCAGGCGAGCGGGACGGCGAGCAAGGTCGCGGCGGTCACGGTGAGCGACCGGATCCTCGGCGTGTCGGTCTCGCCGGCCACCGTGGAGCTGGCGCCCGGCGCGAGCGCGCAGTTCACCGCCACCGTCACCACGACCTGCGGCGCGTACGCGACGACGCGGACGATCACGGCGCCGAACTGACCCGCCGCTGCGCGGGCGCGCGCGGGCCCGCGCCCGGGGGCTTTACTCGCGACCGGATCCGGCGCATGCCGTCGGCATGACCGGATCCGATCGCCCGCCCCGCCGCACCGCGCTCGTCACGGGCGCGAACCGTGGGATCGGGCTGGCGGTCGCCGAGGCGCTGGCCGCCCGCGGGATGGCGGTGCTCCTGGGGACGCGCGATGCGGCGGCCGGCGCCCACGCCGCCGCCGCGCTCTCGGCCCGCGGTCACGCCGCCCGCGCCCTCGCCATCGACCTGTCCCGTCCCGCCTCGGTGGACGCCGCCCTCGCGCAGCTCGCCGCCGACGCCGTCCACGTGGACGTGCTCGTGAACAACGCCGGCGTGTACCCGCAGGGCGGCGTGCTGAGCGCGCCGGAGGAGGCCTTCCGCGAGGCGATGGAGGTCCACCTCTTCGGCCCGCTCCGCCTGTGCCGCGCGCTCGTGCCGGCGATGCAGCGCGCCGGCTGGGGGCGCGTGGTGAACGTCTCGTCGGGCTCCGGATCGTTCGGCGAGGGGCTGGAGGGCCCGGCGCCGTACAGCATCTCCAAGGCGGCGCTCGACGCGCTCACGCTCAAGCTCTCCGGCGTGACCGGCCCCGCGGTGAAGGTGAACGCGGCGTGCCCGGGGTGGGTCCGGACGCGCATGGGCGGCGAGGAGGCCCCCCGCTCGGTGGAGCGCGGCGCGGAGGGGATCGTCTGGCTGGCCACGCTCCCGGACGACGGCCCGAGCGGCGGGTTCTTCCGCGACGGGCGGCTCATCCCCTGGTGATCAGTGCGCCTGCCCCGGCTGATCCTCGCCGGACGGCTCGCCGGCGCCGTGAACGGCGAGGTCCTCGCGCGGCAGCTCGCGCGGCACCTCCAGCACGAAGGCCGTCCCCTCCCCGTCCGCCGGCTCCAGGCGCACCGTGCCGCCGTGCGCCTCGGCGATGCGCCGCGCCAGGAACAGGCCCAGCCCCAGGCCGCCATGGTGGCGCCACGACGTCGCCCGCTCGAACCGGCCGAAGATCCGCTCGGCGTCGGCCGGGGCCACGCCGGACCCGTGATCCACCACGACCATGCGGCCGAGCGCGCCCGCGGCCTCGACGCGGATCTCCACCGGTCGCCCCGCGCCGTGGCGGACCGCGTTCGAGAGCAGGTGCCCGAGCGCCTGCTCGAGCCGCGCGCGGTCCCCCCACGCTGGCACGCTCCGGCTCCGCAGGTGCAGCTCGATGCCGTGGTGCGACGCCTGGTCGACGCTCCGGCGCAGCGCGCGCCGCGCAACCTCGGCGAGGTCGAGCCGCTCGCGCTGCAGGGCCACCGCGCCCTGGCCCGCCCGCGAGACCTCGATGAGCGCGTCCACCAGCGCGTCGAGGCGCGCGGTCTGCCGCAGCGCCGCGTCGGCCCGGGCCACCGCGCGCGCCGGGTCGGCCCCTCCGCGCGCCAGCGCCGCCCGGAGCGCCTCCGCCTGGAGGCGCAGCGTGGCGAGCGGCGTCCGCAGCTCGTGCGACGCGACCTGCAGGAACTCGTCGCGGGCGCGCACCGCGGCCCGGAGCTCCTCCTCCACCCGGCGGCGGGCGGAGACGTCCTCCGCGGACCGCACCAGGTAGCGCGCGCGCCCCGCGCCGTCCCGGACCGCGGCGCAGGTCACGTTGACCCACTGCGTCCCGCCGTCGCGGCGGAGCAGGCGCTCCTCCGCGGCGTAGCCGTCGAGGTCGCCCGCCAGCAGCCGCGCGCTGCGCTGCGCCTCGGCGGCGCGGTCGTCGGGGTGGGTCAGGTCGAGCACGGTGGCGCCGCGCAGGTTCTCGCGCTCGCAGCCCAGCAGCTCCCGGTAGCGGCGGTTGAGCCGCAGCCAGTGGCCGTCCGGCGACACGTGCGCCATGCCCACGCCGGCGTGCTCGAAGGTGGCGCGGAACCGGGCCTCGCTGCGCCGGAGCGCGCCGAGGCTGCGGCGCAGCCACGCGCCGAGCAGCACCGCGAGCGCCACCGCCACCGCCGCCGCGCCGGCCAGCGCGAGCAGGCCGCGGCGCTCGCCCGCGGCCACGGCCTGGCGCGCCCGGGCCAGGTCCTGCTCGTGGGCCCGCACCAGCGCCGAGACCCCGTCGTCGATGCGGCGCCGCACCGGGCCCGCCGCGGTTTGCAACCGCCTCGCCACCACCCCCGCCGGCTGCCCGCCCAGCCGCTCCATCGCCGCCTGCTCGCCCAGGCGCCACAGGAGCGCGTGATCCCCCGCGAGCGCGGCCACGCGCTCCCGCTCCTCGGGGGTGCTCGCGCGCGCCGCGGCGCGCCCGAGCAGGTCGGCCACCTCCGCCTGGTTGCGGCCGAGCGCGCGGACGGTGGCGGGCTCGCCATCCACCGCGGCGTCGCGCGCGAGGCGCAGGCCGAGCTCGCTCGCGGTCGCCAGCCGCTCCGTGTCCACCAGCGCCGCCACGTTCTCGTCGAGCAGACGGTCCCACGCCTCGCTCGCCATGCGCTGCGTCCGCACGCCCAGCGCGGCGACGCCGAGCACCGACACGACGCCGACCGCCAGCGCCGCGGGCCAGACCGAGGCCCGGGCGCGGGACGCCATCCCCGGCGCGCCGCGCGGGCGCTCCCGCCCCGTCCTCCCCGTTCCGAGCCCCATCGCCACCCGGCAATATGGCGGCCCCGCGGCGGGGAGGCCGGGATGACGGCCACGCGTCCGGTGACGACGTTCCGGGCATGCCGAGGCTCGCGGATCCGCTCATCGATGCAGACTTCCGGGCGCTCGTCGAGGCGCTCGCCCGCGAGGGCCTGCCGCGCCGCGCCGAGGCGGCGAGGGCCGTCGAGGCGGTCGCCTGCGCGCTCGCCGATCGCACACGCTCCTCGGACTTCGCCTCGCTCCGGGAGGTCCTGCCCGAGCCCTTCCGCGGGAAGCTCTCGCTGTGCGAGCGCCACCGCGGCACGACCCTGGCGCGGCCGCGCGAGCCGCTCACGGCGGAGGCGTTCGAGGCGCACGTCGCCGAGGACCTGGGCCCGTCGCCCGGCGGCGCCGAGGCCGCCGCCCGCGCGGTGTTCGCGGCGCTGCGGGCGCAGCTCCCGGAGGAGCAGGCCGAGGAGGTGGGGCGGCTGCTCCCGCCCGAGCTGCTGCCGCTGTGGCGACGGCCGAGCTGAGAGCGCCGGCGCAGCCGTTCAGGCCGGGCGTGGGTGGCGGGCGCGGAAGCGGCGCAGCCGCACCGCGTCCTCGCGGTCGCGTTCGTCCAGCGCCGCGGCGATGCGCGAGGCCTCGGACCGGAGCGCGGGCAGGACGAGCTGCTCGAGCGCGTTGATGCGCCGCGAGGTCTCCCGGATCTCCTCGCCGAGCCGGGCGAGGTGCAGCTCCTTGGAGGCGATGGTCAGCAGCACCTCCAGCGACTCCTCGTGGTGGCGCGCGGCGTCCGCGCCGGACGGCCCCCAGCTCACCGGCGAGCTGCCCCGCTGATCGGCCGCGCGCACCAGCGGCGGCGCCGCCACCGACGGAGTCGGCACGCCCCACACGCGCCGCACCGTCACGGCGAGCGGGACGGCGCGGGCCGCCGGCAGCGCCAGCGACGCGAGCCGCTCCTCGCCCTCCAGCGCCTTCGCCAGCTCGAGCGCCTTCACCGCGCGGTGCAGCGCCTCGTCCAGCCGGGCGCGCCCCTCCAGCACGTCGTGCACCAGCTTCCACAGCTCGCTCGCCAGCACCTCGCGCTTGGCGCGCAGGAGCCGCGCCCCCTTGCCGGCCACGGCGCGGCGGGCACGGACCTCGAGCAGCCCCATCCGCGTGGTGGCGGCGCGGCTCATGCGACGGCTCCGCCGGACACCGCCGCCGCCCCGGCCGCGGGTCGGGCCGAACGGGCGCGCAGCAGCCGCTCCGGGATGCGGGTGAGCGCCGCGGGCGGGAAGCCGGACAGCAGCCGCCAGCCGGCCTCGAGCGTGTCCTCGATGGTGCGGAAGGTGCCGCCCTGTCCCACCAGCTCGTCCTCGAACGCGTCCGCGAACGCGAGCAGCCGCTTCTCCTCCTCGCCCAGGCTGGCCGCGCCCACGATGGCCGCCATGCGCCGCACGTCGCGGCCGCGCGCGTAGAACGCGTACAGCTGGTCCGCCACGGGGCGGTGGTCGTCCCGGGTCTTGCCCGGCCCCGCGCCCAGGCCCATGAGCCGCGACAGCGAGGGCAGCACGTCGATGGGCGGGTACACGCCGCGGCGGTCCAGGTCGCGCGAGAGGACGATCTGCCCCTCGGTGATGTAGCCGGTCAGGTCGGGGATGGGGTGGGTGAGGTCGTCGTCCGGCATGGTGAGCACCGGGAGCTGGGTGAGCGAGCCCGGCCGCCCCCGCACGCGCCCCGCGCGCTCGAAGATCGTGGCGAGGTCGGTGTACATGTAGCCGGGGTAACCGCGCCGCCCCGGCACCTCCTCGCGCGCCAGCGCCACCTCGCGCAGCGCCTCGCAGTAGCTGGTCACGTCGGTGAGCACCACCAGCACGTGGAGCCCGTGCACGAACGCCAGGTGCTCGGCGCAGGTGAGCGCGCACCGCGGCGTCATGAGCCGCTCGATGGGCGGGTCCTCGGCGCGGTTCAGGAACACCACCGTGCGAGCCAGCACGCCCGCGGCGCGGAACGCCTCCAGGAACGCGTGGTACTCGCGGAACGGCGAGCCCATGGCCGCGAACACCACCGCGAACGCCTCGCCCCCGCGCACCCGCGCCTGGCACACGATCTGCGCCGCGAGGCGCGAGGCCGGCAGCCCGGCGCAGGAGAACACCGGCAGCTTCTGGCCGCGCACCAGCGTGTTCATCCCGTCGATGGCGGAGACGCCGGTCTCGATGAAGTCGGAGGGCTTCTCGCGCCGCGTGACGTTGAGGGCCGCCCCGTGGATGGCGGGGCGCGCCTCCGGCACCGGCGGCGGCAGGCCGTCGGCGGGCCGGCCGAGCCCGTCCAGCACCCGCCCCAGCATGCCGCGCGAGACGCCCAGGCGCGCCACCTGCCCGGTGAGCGTGACCTCGGCGCGCGCGGGCGCGAGGCCGCGCGTCTCCTCCAGCACCTGCACCGCGATCCGGTCGCGCGAGAGCGCGATCACCTGCCCGCTCCGCTCCTCCGCGGCGCGCCCGTTCGCCTCGGGCTCGCCCCGGATGCGCACCACCTCGCCCAGGCGCGCGCGCGGCACGCCCTCCAGGAACAGCAGCGGGCCGGCGATGCCGAGCGCCCCGCGGATCCGGCGGGTGACGAGGTCCATGATCACTCCGCCTCCAGGCGCGCCAGCGCCTCCGAGAGATCCGCGCGCAGCGCGGCCGCCGCCCCGGGCACCTCGGCGGCCGGGAGCTGCGCCAGCCGGAGCAGGCGCGCACCCAGGCCGGTGTCGAGGATCGACCGGAGCGGCACGCCCGCGCCGACCGCGGCGCCGGCGCGCCGGTGCCACTCGAGGAACAGCCGGAGCATCTCGAACGCCTTCGCGGGCGGACAGGTCGCGTCCGCCGGATCGAGCGCGCTCTGGCGCAGGAAGCCCTCGCGCAGCAGCCGCGCCGACTCCAGCACCAGCCGCTCGGCGTCCTGCAGCGACTCGGTCCCCACGAGCTCGGCCACCTCGGCCAGCTCGCGCTCTCGCTGCAGGAGCTTGCGCGCCTCGTCGCGCAGCGCGCCGAACCCGTCGCCCGCCTCGCGCTCGAACCAGCCCGCGAGCCGGTCGCCCTCCAGCGTGAAGGACACGCTCCAGTCCACCGCCGGGTAGTGGCGGCGGTGCGCCAGGTCGGCCGAGAGCGCCCAGAGCGCGCCGGTGGCGCGGAGCGAGCACTGGGTGACCGGCTCCGAGAGGTCGCCGCCGGGCGGCGACACCGCGCCCACCATGGTCACCGCGCCCTCGGCCCCGCCCAGCGTCTCGACCCGGCCCGCGCGCTCGTAGAAGCGCGCCAGCCGCGAGGCGAGGTAGGTCGGGTAGCCCTCCTCGCCCGGCATCTCCTCCAGCCGCGCCGAGATCTCGCGCAGCGCCTCGGCCCAGCGCGAGGTGGAGTCGATCATGAGCGCCACCGATCGGCCCATGTCGCGGAAGTACTCGGCGATGGCGCAGCCCGTGTAGATGGACGCCTCGCGCGCGGCCACCGGCATGTTCGAGGTGTTCACGATCATCACCGTGCGCGCGAGCAGCGGCCCGCCGGTGCGCGGGTCCTCGAGCCGCGGGAACTCGTCCAGCACCTCGGACATCTCGTTGCCGCGCTCGCCGCAGCCCACGTAGACGACCACGTCGGCGGCGGCCCACTTCGCCAGGCTCTGCTCCAGCACCGTCTTGCCGGTGCCGAAGCCGCCCGGCACCACCGCGGTCCCGCCCGCCGAGACCGGGAAGAAGCAGTCCAGCACCCGCTGCCCGGTGAGGAACGGCACGTCCGGCGGGAGGCGGCGGCGCGCCGGGCGGGGGCGGCGCACCGGCCAGCGCTCCAGCAGCGCGAGCGTGGCGCCCCCTTCCAGCAGCACCGCCGGCTCGTCCACGCGCCGCGCGCCGCCGCGGACCTCCGCGACGCGACCGGTCACGCCGGGCGGGACCACCACCGGGTGGTCGGGGGCGCCCGGCGCGCGCGCCACGCCCAGGCGCGCGCCGCCCTCGACGCGGTCGCCGGGCGCGACGGCGGGCTCGAACTCCCAGGCGCGCGTGCGGTCCAGCGCCGGCAGCGAGGCGCCGCGGCCCAGGAAGTCGCCCTCGCGCGCGGCCAGCTCGGAGAGCGGACGCTGCACGCCGTCGAACACCGAGCCGAGCAGCCCCGGGCCGAGCTCCACCGCGAGCGGCTCGCCCGAGGCCTCCACCGGCTCGCCCAGCGCGAGCCCCGCGGTCTCCTCGTAGACCTGGATGGTGGCGCGGTCGCCCTCGATGCGGATGATCTCGCCGAGCAGCCGCTCCTCGCCGACGCGCACCACCTCGTTCAGGCTCGCGCCGGAGAGGCCCTCCGCCACCACCGTCGGTCCGGCCATCCGCATCAGCGTCCCGCTCATGTCGCCCCTCCCCCGCCCGCGCTGCCCAGCTTGACCCCGTAGCCCACGGCGCGGCGGATGAGCGCCGCGACGTAGGCGCGCCCCCTGCCCTCCTCGCCCAGGCGCCGCGGCAGCGCGAACGGCAGCACCACCGGCAGGCCGCGCTCGCGCACGCGCGCGAGCAGGCGCTCCGGGACCGAGCGCAGCAGCTCCTCCTCCGCGGCCAGCACCCCGACCTCCGCGTCCCCGAGCAGCCGCCGGAAGGCCGCCGCCTCCTCGCCCGGCGCCACCGCCTCGACAGGCGCCCCCGCCAGCCGGAAGCCCAGCGCGTCCGCCGGCCGCACCGCCACCGCGAGCCGCAGCGCGCCCGCCGCGCCGGCCGCCACCCCCGCCCGCCCGCCAGGCGCGGCCGCCATGTCACGCCTCCACCAGGTCGAGGAGCTCGTCGCCCGCGACGCCGACCGCGGCGCCGCGGAGGAGCACGGCCACGCGGGCCACCTCGGCCCGGCGCTCCAGCAGGTGCCGCAGCGGCACCGCGATCGAGAGCGGCCGCCGTCGCGCCTCGCGCCGGAGCGGCGCCACCAGCGCGGCCTCCAGCGCGCGCTCCGCCGCCCATGGCGACGCCAGCGCCGCGTCGGGCAGGCCGAACCCCGCCGCCACGGCCCGCCGCGCCGCCGGCGGCCCCGCCCGCGCCAGGGCGTCGAGCGCGGCCGCGCCCCAGCGCCGACCGCCCTCGAGCCAGGTCCCAGGCTCCGGCGCGCCGCCATCCAGCTCCAGCAGCGTCTCCGCGTTCCGCGCGTCCACGCGATCGGTGAGGTGGCGCGCCAGGATCTCGCCGTCCTCGCCGCGGCGGCGGCACGCGGCCCGCGCCCGCGCCAGCCCGGCGCGATCCGCGGCGCGCTCCAGCGGCGCGAGCCCGGCCTTCGCGACCTGCGGCAGCGCGGGCCGGACCGCGGCCGCGACCGTCGAGCCGGCCGCCTCCAGCACCGCCACGGCGTCCGCGAGCGCCGGCGCGGCCGCGGCGGCGCGCAGCGCCTCGGGCCCGGGGGGCGTCACCGCGGGCGCCGCGGCGACGGTCGCGTCGATGGGCGCCCCCAGCGCCACGCCGCGGAGCACCGCCTTCACCGCCGCGGCCTCGTCGAGCGCGAGGAACGCCGCGAGCAGGGCGCGCGCGCGGCGCCCCTCGGCCAGCCCCACCAGCCGCTCGGCCTCGGCCCGTGCCGCGGCCCGGAGCCCGGCCTCGACGCGCGCCAGCGCCACCGGCGGGACGGCCGCGTCCGCCGGCAGGCCGGCGCCGGCGGCCCGGGTCCGGAGCAGCTCCACCCGCGCCTCGGTGGACGGGCGCGTGAGCAGCTCGCGCAGCCCCTGCGCGTCGAGCAGGAGCGGTCGCCGCGCGCCCACGCGCGCGTTCAGGCGGTCGAGCCGGGCCACGCGCCCGCCTCCGCGAACAGCATGGCGGCCAGCTCCGCCTCGGCCTCGGGCCACAGGCGCTCGAGGCGGGCCGGCAGCGTGTCGTCGAGCTCCCGCCGCCCCACCCGCACCCGGACGCCGCCGCGGGGAGCCGGGGCCTCGCGCACGGTGGCGCGCGCCGCCGCGGCGGGGTCGAGCCGCGCCAGCGCGGCGCGGCAGGCCTCGGCGGCGCCGGGGTCCACCTCCACCTCGAACGGCGCGTCCCCCACCTCCGGCAGCAACTCCGCGAGGAGCTGCGCGTCCAGGGCCGCATCCCCGGACCCCGCCAGCGCCCCGACGGCCGCCCGCTGCAGCGCCTCCAGGGCCTCGCGGCGCGCCAGGAGCGACACCCGCTCCCGCTCGCGCCCGAGCGCCTCCCCGCCGGCGCGCGCGGCCTCCGCCGCGTCGCCGGCGGCGCGGGTCACCAGCGCGTCGCGCGCCGCCGCGGTGGCGCCCCGCGCCTCCTCGAGGATGCGCGCGGCCTCGCGCTCGGCGGCCGCGCGCACCTCCCGGGCCTCGCGCTCCGCCTCCTCGGCCAGCACGCGCAGCAGGTCGCCGTAGCCCACGATCACCCTCCGGTCAGGATCAGCACCGCCACCACGAACCCGAGGATCACCAGGGTCTCCGGGATGGCGAGCATGACGATGACCGCGCCGCGCACCTCCGGCTTCTCCGCCAGGGCGCCGGCGCCGGCCGACCCGATGCGCGACTGGACCCAGGCGGTGGCGAGGGCGGTGACGCCGACGGCGAGCGCGGCGGCCAGCGTGATGAGCACCTTGTCCACGTCGTCCTCCCTTTCGTCATGCGTCGAGGGCGAACGGCCGGAACGGCTCGCCGCCCTCCTGGTAGAACTTCTCGAAGAACTCCACGTAGTGCAGGCGCAGCGCCGCCACGATCGGGCTGATCAGGCACAGGCTGAAGTTGACCGCGTGCAGCAGCACGCCGATGGCGATCCCGACCGGCGCGGGCTCGAGCGTCGCGGCGATCAGGTTCGCCACCTCGGCGAGCATCGCCGAGGCGAGCCCGAGCGCCATGAGGCGGGCGTAGGACAGGACGTTCCCGAGCCCGAGCACGAGGTCGAGCGCGGCCATCGGCCCCTCGGCCCCCACCGCCACCGCGAGCGCGCCCAGGGTGCCGAACAGCGCCGGCCGCAGCGCCCCCGCCGGCAGCTTCCCCGCCAGCGCGGCCGCGCTGGCCGCGGCCGCGACGAGGAGCACCCCCTTCGCGGCCCGGCCGACCGCCTCGCGCACGTGCCGCTCGCGCAGCGCCGACCCGACGCCGAGCCCCATGCCCAGCAGCACGTGGACGCCGCCGAGGGCGAGCACGCCGGCGAGGAAGGACATGAAGCCCCGCCGGCGGTCGAGCAGCAGCGGGTGCAGCCCCAGGTGGGCGCCGAGCTCGCCCAGCGCCTCGCCGTAGAGCAGGCCAAAGAACGCCGACGACGCCGAGCACCACAGCGCCACCCAGGCGAGGTCGCGCCCGGCCCGCCCCCCCCAGCCGCGCCGGCGCGCCCAGAGCGACACCGCCACCCCCGCCGCGCCGAACGCCACGTCGCCCAGCACCAGGCCGAAGAACAGCGGGAAGAACAGGGCCAGCCAGGGCGTCGGGTCCACCGAGCCGTAGCGCGGGAGCGAGACGAGCGCGAGGAGCCGCTCGAACGGGCGCAGCCAGCCACGGTTGCGGAGCACCACCGGGACCTGCGGCCACTCCGACCGCCGCGGACGCTCGGCCAGCACCGTGATCCGGTCGCCCAGCTCGGCGGCGACGGCGGCCCGCAGCGCCGCGACCTGCTCGGCGGGCATGTAGCCGGTGGCCACGAACGCGAAGCGGGTCTCGCCGCAGCTCCCCATGGCGTGCAGCCGCGCCAGCTCGCCTTCGGCCCGGGCGCGCGCGCCCGCCAGCGCCGGGGCGAGCCCGGCGCCGAGCCGCGCCAGCGCCGCGTCCGCCGCGGCGATCTCCTCCGGCAGCGCCCGGGCACGCGCCGACAGCAGCAGGAGCACGTCGAGCAGGCGCCGCCCGCCGTACGCCGGCGGCAGGCGCACCTCGTCCACGCCGCGCTCGAAGAACAGGGCCGTCAGGGCGCGCCCGGCCGCGCGCGGGACCACCACCAGCACGCCGGTGTGCTCCGCGTCGAGCGGCCGCGCCTTCACCTCGCAGGCGCCGCCCGAGAGCCGGCGCACCTCCGACTCCAGGAGCGCCAGCGCCGCCGGGTCGGTGCGGAGCACCAGGCCGTGCAGCTCCGGCTCGGCCGCGGGGTCCACGCCGTGCGTGAGCGGCGCGAGCGCCATCACCAGCCGGGCGAAGCGCGCGGTGGCCTCGCGCTCCTCGGCGAGCGCGGCGCGCCCCGCCTCGATCCGCGCCAGCTCCGACTCGAGCGTGGCGAGCCGGTCGAGGAGCTCCTGCGTGCCGGGCTCGGGCAGCTCCAGCGGCGCGGCCTCCCCGCGCGCGGGCGGGAGCCGGCCGGCGAGCGCGTCGATCTGGCGGACCGCCTCGGCGAGCCGCGCCGCCCGCTCCGGCGCGCCCGGGAGCGGCGCCGCCGGCCGCGCTGCGGCGGGCGCCGGGCGGAGCTCCACCGCGCCCCGCACCTGGAGCAGCTCGAGCGCCCGCGGGAGCAGGTCCCGCGGCCCGAGCACCTCCACGCGCGCCATCGGCAGGATCACGGCTCCCCCCGCACGCGCGCGCGCAGCCAGGCCAGCGCCCGCGCGCGGTTCGCGCCCGCTCGGCGCGCCACCTCGGCCCGGTCGGACTCGCACGCCGCAAGCGCCGCCTCCTGCGCGCGATCCTGGGCCTCGGCGGCGGCAGCCCGCAGCGCGTCGGCGGCGCGCTCCGCCTCGTGACGCGCGCTCGCCGCCAGCGCCTCGGCCTCGCGCCGCGCGCGCTCCAGCGTGGCCGCCGCCTGCCTGCGCGCCTCGGCGACCTGCTGCTCCAGGGTCGCCTCGTCCTGCCGCAGCCGATCGACGGTCCCGCGCTCGCCGCCCTCGAACGGCGTGTCCACGGTTGCCCCCTGGGAGCGAGCAAACGCCCCGCGCACCCGCGAGGCAAGCGCGACGGGTGCTCACCGGTGGGGCTGCGCGGAGCAGGCGCAGCGCCGCCGCGCGCGCGCGGCCCGCCGCGGCCCGGGCTCGGATAGACTGCGCTCCCATGTCCGATCCGGAACGCCCGCCCGGCGCCGCGGCCCCGGGCCGCCGGTCATGACGACGGGTTCCCCCCCGGGCGCGTGGTCGCATCCCGCCTTCGCCGACGTCGCGGCGGAGGTGGCGCGCCACGCCGGGCTCCGCATCCCCGCGCACCGCCGCCCCGAGGTGGAGCAGGCCGCGCGCCGCGCGATGCGTGCGGCGGGGCTCACCGATCCGCGCGCCTACGCCGAGCGGCTGCGCGACGGGCGGCTCGCGGTGGCCGACCTCGTGACCGCCGTGACCGTGGGCGAGACGTACTTCTTCCGGGATCCGGCGCAGCTCGCGCTGGTCCGCGACCGCGTCGTGCCCGCGCTCGCGGCGAGCCGCCCGGCGGGGCACGCGCTCCGGGCCTGGAGCGCTGCGTGCGCGACGGGCGAGGAGGCGTACACGCTCGCGTTCACGCTGGAGCAGGCCGGCGTGGGCGAGCGGTCGCGCGTGCTCGGCACCGACATCTCGCGCCCGGCGCTGGCCCGCGCCCGCGCCGGCGCGTACGGCGAGTGGTCGCTCCGCGGCCCCGAGCGCGCCACCGCGGCGCGCCTGCTGCTGCGGGAGGGCGAGCGCTGGATGGTCCCCCCGCGGATCCGCGCCCGGGTGCGCTTCGAGTACCTGAACCTCGCCGACGACACCTACCCGTCGCCGCGGACCGGCACCGCGGGCGTGGACCTGGTCCTGTGTCGCAACGCGCTCATGTACCTAGAGCGCGAGGTGGTGGCCGCGGTGGCGCGCCGCCTCCACGCCGCGCTCGCCCCCGGCGGCTGGCTGCTCACCGGGCTGGCGGATCCGCCGCTCGGCGGGCTCGCGCCGTTCGAGCCGATCTCCACCGCGGCCGGCGTCGTCTACCACCGCCCCCCGCACGGCGCGCCCGCCGCGCAGCGCGACCGGCCCGCGCGCCGTCCGGTCGGGCCAGGGACCGCGGCGCGCCCGGCCGCCGCGCCGCCTCCGCCTCCGCCGCCGCCGGCGCCGGTCCTCCCCGCGCCCGCCGCCCCGCCACCGGACACGGCCGGCGCGCTCGATGCGCTCCGGCGCGGCGACTGGCAGGCCGTCGTGGACCGGGCCGGCGCGCTCCTCGCCACGCCGGAGGGAGCCGCCACCCTGGTCCGCGCCGCGGCGAACGCCGGAGATCCGGCGCGGGCGGAGGCGCTGGCCGCACGCGCCGTGGAGGCGCACCCGCTCGCCCCCGAGCTGCACCTCCTCCACGCCGCGATCCTCGCCGAGCTGGGCCGGGTCGAGGTCGCGCTGGAGGCGGTCCGCAGGTGCCTGTACCTCGACCCGGGCCTGGCGGTGGCGCACGCGCAGCTCGCCGGGCTGCTCGCCCGTGCCGGCGACGCGGTCGGCGCCCGCCGGTCCTGGCGCAACGTCCGGCGCATCTGCGCCGCCCTGCCCCCGGATGCCCCCCTGCCGCTGGGCGACGGGCGGTGCGCGGGCCCCCTTTCCGAGGTAGCATCGGCGCAGCTCGAGCTGCTCGGCGGAGGCGATGACCGAGGGTGAACGAAGGCGCGCCGGCGCGCCGATCGACTGGAAGGCACTGGAGGACCGGCTGGCCCGCGCCGCGTCGGCGCTGGGCGCCGGCGCGCGCCCGTCCGGCGACGCCGCCCGCGCCGCGCTCCAGGCCCGGGCGCGCGCGCTCGCCGCGCCCCCGCCCGCCCCGCGCCCGGCCGGCGCCCGCCCGGTGCTGGCGTTCCGGCTGGGCGGCGAGCGCTACGCGCTCGAGACCGAGGTGGTCCGCGAGGTGGCGCGGCCGCCGCGGCTGGCGAGGCTGCCCGGGGCGCCCGCGTTCGTGGCCGGCCTCGCGAACCTGCGCGGTGAGCTGGTCGACGTGATCGACGTCCGGGAGTACCTGGGTGCGCCGCCCGTCCCCGCCGACGAGCGCACTCGCCTCGTCGTCCTCGGGGCGGAGCGCGCCGAGCTGGCGCTCCTCGCCGACGAGGTGGACGGGCTCGACGAGCTGGTCCCGGCCGACCTGCTCCCCGCCCCCGCCGCCCCGCGCCGCGCCCGGCCCGAGTACGTCCGCGGCGTCACCGCCGCCGGCCTGGCGCTGCTCGACGGCCCGGCCCTGCTCCGTGACCCACGGCTCGTCGTGGACGCCCCTTCCCTCCCGACCGAGGTGACCTGATGCAGACGCAGATCCGCCGGAGCCGATCGCTCGGCTTCCGCCTCGGGGGCTCCGCCCTCGCGCTGTTCGCCGCGGCCGCGGTGCTCATCGGCCTGAACCTGTGGATGCTCGCCGGCTTGCACGGCGAGGAGGAGTGGACCGCCAAGCTCGTCGAGGGCGCGGTGCTGCGGTACCAGGCGCTCGATCTCTCGGAGCGGCTGTTCGACGCGCCGGCCGAGCGCGCCCGCACCCGCGAGGCGCTGGTGCACACCATGACCGCGCTGGACGAGCGCTACCGCGTGCTGCTCCAGGGCGATCCCGAGGCAGGCACCGAGCCCATCCGCGACCCGCGGGTGGTGGCCTCGCTCCGGGCGCGAGAGGGGACGTGGACGAACGAGCTCCGGCCCCTGCTCGCCCGCGTCATGGCCGCGCCCGGCCGCGCCGAGGCGCAGGCCGACCTCGACCGGTTCCGGGAGATCCACGAGCGCTACCTGACCCAGCTGCAGGGCGACTCGGCGGTGGCCGCGCAGGTGACCGCCGGCCGCGTGCGCCAGTTCCTGGTGGTGCAGGTGCTGTTCGCGATCCTGGTGATCGCCGTCCTCGCGGCGGTGCTGACGGTCACGCGCGACACCACGCGCCGCATCGGCCGGCTCGCCGCCGCAGCCGACCGGCTCGCCACGGGCGACCTCGAGGCCCGCGCCGCGGTGCCCGGCCAGGACGAGGTCGCCGCGCTCGGGCGCTCGTTCGACGCCATGACCGAGAAGGTCCGCAGCGGCCTCACCAAGGAGCAGTCGATGCGGCGCCAGGTGGAGGAACTCCTCGCGGCGGTGCGGGACACCGCCACGCGGCTCGCCACCGGCACGAACCAGATCGTCACCTCCACCAACCAGCAGGCCACCGGGGCGCAGGAGCAGGCGGGCGCGGTCACCGAGACGGTCGCGGTGGTCGAGGAGCTGGCACAGATGTCGTCGCAGGCGGCGCAGCGCGCGCAGGCGGCGGCCGAGACGGCGCGGCGCTCCGACGAGATCGGGCAGGACGGCCGCCGCGCGGTGGAGCGCGCGGTCGGCTCGATGACCGCGGCGAAGGAGCAGGCCGACTCGGTGGCCGAGAGCATCGTCCGGCTGGCCGAGCAGACGCAGGCGGTGGGCGACATCGTCAACCTGGTGAACGAGATCTCCGACCAGACCAACCTGCTCGCGCTCAACGCGGCCATCGAGGCGTCGCGCGCCGGCGAGCAGGGCAAGGGCTTCTCGGTGGTCGCGGCCGAGGTGAAGTCGCTCTCGGAGCAGGCCAAGAAGGCCACCGTGGAGGTGCGGCGCATCCTGGGCGAGATCCAGAAGATGGCGAGCCGCTCGGTGGTCTCGACCGAGCAGTACTCGAAGGGGATGGCCCAGGCGACCGAAGCGGCCCGCAGCGCCGGCGAGACCATCCACTCGCTCGCCGGCGCCATCGCCGAGCTGGCCGAGACCTCGAGCCACATGTCCGCCACCGCCACGCAGCAGGCCCAGGGGCTCGGGCAGATCAACCAGGCCATGCGCGACGTGAAGCAGACCACCGACCAGACCGTCCAGGCCATCCGCCAGACCGAGCAGGCGGTCCAGGACCTCTCCACGCTCGCGGTGCGGCTCACGCAGCTGCTCTCCGAGCCGGACCGGGCCGCCTAGCGCCGCGCCCGCCATGGACGCCGATCGCCTCCAGGCGCTGCTGCGGGCCACGTTCCTCGGCGAGCTCGAGGACCACGTGCGCAGCCTGACCGCCGACCTGCTCGCGCTCGAGCGGGCGCCCGGGCCGGACCGCGCCGAGCTGCTCCAGCGCATCTTCCGCACCGTCCACAGCGTGAAGGGGTCGTCGCGCGCGGCCAGCGTGGAGGCGGTGGAGGCGCAGGCGGCGCGCATGGAGCGGACGCTGGCGGCGGCGCGCGACCGGCCGCCGGAGGAGGCGCGGCCCCTGGTGGACGAGCTCCTCGACGCGGTGGACGCCATCGAGGAGGCCGGCCGCCGGCTGCGTGGCCCCGGCGAGCGCGAGGGCGCGCCCCTCTCGGCGGTGGTGCGGCCCGCCGAGCCGCCCGGCGCCGGCGCCGGCTCGGTGCGGCTGGACGCGGCCCGCCTCGACCGGCTGCAGGCGCTCGAGGCAGAGCTGCGGGCGGCCCGCCACGCGGGCGAGGGCGCGCGCGCGCCGCTGGAGGCGTTGCAGGCGGAGGTCCGCCGCTGGCGGGCGGAGTGGGCCGAGGACGAGCGGGTGCTCCGCGACGCGCTCGGCCGCGCCTCGGCGCCGCCCGCCGCCCAGGCCGCCCCGGGCCGGCAGGCGGCGCGCCTGGCGCGGCTGGAGTCGGAGCTGGAGCGCCTCGCCGCGGCGGGCGCCTCGGCCCGGCGCCGCGTGGCGCAGGCCGTCGAGCCGCTCGCCGAGGAGCTCCGCGCGCTGCGCATGGTGCCGTTCGCCGAGGCCTGCGCCGGGCTGGAGCGGGCCGCGCGGGACGTGGCCCGCGGCGCCGGCAAGGAGGTGGACGTCTCGATCGCCGGCGGTGAGGTCTCGCTCGACCGGGCGGTCGCGGACGCGCTCCGGGCGCCGCTCCTGCACCTGGTGCGGAACGCGGTGGACCACGGGCTGGAGTCCCCCTCGGCGCGCGCCGCCGCCGGGAAGCCCGCGCGCGGACGGATCGGCGTGACGGCGGTGCTGCGCGGGGGCGAGGTGGAGATCGCGGTCGAGGACGACGGCGCCGGCCTCGATCTCGACGCCATCCGGCGCCGGGCCGAGCGCGGCGGGCTGCCCGAGGCGGCGGACGCGCGGGCGCTGGCGCGCCGCGTCTTCCTGCCCGGGTTCACCACCGCGCCGCGTGTCACCGAGGTGTCGGGCCAGGGGGTCGGCCTGGACGCGGTCCGCGCCGCGGTCGAGGCGCTGCAGGGCGCGGTGGACGTGGAGACGCGGCCCGGGCACGGGACCCGCTTCGTGCTGGTGGTGCCGCTCACGCTGCTGGCGCTGCGCGCGCTGGTCGTCTCCTGCGGCGGCGAGTCGGTGGCCATCCCGGCGAGCCAGCTCCGGCGGCTGCTGCAGGTCCACCCGGACGGCCTGCGGCCGCTGGGCGGGCGGGACACCGTGACCGTGGACTGCGAGCCGGTGCCGGCCGTCGCGCTCGCCGAGGTGCTGGGCCTGCCGGCCGCGGCGCCGGCGGGCGGACGCGCGCCGCTGCAGCTCGCCGTGGTCGCCGCGGGCGGACGCGCGGTGGCCCTGGCGGTGGACGCGCTCGTCGCCGAGCAGGAGCTCCGCGTGCGCGGGCTCGGCGCCCGCGTCCGCGCCCTGCCCCACCTCGCCGGCGCGGCGCTGCTCCCCGACGGCGGCGTGGCGCTCGTGCTGAACGTGCCGGCGGTGGTGGCCTCGGCGCTGGGCCGGCCCACCGCCTCGCTCGCGCCCGCCGCGGCCGCGCCGCGGCGAAGGCCGCGCATCCTGCTGGTGGACGACTCGCCCACCACCCGCGCGCTGGAGCGCTCGATCCTCGAGACCGCGGGCTACCGGGTCGCGACCGCCGCCGACGGGGCGGAGGCCTGGGCCATCCTGGAGCGCGAGGGCGCGGACGCGCTGGTGGCCGACGTGGAGATGCCGCGGCTCGACGGCTTCGCGCTCACCGAGGCGGTGCGCGCCTCGAGGGCCCTGGCCGCCCTGCCGGTGGTGCTGGTGACCGCGCGCGAGGCCGAGGCGGACCGCGCGCGCGGCCTCGCCGCCGGCGCCAGCGCGTACCTGGTGAAGAGCGCGTTCGACCAGCGGAGCCTGCTCGACACGCTGGAACACCTGCTGGGGTGACCATGATCCGCGTGCTCGTGGTCGAGGACATGCCCACCGCCCGCCAGCTGCTGGTGGGCATCCTCTCGGCCGATCCGGAGCTCGAGGTGGTGGGCCAGGCGTCCGACGGCGCCGAGGCGCTGGCGCTGGTGCGCGCGCTACGGCCCGACGCCATCACCATGGACGTGATGATGATGCCGATGGACGGCATCCAGGCCACCGCGCAGATCATGGCCGAGCGGCCCACGCCCATCGTCATCGTCACCTCGCTCGACGTGAACGAGGTGACGCTGTCGATGAAGGCGCTGGCCGCCGGCGCGCTCGCCGCGCTGCCCAAGCCGCGCGGCCCGGGCTCCCCCGGCTTCGCCGAGGACGCCCGCCGGCTCGTCACCACGGTGAAGGCCATGAGCCGCGTGGCGCTGCTGCGCCGCCCCGAGTCCGCGCGCCGCGCCGCGCCGCCCCCGGCCGCCCCGCCCGACGTCCCTCGCGGCCGCGTGGTGGCGGTGGCCGCCTCGACCGGCGGGCCGGCCGCGCTGCAGCGCATCCTGGCCCGGCTCCCCGCCGCCTTCCCCGCGCCGGTGCTGGTGGTGCAGCACATCGCGCTCGGCTTCGCGGAGGGCTTCGCGCGCTGGCTCGCCTCCGCCGGTCCGCTCCCGGCGCGCGTCGCCCGCGACGGCACGCTCCTCGAGCCGGGCGTGGTGCACGTCGCGCCCGACGACCGCCACCTGGGCGTCACCGCCGACGGCGCGCGCGCGACCGTCACCGACGAGGCGCCGGTGGGCGGCTTCCGCCCCTCCGGCACCCCGCTGTTCCGCTCGGTGGCGGCGGCGTACGGCGCCGGCGCCGTCGGCGTCATCCTGTCGGGCATGGGCCGGGACGGCGTGGACGGGCTCGCCGACCTCCGGCGTGCCGGCGGGCGGGTCGTGGCACAGGACGCCGCCTCCTGCGCGGTGGACGGCATGCCCGGCGCGGCGCAGGCGGCGGGGCTCGCGGACGCGGTCCTGGCGCCGGATGCCATTGCCGATCGGCTGGCGCTCTGGATCCGCCGCTGAGGGGCGCCCGCTGGCCTCCCGGGCAGGTTGTGTTCGTCCCACATGCGGCCTAGAGTCGCCTCCGAATGGACGCCACCCAGCCCCTTTCGGGTGCGCCCGACGCCGCAGCCCAGGCCGCGGCCGACCTGGACGCGCGCGCGCAGCTCGAGGAGACGCAGCGCCGCATCGCGTTCCTGTACGAGGTCACCGGCGCGCTGTTCGAGGACGCGCGCGGGCACCGCGCCACGCTGGGCAAGCTCGCGCGGCTGGTGGTGCCGCACCTCGCCGACTGGTGCCTGGTCCACCTGGTCCGCGACGATCAGGCCGAGCGCGTCGCCGCCGAGCACTGGAACCCGGATCTCGCGCCGCTCTCGAGCACCCTGCCCCGCACCGTCCCGCTCGCCGGCCCGGCGGCGCAGGGGCTCGCCGCGGTGGTGGCGAGCGGGCGCGCCGAGCTGGTGCCCGATCCCCCGCCGACCCATCCCGCCGAGCCGGCCGACCTGGCCGCGCTGCGCCGGCTCCGCGCACGGTCCTGGATGATCGTCCCGCTGCGGGTGCGCGGCCGGACGCGCGCGGTGATGACGCTCGCGTTCGCCGAGTCCACCCGGCGCTACACCGGCCACGACCTGGCGCTGGCCGAGGACCTCGCGGCGCGGGCCGCCATGGCGCTCGAGAACGCGCTGCTGTTCGAGGAGGTCGAGCGCGCGGTGCGGGCGCGGGAGGACACGCTCTCGATCGTCTCGCACGACCTCAAGAACCCGATGTCCGCGCTGCTGCTGGGCATCCAGCGGCTGGCGCGCCTGGTGGACGAGCCGCGCCGCCCGCAGGGCGACGCGCTCCTGGCGAAGCTGGAGCGCACCGTCCGCGGCATGAACCGGCTCATCGAGGGGCTGCTGGACCTCGCCCGCATCGAGGCCGGGCGGCTGCAGCTCGATCGCCGGCCCGAGCCGCCCGCGGCGGTGGTGGCCCGGGCCACCGAGCCGCTCGAGGCGCTGGCCGCGGAGCGCCGCCAGCGCATCGCGGTGCGCCTCGCGCCGGACCTGCCGGTGCCGGCCTGGGATCCGGACCGCATGGCGCAGGTGATCGCGAACCTGGTCGGGAACGCGCTGAAGTTCGGACCGGACGGCGAGGAGGTCGTGATCACCGCCGAGCGCCACGGCGGCGGCGTGCGCTTCGGGGTGGTGGACCGCGGCCCCGGCATCGCGCCGGAGATCCGCGAGCACCTGTTCGACCGCTACTGGCAGCCGGCGGCCGACCAGAAGCGCGGCCACGGCCTGGGGCTGTTCATCGTGCGCGGCATCGTCGAGGCGCACGGCGGGCAGGCGTGGGTCGAGAGCGAGCCGGGCCGCGGCGCCGCGTTCTACTTCGTGATCCCCACCTAGCCTCTCACTGGCGCGGCGTCGCTCCGCCGCACCCACCCACCCCGCTTGATCCGGCGCCGGCGGCGCGCTAGAAGAGCGCGATGCGGAAGTAACTAACCGGTTATATACTTCGCCATGGCACCCTCCCCTCCCCGCAAGCGCGACGCGCAGGCCACCCGGGCCGGGCTGCTCGAGACCGCCGGCCGCGCGTTCGCGGAGCACGGCTACGACGGCGCGCGCATCGACGACATCGCGGCGCGCGCCGGCGTGAACAAGCGGATGATCTACGCCTACTTCGGCGACAAGGACGGCCTGTACCGCGCCGTGCTCGACGCCCACCTGACGCGCGCGCTCGCGGCCGCCGAGCCCCCGGCCGCAGGGGCGCGCGCGGCACCGCGCGAGGAGGTGGAGACGCTGGTGCGCCGCTTCTTCGGGTTCCTCTCCGAGCACGAGGACTTCGTGCGGCTGATGGGCTGGGAGGCGCTCTCGCGCGCCCGCCGCGGCCGCAAGCTCCTCGCCGACCGGATCGCCGCGAACCTCGACCCCATCCACGCGGTGCTGCGGCGCGGCGTGGCCCAGGGCGCGTTCCGCGCCGACCTGGACCCGCGCACGCTCACCATGAGCGTCAACGCCCTGATGCTCGGCTACTTCCTGCAGCGCCCGTTCCTGGAGGCGCTGTGGTCCACCGACCTGCGCGCCGCCCGCGCGCGCGAGGCCGTGCTGCGCGACTTCGTGCGCCTCCTCCTCGACGGTATCGGAGCCTGAGATGACCCGCCGCCTCCTCCCCTTGCTCCTCGCGCACGCCGCGCTCCTCGCCGCCTGCGGCGATCGCGCGCCTGCGCCCATCACCGGCCTGGTGGACGCGACCGAGATCGACGTCGCCTCCAAGATCCCCGGCCGCGTGAAGGCGCTGGCGGTGCGCGAGGGCGACCCGGTGAAGGAGGGCCAGGAGCTCGTCACCATCGAGAGCCAGGAGGTCGCCGCGAAGATCGACCAGGTGAAGGCGGCCGTGGACGCGGCCCGCGCCCGGCTGCAGATCGCCGAGCGGGGCGCGCGCGCCGAGGAGCGGCAGCAGGCGCGCCGCGCGCTCGACACGGCCCGCAGCCAGCTGGAGGTCGCCACCAAGGCGCACGAGCGCGCCACCGCCCTGCTCGCCACCGGGACGATCACCCAGGCCGCGTTCGACGAGGCCGACTTCAAGTTCAAGGCCGCCCGGGACCAGCTCGCGGTCGCGCAGGCGCGGAACGACCTGGTGATCAAGGGCGCCCGCGCCGAGGAGGTCGAGGCGCTGCGCGCGCTGGTCCGACAGGGCCAGGGGAGCCTGGCCGAGGTGGAGAGCTACGGCCGCGAGACGGTCCAGACCGCGCCCATCGGCGGCGAGGTGGCGAAGATCCTGGTCCACCGCGGCGAGCTCGCCGCCACCGGCTATCCCATCCTCACGCTGGTGGACCGGACCGACGCCTGGGCGGTGTTCCCGGTGCGCGAGGACCTGCTGGGCGCGGTGAAGGTCGGGACCGAGCTGGACGTCGAGGTGCCGGCGCTGCGCCGGCGCCTGCCCATGACGGTGTTCTCGGTGGCCCCGCTGGGCGACTTCGCCACCTGGCGCGCCACCGGCGAGAAGGGCAGCTTCGACCTGCGCACGTTCGAGGTGAAGGCCCGGCCGCGCCAGCCCGATCCCGAGCTTCGCCCGGGCATGACGGCGCGCTTCGCGCCGGTGCTGCCCGCGGCCGCGAGGTGAGCCGTGGGGTTCCGCGCCGCCTTCCTCGCCCACCTGCGAGGGCTCGCCGCGAGCCCGCGCTACCGCCTGATGCTGGCGGTGTTCCTGGGCGCGAGCTGGCTCACCATCGCCACCTACCAGCAGCGCGTGATGCGCGAGCTGCCCATCGCCGTCCTCGACCTGGACGGGACGGGGCCATCGCGCACCGTGGGCCGGTACCTGGACGCAACCCCCGAGCTCCGGGTGCTCACCGATCCGCCTCCGACGCTCGCGGCGGCGCAGGAGGCGCTCGACCGCGGGACGCTGGCCGGCGTGGTCCTGGTGCCCGACGGCCTCTCGGCGGACCTGAAGCGCGGGCGCCGCGCCGAGGTCCTCGTCGCCGTGGACATGAGCAACGTGCTGGTCGGGCGCACCGCCTCGCGCACCATCGCGAAGGTGCTCGCCACCGTGTCCGCGGGCGTCGAGCTGGGCGTGCTCCAGAAGCTCGGCACCCCGCCCTCGGCCGCGCTCGCGAAGGCCGCCCCGGTGGTGGTCACCGAGGCGCTCGCGCGCAACCCGGGCGCCAGCTTCGCGGTGTACCTCGCCCCGGCCTTCGCGCTGTTCTTCGTGCACCTCGTGACGCTGTTCCTGGCCTGGTCGGTGATCTGGCCGGCCGATCCGGCGCGCCGCCCGGCCGAGGCCCTGGGCCGGTGGGCCGCGGTGCTGGCGGTGGCGCTCGCCCTGGCGGTCCTCTCCACGTACGGCCTGCTGCGCATCGACGGGATCCACCCCGCCAGCCCGCCCCCGGTGGTCGCGCTCTCCCTGCTCGCGTTCGTGGGGGCGGAGCTCCTGTTCGCCGCGGCCGTCGCGGCGCTCCTCGGCGGCGGGCCGTTCGCGTTCCAGTCGACCCTGCTGCTCGGGATGCTGTCGCTCATGTTCTCCGGGCTCACCTGGCCCTGGGACGTCATCCCCGGGCCCATCCGCGCGATCGCGAGCGCGCTCCCGTTCACCCCGTTCGGCCGCGCGCTCCGGATCTTCCTGCACGAGCCCGTCGCGCTGCGGGACCTGGCCGGCCCGCTCGGCTGGCTCGCTGCCCAGGCCGCGGGCTTCGTGGCGGTGATCGCGGCGTCGCGTGGGGCCCGGGCGCTGGCGGCCCGGGCGCGCGCGCGGGGGGCCGCATGACCGCCGGTGCCTGGCTGGAGGTGCTGCGCGCGAGCGTGCGCGAGGAGCGCGGGAGGATCTTCCGCGAGCGATCCATCCTGCTCGTGCTGATCGCGATCCCGCTGCTCTACCCGGTGATCGTCGCGTACCTGTACCACGCCGAGGACTCGCGCGACCGGCCGGCGCTGCTGCTCGACCTGGACGGCTCGGCGCTCTCGCGCCGCCTCACCCTCGAGCTGGAGGCCACCCCCGAGCTCCGCATCGACCGCCGCGTCGCGTCGCTGGACGAGGGCGTGGCCGCGCTGCGGCGGGACCAGGCCGAGCTCCTGCTGGTCGTCCCGGACGACTTCTCGCGCCGCCTGAAGCGAGGTGAGCAGGCCCAGCTCGCGGTGTGGGCTGGCGGTGCCAACCTGTACACGTGGGCCATCGCGTACCCGGCCGCCGTCACGGTCGCGGGCGCCACCGGCGCGCGCGTGCGCACCGCAGCGTTCCTCGCGAAGGGGGTGCCGCCGGACGTGGCCCGCGCCCGCGCGGCGCCCATCGCCACCGGCGACCGTCTCCTCTACCACCCCACCGGCTCCTACGGCCGGTACCTCGCCGCCGGCATCTTCCTGGTGGTCCTGCAGCAGCTCGTGGTGGTCTCGCTCGCGTTCAGCGCGGGCGCGCGCCTCGAGGCCGGGCTGCCGGCCGCCGGCCGCGAGCCGTTCCCGCTGGCGCGGCTGCTGGGCATGGCCGCCGCGCACGCGCCGTTCTGGCTGGCGGGCGTCGCGTTCGTGGGCCTCCTGCTCATGCCCGCCATGGGCTGGGCCGGCCCGAGCGTCCTCGCCACCGCCGCGCTGCTGCTGGCGTTCGCGGTGGCGATGGTCCCGGTGGCGATCGGGCTCGCCAGCCTGGCGCGCGACCGGATGGGCACGTTCCAGCTCCTGATGTTCTTCTCGGTGCCGCTCTTCCTCGCGTCCGGCTTCACCTGGCCCCCCGGCCAGCTCCCGCGCGCGGTCGAGGTCGCCACCGCCCTGTTCCCGGCCACCCCCGCGCTGCGGGCCCTGCGGGTGCTGGTCATGAAGACCGGCGACCTCGGCGCGGTCGCCCCGCAGCTCGCCTGGCTCGGGGCGCTGCTCGTCCTCCACTCCGCGCTGGCGGCGCTCGTGGTCCGCCGGGCCGCCGTGGCGCGCCGCCTGGCCGCGCTCCGGCGCGGGGCCGAGCCGCCCTCCCCTGCCTCGAGGAGCACCCCATGATCCCTTCCGCCCTGCTCGCCCTCGCGCTCGCCGCGGCCGCGGAGGCCGGCGCCCCCGGCGCGGCCGACCCCGGCACCGCACCGCCGGTGCTCACCCTCGACGCCGCGTTCCGTCGCGCCCGCGAGGCCAGCCTCGAGCTGCGCATCGCCGACGAGCGGCTCGCCCAGGCGCGCACCCTCGCGCGCAAGGCGTGGAGCCACTACCTGCCCCAGGTGACCGCGGGCGCCTCGTACGCCTGGAACTCCGAGGACGTGGTGCTGGACCTGCCCACCAGCTTCGCGATCCGCGACCTGGGCAGGCCGACCAGCGCGCCGCGCGCGGCGCTCCCCCCGTACGATCCCGGCCGCCCGTTCTCGCCCGGCAACCTGCCGGGCGAGGCGACCACGCTCGCGCTCATCCCGACCTCGATGGAGGAGCTGGAGCTGCAGCGGAAGACGCAGTACGGGGCGCAGGCCGAGGTGAAGCAGGCGCTCCTCGCGCCGCGGCTCTGGCCTGCCATCCGCAACGCCTACCTTGCCGAGGACGTCGCGAGCGCGCAGGTCGCCGACACGCGCCAGAAGCTGCTCTTCGGCGTGGCACAGCTCTACTACGGCGCGGCCACCCTCCGCGAAGCGGTCGCGGTGCAGGAGCGGACGCTCGAGACCTGGCGGCAGCACGAGACGGACGCCGAGCACCTCGCCGCACAGGGCGCCGCGCCGCGCCTGGCGCTGCTGAAGGCGCGCACCGATCGCGCGCGCGCCGAGCAGGACCTGATCCGGGCGCACAACGCGTACGCGGCGGCCCGGCTCGCCCTCGCCACGCTGCTGGATCGCGACGCGGACTTCGAGGTGGAGCGACCGCCGGAGCCCCCGCCGCCGTCGGCCGACGCCCAGGCGCAGGAGGAGCGCGCCGCCCGCCGGCCGGACGTGGAGGCCGCCCGCGCGCGGCTGGCGCTGGCCCAGGGGCAGCGCCGCGAGGCGGTCGCCGCGTACCTCCCCACGCTGGGCGTGAGCGGGACCTGGCGCTGGGCCAGCATCACCGGCTTCACCGGCGAGCACGCCGGCTGGACCGTCCTGCTCGGCCTCCAGTGGACCCTGTTCGACGGCGGCCGGCGCGAGGCCGACCTCGCCGAGGCGGGCCACCGCGCGGCCGAGGCCGACGCGGCCCTCGCGCTCGCCTCGAACAAGGCGCGCGACGAGGTCCGGCGCGCCCGGCTGGACCTCGACAGCGCGTCGGCCGCCGCGCGCAAGGCCGAGGAGCAGGCGTCGCTGGCACGCGAGGCGCTGGAGCAGGCCCAGCGGGCCCACGCCGCCGGCGCCGCCACCTACCTCGAGGTCGCGGACGCCACCAGCGCCGCGTCCTCCGCCGAGCTCGGCCTGGTCGCGGCCACGCTCGACGCCCGGCTGGCGCGGCTCGCCCTGGCGCGCGCGGCCGGCACGTTCGATCCATGACGCCGCCGCGGGCCCCCGCGGACGGCGGCGCCGCCGGTCCGCCCGGGTTGGCCCGCAATTCCTGACCCGTCGGTCAGCTTCGGTTGCGCCGGCGCGCGCGGCGCGGTACGAGGGACGTCGCCATGGCCCGACGCCCCGCCCCCGGCGCCCACGAGGCGCTGCTCGAGGCCGCCCGCGAGGAGATCTGCCGCCACGGGCTCGCGCGCGCCCGCGTCGAGGACATCGCGCGCCGCGCCGGCATCTCCAAGGGCGCCTTCTACCTGCACTTCCGCACCAAGGACGCCGCGTTCGCCGAGATCGTGCAGCGGCTGTACGGCGCGCTGGAGGAGCAGACCCGGCGCCGCGAGGAGGCCGAGCGCCGCTTCGACCGGGCGCACGGGGACGAGGACGGCCCGGCGCTCCTGCGCGCCCAGCTCGAGTTCGAGGTGGCGGTCGACCTGGAGTCGCTCGAGCTGCTCTGGCGAAACCGCCACGTGATCCGCGCGCTGGAGGCCGCGGGCCCGGGGTGGACCCGTGGCCTGGCCGACTTCCGGCGCCGTCTGCAGCGCGCGCTGCGCGATCGCATCGCCGCGAAGCAGGCCGCCGGCCGGCTCCGCCGCGACATCGATCCGGCCGCCGTGGCCGACCTGCTCGTGGGCACCTACGAGGGCTTCGTGCGGCGGACGGCCGAGCTGCGCCAGAAGCCGGACCTCGCCGGGTGGGCGCGCTCGTTCCTGACGATCTTCTACGAGGGCATGGCCGGGCCCGCCGCGCGCGCCGCCTCCGCCCGCGCCCGCCGCACCGCAACCTGACCCACCGGTCAGCCCCGGAGACCCGACGATGCCGCCGCTCCGCCCCGCCCTGCTCCTCGCGATCGCCGCGACCGCCTGCGGCCGCCGCGGCGCCGACCGGCCCCCGCCGCCTCCCGCGCCGGCGACCGCCCCCGCGCCCGCCGCGGGGCCGGCGGCCGCCGCCGCCCACCTCGCCGCCCCGGAGCGCATCCGCTTCGCGCCGCGCGTCACCGCCACCGGGACGCTGAAGGCGCGCCAGGCCTCGGCGCTGGCGGTCAGCGTGGCCGGCACGCTGGAGCGCGTCGCGGTGCGCCGCGGCCAGGAGGTGCGCGAGGGAGCGCTCCTGGCGGCGCTCGACCCCGGCGCCGCCGCGGCGGCGGTCCGGCAGGCCGAGGCGGCGGTGGCGGCCGCCCGGGCGCAGCTCGCGCTGGCGGAGGACGCGCTCGCGCGCACCGAGCGGCTCCGCCGCGAGGAGGGCGCGTCGGAGGCGCAGGCCACGCAGGCGCGCGCGCAGCGCGACCTCGTCGCCGCGCACCTCGCCGCGGCCCAGGCGCAGGCGGAGCAGGCGCGGGTCCACCTGTCGCACCACCGGCTGGTCGCGCCGTTCCCCGGGGTCGTCACCCGCGTGCCGGACGGCGTGGGCATCGCCGTCTCGCCCGGCGTCCCGCTCGTCACGCTCGTCACCACGCGCGAGCTGGTGCTCGAGACCTCCCTCACGCAGTCCGAGGCCGCCGAGCTGCGCCCGGGCGCCCGTGCGACGGTGTCGGTCCCCGGCACCGGCGCGCGCGCCGCGGACGCGGTGGTGACGGTGGTGGTCCCCGCGGTGGACCCCGCCACGAACCGCGTGCCGGTGGAGATCGCCGTCGCCAACGCCGGCGGCCGCTTCCTCGCGAACGCCTACGCGCGGGCCGAGCTGCCCCGCGGGGCGGAGCGCGAGGCGTGGCGCGTGCCTGCCGCGGCGCTGGTGCAGCGCGCCGGTGGTCACGCCGTGTGGGTGGCCGGCGGGGACGGCCGGGCGCGGACGCTGCCGGTGCGCCTGCTCGCCGAGGACGGCGAGACGGCGGTGGTGCTGCCGGAGGGCGGCGCCTGGCCGGAGGGGCTGCGCGTGGTCACCGACCCGCCGGTCGGCCTCGCCGAGGGCACGGCAGTGGCGCAGGTGCGTGGATGACGCTCTCCGACGTCGCCATCCGCAGGCCCGTCTTCACCGCCATGATGTCGGTGACGCTGGTGGTGCTCGGGCTGCTCGGCCTGCGCCGGCTCGGCACCGATCTCTACCCCGACGTCAGCATGCCGTTCGTCACCGTCACCACCACGTACCCCGGCGCGAGCCCGAGCGACGTGGAGGAGACCGTCACCCGGCCGATCGAGGACGCCGTCTCCTCCATCGCCGGGATCGACAAGGTGTTCTCGTCCTCGCGCGAGGACGTGTCGCTGGTGTTCATCGAGTTCGAGCTGTCGGTGCCGCTGGGCGAGGCGGTCCAGAACGTCCGGGACAAGGTGGGCGTCGCGCAGGGGGAGCTTCCGCTCGGCGCCCGGGCGCCGGTGATCGCGCAGTACGACGTCGCGGCGCAGCCAGTGCTCGTGTTCTCGGCGGCGTCCGGGCAGGACGCCATCGCGCTCCGCGAGAAGCTCGACGACCAGGTGCGCCCGCGCCTCGAGCAGCTCGAGGGCGTCGCGGCGGTGCGCATCGTGGGCGGCGCCGAGCCGGAGGTCTCGGTGGACCTGTCCCGCGACCGGCTCCGCGCCATCGGGCTGGATCCGGAGGCGGTGTTCCGGCGCGTGCAGGGCGAGCACCTCGACCTGCCCGGCGGGAAGTTCCCGGCCGGCGACGGCGAGGTCGGCATCCGCGTGCGCGGCGAGTTCCAGGACGTGGACGCGCTCCGCCACATGCCGGTGGCCGCCGCGCAGGACGGCTCGCTGATGCGGCTCGGCGACGTGGCCCTGGTGCGCAAGGGCGCCAAGGAGCCGAAGACGCTGGTCCGGACGGACGGGGTGGACGCGGTCGCGGTCGAGGTCGTGAAGCAGGCCGGCGCGAACTCCGCCGCGGTCGCGAACGAGGTGAAGCGGCTCCTGCCCGAGCTGCAGGCCGAGCTCGGGTTCCGGGCGCAGGTCCTGGTGGACCAGTCGGAGATCATCGAGGCCAACGCGCACGAGGTGTGGGTCGCCATCTTCTTCGGCGGCGCCATGGCCGTCCTCATCATCCTCCTCTTCCTGCTCGACGTGCGCGGCACGATCATCTCCGCGCTGGCGCTGCCGACGTCGGTGGTGGGCACGCTGTTCGTGATGTACTGGATGGGCTTCTCGCTGAACCAGCTCACCCTGCTCGGCCTCTCGCTCGCGATCGGCCTGCTCATCGACGACGCGGTGGTGGTCCGCGAGAGCATCACCCGGCGCCTCGAGGCGGGCGACCCGCCGGCGGTGGCCGCCAGCCGCGGCACGCAGGAGATCGCGCTGGCCGTGATGGCGACGACCTTCACCCTGGTGGCGGTGTTCGTGCCCGTCGCGTTCATGCAGGGCATCACCGGCCAGTTCTTCCGGCAGTTCGGGCTCACCATCACGGTGGCCGTGCTGATCTCGCTGTTCGTCGCGTTCACGCTCGACCCGATGCTCTCGGCGCGGTTCGTCCGCGCCCACGTCCCGGGCCAGGCGCGGCGCGAGCACGCGCTGGCGCGGCGGATCCGCGCCGGGTTCGACGCGAGCGATCGCGTGTACGCGCGCACGCTGGACTGGGTGCTCCGGCACCGCGGCCTCACCTTCGCGGCGGCCGCGCTGCTCTTCCTTGCGAGCCTGGCGGTGGCCCCGCTGCTCGGGTCCGAGTTCGCGCCCAAGGAGGACCGCAACCAGCTCATCGTCAACCTGGAGTACCCGCCGGGCACCAGCCTCGCCACCGCCTCGCGGCGCAGCGCCACGCTGGAGGCCCGCGTCCGCGCGCTGCCCGGGGTGACCGCGGTCTACGCGACCATCGGCTACCAGGAGGACCCGCGGCAGGTCCGCTGGCGGGTCAACCTGGTGGACAAGAACGCCCGCCGCGAAGGCGTGGAGAGCTACAAGGACTGGATCCGCGGCGTGCTCGCGGCCGACGAACGGCTCGCGACGCGGGCCGTCTCGGACCCGCCCATGCTCGAGGGCATCGGCGACTTCCCGCCGGTGCTCATGCACGTGACCGGCCGCGACTTCACCCGGCTCCGCGAGGAGGCGGAGCGGCTGGTCGAGGCGATGCGGGCGGTCCCGGCGCTCACCGACATCCAGCTCAAGGACTCGCCGGGGAAGCCCGAGCTGCAGGTCGAGGTGGACCGGGAGGAGGCGGCGCGGCTGGGCGTCCCGGCCGGCGCGGTCGCGCTGCAGGTACGCCTCGCCACCCAGGGCGAGGTGGCGGGCAAGCTGCGCGAGGGGCGCCGCGAGTCGGAGATCCGCGTGCGGCTGACCGGGGACGACCGGGGGTCGCGCGACGCGCTCGACGGGATGTGGATCTCGACGCCCCGCGGGCCGGTGGCGCTCGCGCAGCTCGCGCGGCTGGAGCGCTCGACCAGCCCGGCGGTCATCGAGCACCAGCGGCGCGAGCGGAGCATCTCGGTGTGGGCGCAGATCGCGCCCGGCCACGACCTGGGCGGCGCGGTGCAGGCGCTCCGCGCCCGGGTCGGCGCGCGCCCGCTGCCGGCCGGCTACGGATACATCTGGGACGGCATGCAGAAGGAGCAGGCCGAGTCGCAGGCGAACATGGGCATGGCACTGCTCATCGCGGTGGTGTTCATCTTCATCGTGCTGGCGAGCCAGTTCGAGTCGTTCATCCACCCGTTCACCATCATGCTCTCGCTGCCGCTCGCGATCGTGGGCGCGGTGCTGGGGCTGGGGCTCGCCGGCCAGACGGTGAACATGGGCTCGCTGATCGGGATCATCCTGCTCATGGGGCTCGTCACCAAGAACGCCATCCTGCTGGTGGACGGAGCGCTCCAGCACCTGCGCGAGGGTGACGACCCGGAGACCGCGGTGCGCCGGTCCGGCCCGCGCCGGCTGCGCCCCATCCTCATGACCAGCGGCGCGATGATCCTCGGCATGCTCCCCACCGCCCTCGGCAAGGGCATGGGCAGCGAGTTCCGGGCGCCCATGGCCATCGCGGTCATCGGCGGCGTGATCACCTCCACCATGCTGACGCTGTGGGTGGTGCCGGTGGTCTTCGTCTGGGTGGAGAAGGTCCGCCGCCGCGGCCGGCGCGGGCCGCGCGCCATCGCCGCCGCTGACGCCGACGCCAGCGCGCCGGCGCCGGAGGCCGCCGTCCGCGATCGGGCCGCCGGCGGGGTCTGAGGCCGAGACCGCTCGATCCGGGTCGCTGCTGCGGCGCACGCTGCCTGCCTGCGCCGGGCGGACTCGTCCCTGCGCTGCTCGACGTGCCTACGGGCACGCCTGCGCTGCTCGGTCCTCGTGTGCCCGGCTCGGCGACGCCATCGTGTGCCTCGCGACGCGACCAGTTCGACCGCGCTCGGCTCTAGCTCCCGCGTGCGGGCGCCCGGTGGCATACTGCGCGGCCATGTCCGAGCGCCGCGCCTTCTCGACCTCCGTCTTCTGCCGCCACGGCGGCGCCGTGCTGCTCATCCGTCACCGGCGCCTCGGCACCTGGGTGCCGGTGGGCGGCGAGCTCGAGCCGGGCGAGACGCCGCTCGAGGGGGCGGTGCGCGAGCTGCGCGAGGAGACCGGCCTCACCGGGCGGTTCCCGGCGGGGCTCGGGGTGGACGGATCGCCTCCGGGCTTCATCGGGTACGAGGAGCACCCGGCCGGATCGAAGGGCCTGCACCTGAACTTCGCGTTCGTGGCCGACGTGGCGGGCCGCGACCTCGCCGCCTGCGACGAGTGGGACGCGGCGCGCTGGGTGACGCGGGGCGAGCTCGCGGCGCTGGAGTGCCCGGCGAACGTCCGCCAGCTCGCGGCCCTGGCGCTCGACGCGCCCGGCGCCTAGCGAGCGTCGTCCTCGCCGACGCGCTCGCGGGCGCGGCCGCCGCCGCCGCCGCAGGTTGTCCGCATGCCACGGCGCGCTCCCCCCGGCGGCACCGCCGCCCCGCTCGTGCCCGCGCGGGCCACGCTGCCGGCGCTCCGGCGCGCCGCCGCGGGCTGCACCGCCTGTCCGCTGTGGGAGCGCGGGACCCAGACCGTGTTCGGCGCCGGTCGGACTCGCGCGACCGTGATGCTGGTGGGCGAGCAGCCCGGCAACGACGAGGATCGCGCCGGCGAGCCGTTCGTCGGCCCCGCGGGACGGCTGCTAGATCGTGCGCTGGCGGCGGCGGGGCTGGACCGGCGCGACGCCTACGTGACCAACGCGGTGAAGCACTTCAAGTGGGAGCCTCGCGGCAAGCGGCGCATCCACCAGAAGCCGAACGCGGCGGAGGTGCGGGCCTGCCTCCCCTGGCTGGAGGCGGAGATCGCGGCGGTGCGGCCACGGGCGTTGGTGTGCCTGGGGGCGACCGCGGCGCAGGCGCTGCTCGGGCGCGGCTTCCGGCTGACCGAGCGGCGCGGGCAGCCGGTGCCCTCGCCGCTGGCGGAGGTCGTGATCGCGACGCTGCACCCGTCGGCCGTGCTGCGCGCGCCGGACGACGCGGCCCGCCGCGAGGCGCTCGCGGGCCTGGTGGCGGATCTGGCGCGGGTCGCGGAGCTGCTGCGCCGGCCCCGTTCGCCGGAGCCCCCCGCCACCGGCGCCTGACCGGCCCGGCTCAGCCGGCCAGGTACTTCTCCAGGATGGGGCGGAGCTTCTCGCGGGTGGCCGGCGCGATCCGGCTGCGATCCGACCAGATCGCGAGCGCCAGCGCCGACTGGCACGCGCACGGCTTCTCGAGCGCGGCGACGTGCGGGATCGCCCGCCGGATCAGCTCGATCGCGTTCTGCGTGGCGGACTTCACGTTCGCCAGGATCTCCTCGATGAGCTTCGCCTGGTCCACCGAGGCCGGGTGCGGCTTCCAGCAGTCGTAGTCGGTCGGGAGCGCCACGAGCGCGTAGCAGAGCTCGGCCTCGCGGGCGAGCTTCGCCTCCGGCATCACCGTCATCCCGATGAGCGACGCGCCCCAGCTCCGGTGCAGCTCGCTCTCGGCCCGAGTCGAGAACTGCGGGCCCTCCATGCAGACGTAGGTCCCGCCCTGGTGCACGCGCGCCGGGAACCCGGTGCCCGCCTTCACGAGGACGTTGCGGAGGGTGGTGCAGAACGGCGCCGCGAACTCCACGTGGACCGCGAGGTCGTCGAAGAAGGTGCCGGCGCGGCGGAAGGTCTTGTCGATGACCTGGTCCGGGATCACCAGGTTGCGCGGCGCGACCTCCTCGCGGAGGCTGCCGACGGCGCCGCTCGCGAGCACGTGCGTGACGCCCAGCGACTTCAGCGCCCAGATGTTGGCGCGGTACGGGACCTGCGACGGGTTGAGCATGTGCCCCTCCCCGTGCCGCGGGAGGAGCGCCACCGGCACCCCGCCCACCTCGGTCAGCGTGATCGGCGCGGAGGGCCTGCCGAAGGGCGTGTCCAGCGCGCGGACCTCGCCGCCGCCGAGGGCACCCAGCGCCTCGCCCAGCCCCGTCCCCCCGATCACCCCGACCATCGCGCGCGCCATCGTTCCCTCCGTCGCCGCGGGCTGCGGCGAAAGGGCGAGTATACCCGGCCGGCCCACCGCGCCGGGCGTCGTTCAGCCCGCCGGACCGCGCCGGCGGTCGCCGCGCCGGGCCGGGCGCGCCAAAAGAAAAAGCCCGCCAGAGCGGATGCTCTGGCGGGCACGAAAAGATGCGGCAGCGACCTACTCTCCCACACCGCTTCCGGTGCAGTACCATCGGCTCTGGTGGGCTTAACTACCGTGTTCGGGATGGGAACGGGTGTGACCCCACCGATATAGCCACCGCAAACCTTTGAAAGAACGTGAGACCACGAGGTCTCTCGACAACCGCTACGAAGGGAAAAGAAGAGCACCGCACCGCGGGGCCGCAGAGGGCCGCACATCCACTGAGTACTTCGAAGGAATTCGATCTCGACCTCGAGCAGGTCGCCTACGACCTGAGAAAAGGGAGACCAAGCCGCACGCCCTATTAGTACCGGTCAGCTGAGCGCCTCACAGCGCGTACACCTCCGGCCTATCGACCTCGTCGTCTTCGAGGGGGCTTCAGGGGCTTGCGCCCGGGAGAAGTCGTCTTGAGGTTGGCTTCCCGCTTAGATGCTTTCAGCGGTTATCCGTTCCGCACATAGCTACCCAGCGATGCCTCTGGCGAGACAACTGGTACACCAGCGGTGCGTCCATCCCGGTCCTCTCGTACTAAGGACAGATCCTCTCACTTCTCCTACGCCCACGGCAGATAGGGACCAAACTGTCTCACGACGTTTTGAACCCAGCTCGCGTACCGCTTTAATTGGCGAACAGCCAAACCCTTGGGACCTGCTCCAGCCCCAGGATGCGATGAGCCGACATCGAGGTGCCAAACCGCGTCGTCGATGTGAACTCTTGGACGCGATAAGCCTGTTATCCCCAGAGTACCTTTTATCCGTTGAGCGATGGCCCTTCCATACAGAACCACCGGATCACTATGACCTGCTTTCGCACCTGCTCGACCTGTCGGTCTCGCAGTCAAGCTCCCTTATGCCATTGCACTCGACGCCTGGTTTCCAATCAGGCTGAGGGAACCATAGCGCGCCTCCGTTACCTTTTGGGAGGCGACCGCCCCAGTCAAACTACCCACCAGCCATTGTCCCCAACCCCGATGAGGGGTCCAGGTTAGACACCAGAAATCGACAGGGTGGTATTTCACCGTTGCCTCCCCCCGAGCTAGCGCCCAGGGTTCATAGGCTCCCACCTATCCTACACAATCAATTCCTAGTGTCAGTGGCAAGTTGTAGTAAAGGTTCATGGGGTCTTTCCGTCTTGCCGCGGGTAAACTGCATCGGCACAGCTATTTCAATTTCGCTGAGTCCCTGGTCGAGACAGCGCGGAAGTCGTTACGCCTTTCGTGCAGGTCGGAACTTACCCGACAAGGAATTTCGCTACCTTAGGACCGTTATAG